>JBDHCH010000372.1:0-4995 GCA_039592115.1 Gemmatimonadota bacterium | reverse complement strand
GGTGTGGTCCGCCATAACCTGGGTTTCTACGAGATGCTCTGGACCATCGTCATCACCGCCGTTCTTTACGGACTAAGGAACTATCGTCCCTTCGAAGGGTTCCACGCGGTCCTGATCATCTTCATGTATGCCCCGGTTCGCTTTTTCCTCGACAGCCTGCGGGTGTCAGACCCCCTCTACTGGGGTTTTACCCCGGGCCAGTACTTTTCCGTCGCCCTGTTCCTCCTTGGAGTCTTCCTCCTCATCAGGGGCCTGAAAAAACGCTCAGAACCACTTCTAGCTTCTGCACAACTGTAAAAAGCTCTTCCCACGCACCGGCCGTTGATCCGCCGCACAGGACGAGTTAGCCGAGCCGAACGAGTCGCGCAGGTCGCGCTGCACCAGCATCCTCTATCGCCCATGCTCCCATGCTCCCCCTCCCCCCCTCGCTATCTACCGCGTCCCCGCGTTCGCTCTTTGACACTCATTATTCCCCTGCTATAATTGTGAAATAGGGCACTATGGGGGAGGTTGATGCTTTTCTTTTGGGGCTTCACATTTCAGATTCTTTAACGGTTGACCGGTCCGACCTCTGAAGAGGTCCGGGCTTTTTGTTTGCACATTTCACACACCCTGCTTTCATGGCGGGGGGATTCGGGAAGGGAGTCGCCATGAACAGCAATATGTCGCGTTCTATTCTATTTCTGTTGATCCTATCTATATCACTTGCAAGCCCAAACATGATTTACGGAGCGGTTCCCGGGGAATCTTCGGGAGATCTTGCCCGCCTTGAGGTACCCTTCATCGAGAACCGGGGCCAGATGAATGATGACGTGGCTTTTTACGCTTCCACCTTCACCGGTTCCGTATTGGTGTCAGAGACCGGGGACCTTGTTCTGGTACTTCCTGGCATCGACGGTAAAAGCAACTCCGAATTGCGCTTCCACCCGGTGCGCTCTTCATCCTTCACCCCAACAGGTGTTGAGAGAACTCCCACAGGTGTCAGCATCTACCTTGGTGATGACCCGGCCATGTGGCAGCGGAATCTTCCCACCTTCAGTGAAGTGAGCCTGGGTGCCATTAGCGAGGGTATTGAGCTGAAGCTTTCAGCCTGCATGTCCAGTGTGGAGCAGATCTTCACGGTCCAGCCGGGCAGTGACCCTTCGACGATCCTCATGGAACTGGATGGGGCCTTTGCTCTGCGTATAACTTCGTCCGGCAGCCTGGTGATGGCCACCGATGCCGGTACCGTTGCTCTGACACCGCCGGTAGCCTGGCAGATCGTTGACGAACAGAAACATCCCGTGCAGGTAGCCTACCGTGTCACCGAAGACGGATACGGTTTCACCGTTGGAGAGTATGACTGGACAAAAGATCTGATCATCGATCCCACCCTGGCCACTTACCTGGGGGGAACCGACGATGACAGGGGCATGGCTATCGCGGTTCACCCGATCACCGGCCATGTCTACATCGGGGGCATGACCCGTTCCACTGATCTGCCCGGCATCACCGGCGGGGCTGATCCCACCCACAATCTGGGAATCTGGGACGCCTTCGTCGCATCCATCAGCGCCTCCATGTCCACCCTCCACCAGGTCACCTACCTCGGAGGCAGCGGCATGGAGCAGGTGTTCGGCGACGGAAGCAACTCGGCTCTGCTCATTCACCCGGACACGGGCAAGATCTACATTTCAGGAATCACCGGATCATATAACTTTCCGGCGACGGCCAACGCCTACGACGATACAAAGTCGAGCAACTACGACGCTTTTGTCGCCCGGTTTTCAGAGGACCTGACCACCCTGGAGGTGGCTACATTCCTGGGAGGCAGCCTCGACGAAAGTAATGGTCAGGTCATGGATGTCCATCCTCCATCGGGAGATATTGTAATCGCTGGCACCACCCGGTCCATGGATTTTCCCGGGGTCAGCGCCGGAGCCCAGTCGGTTCACGGGGGCGGAACGTATGACGGCTTCGTGGCCCGCTTAAACCCGAACCTGACAGGACTGATCAGCGCCACCTATTTCGGCGGCGACGGGGACGATCACGGATACAGTGTGGCCGTCCATCCCCAGACGGGGAACATCTACCTTGCCGGAGACACCCTGTCCGGTGATCTTCCGGCAAGAAGCAGCGGCGCGGTGGCGGACACTCAGGGCTACATCGACGCTTTTGCCGCGTATTTCGACTCCACCCTGTCCACCGTTTCGGCCTCCACCTACCTGGGCGGGGAGGATTCGGATCAGGCATCGGTTGTGAAAATTCATCCCACCACCGGGCATGTCTATCTTGCCGGATATACAAGCTCGGCAGCTTTTAACGGGACATCCGGAGCCATCCAGCCGTCACTCGGGGGAGGGCGCGATGCCTTCGTGTCCTGGCTGCCGGCGGACCTGGGACAGATCTTTCGAACCACCTACCTGGGGGGCACGGGGGATGACTACGCCTACGGCATGGATATCGGAGCAACCTCCGGCGTGATCCACGTCACCGGCTCCACCGGATCTACCGATTTCCCGGGGACTAAAGACGGGGACCAGACCACCAACGGCGGGGATCACGACGCCTTCCTCACCCGGCTGGGAAGCGAACTGACCACCGCACCTCAGTCCACCTACCTGGGCGGGTCCGGGAGAGACCTGGGGCTGGGTGTGGCAGTGACCGGATCACCTGAAACCATCTACATCTCCGGCCAGACCACATCCGTAAGCCTGCCCAATGTGTCGGCCGGAGCCCAGTCGACCAAGGGCGGAGATTTCATGGATCAGGATGCTTTTGCCGCACAGATCACCTTCCCCGACACTCAGGATACCGACCTTGACGGCATCCCGGACAATGCGGACAACTGTCCCGCTGTTGCCAACCAGGATCAAGCTGATCGGGACTCTGACACCGTAGGGAACGCCTGCGACAACTGCCCTCAGGACGCCAACACAAAACAGGAGGATCTTGACGGGGACGGCATCGGGGACGCTTGCGACGCCTTCCACCTGACCCATAGCCCCGCCCAGGCAGACACGGGTGATGTGGTGACTTTTTACGCCCGCTACAACGTTGCCGTTCCGGACGAATACATCGCCCTCATCGTGAACCGCCAGATGGTAGCCGAGTGCCAATCCACCGAGTGTGAGTACTCGGGGGGGCCCTACCCTCAGGGCATGGCCTACTACGCCGAGTGGCTGGATGAATCCGGTGAACTCCAGGAAACCGAGGAGCTCTTCACGGTCCTCGCCGATCTGAGCGACTGGGACAACGACGGGTTCGACAACCCTGATGATAACTGCCTGTTCATAAGCAACCCTAGCCAGGAGGACTCTGACGGTGACCACATCGGCGATGCCTGCGATAACTGCAACCCCTATCCTGGCGGATATACCTACTGCACGGAGATGGCATCTGTTCACAGCTGCGCTGACTGTGACACCGACATGGACTTCTACTGCGTTTTCTGCTGCAGCAATGCAAATCCGGAGTACACCGCCAACTGGAATCAGTGGGACTACGACGGCGACGGTGTGGGTGACTGGTGTGACGGGTGCTACACACCTGATCCATCAACGGAGGTTGACATCTTCGGCTGCCCGGACTGCTTCGATTCGGACTTCGGTCAGGACCCGGAAATGACCGGCCGGGTCTACACCGGTGAGGGGGCGTGGGACCATCTTTACACAGGTTACACCGAGGATACCTGCCTGGACGAAAGCACTGTGCTTGAGGCTTTCTGCGACGCCGGTGCCATGGACACCGTGGCCATGGCCTGCACTGGCCTGGACATCTGTTACAACGCTGCGTGCAGGCAGGATTATGAGGGAGATGGCATTCCGGACCAATACGACAACTGCGACCACATCACGAACCCAAGCCAGGCCAACTCGGACGGCGATCGTCACGGGGATGCCTGCGACAATTGCCCCCTGGTAAGCAACGAGGACCAGAGCAACGTGGACTTTGACTGGGTCGGCGACGCCTGCGACCCGTGCTGGACGCCGGGCTCCATTGACAACGCCGACGACGACGGTGACTGTCCGCCCATGCCCTATACAGAGGACCCTAACTGCGGGAACAGTTGCGACTACTGGATGACGTTTACAACCCGGAACAGGGAGATTTCGACAACGATGGCGCAGGGGACGCCTGCGACTGCCTGGACGGTTTCATGGGACCCACCGAGCACGGCGCTGACTGCGGCGGGATATGCAGCGCTCCCTGCCCGGACGGATGCATTCCCGTTATCGACTATGGAGACTCTGCCACCAAGGTGAACATCGTGCTCATCCCGAGCCAGGAGTACCGCTTGATGGCCGGCACCTCTCTGGGAGTTTCGGCAGAGTTCGAAGGTTCCATGTGGCCCCTGCCCCTGCAGTGGCACACCGACATGATCAACCTGATCCGGGACACCTGGTACACTGGGACGCTCCCCGACCACCACCTGAGCAGGATAAACTTCTGGTACGCCGACAAGTACGCCCCCTTCACAACGGGGATCTACAACCCGCCCCCGCCGGCCACGTGCGCCAGCGTGCGCTGCGACCGTGACGCTCCAGACGGGTGGAACGAGGGCTGCCCGGAGTCCTCTCTAGCCGCCATCATCCATCTGGAGTGCTGCCGGGACAGGAGCGCCAATGGTGTTTTCTCTGCTGAGAACACCTCCATAGGAACTTTCCTGCACGAGGCGGGGCATGGGGTTTTCGGTCTCGGTGACGAGTACGACGACTGGGATTCGACCGATCCGACGGGCGGCTGCACCACCAGCTACAGGATCCCGGATCCCTTCCCCAACATCTTCGACACCCTGGCAGACTGTGAAGATCAGTCCCTTTACGCGGACAGCATGTGCTCCCACTTCACATCCTGCCGCGGGGGACGCTGGAAAGCAGATCCGGCACCCTCCATCATGGGCGGCAGCTGCGCAGGATATCCCAACGCTATATGCGACTGGAGGAACGATGCCAACATCCGGGTTCAATGGGTTATGGGTCACTACACCGCCGGAGGAGATGTCGGCAGGCTCAG
>JBDHCH010000371.1:0-3816 GCA_039592115.1 Gemmatimonadota bacterium | reverse complement strand
CGATTAATTGCTCCTATTGGAGACGCCGGGCACCCGGAGAATGTGCACGGGCATGGGTTCTTGTCCTTTGTCGCTGAGGGAGGGGAAGCATGGTCATCTTCGGGTGTGGACCCTCCTCCGGTCTTGGACTGCAGCGCCGGGCTGGTAACACACCGGAGGCCTGATGGCCGGAGGACCCCCGGGCGGTCCAGCAGCCAATCCGGTTCCGCGTGCACGCTTTGGTATTCGGAAGCGTCTTACTAAGAAACGTGTTCAGACCAGGCTTGAATGAACCTGGGCCGGAGGATTCCTCACAGATCGGGGACACAGCACCAGGAAGAGAGGCCGCCCAGAGGCAGGCTCCCGGATGTCAAGAAGCAAGTGGATGACAGGAGGAAGGCAGGATCGATACGCGAAGCTTGGTGGAGGTTTCGCTGAAGGTCTTTCGAGAGGGGTCTAATCCTATAGAGGCACCTGTCCGAGACATTACGCCTCGGTTTCCAACACTCTACACTTAGGTGAAGGAGCAACCTCTTGAAAGCGGTGAAGAGCTGGATCGTCCCTGGCTTCTCGTCGTCAGTGTTCGTCGCGCTCACGGCTCTGGTGCTGACGTACTCGCCGGCCGGAGCGACGGACCCTTGTGATGTAGTATGCCGGAGCTGGGAAAGGTGCGAAGAGGAGGACGAGGGTTGCTCGGCAATCAGTGTCCTGGAATACTGCTGGGGCACCCACAGCACGTGCGAGGAAGATCCATGGTGTGACGACACCGAATGTTCATGATGACCCTGGAGGGCGGGCGGAGGTTCTAGGCTTCCGCCCGCCGGAGCGGGGTGGGTGCCAGACTGGGAGAACTGAATACCTCTGGCCGAATAAGGAGGGGAGGCTCAGTGGTTCTTTACCTCAAGTCGAGCGTGCGATCGGTTCGGCTTCTCGTTTGCCTGTGGGCCTGGCCTCCACTGCTTGCGGCCACGGGAGTTCAGGAAGTCACTCTGACGAACTCTGTAGTCCAGGGGCGACCCCTCACAGTCGAGGAACGGCCGTTGCTGACCCTTGGGGCCGCCGAGGGGGATCTGGACGAAGAGTTCTTCAAGGTGAAACCCCCAACTCTCCTCCCGGGCGGCCAGGTGGTGGTCCCGCTGGCAGCATATGGTGAAATCCGGGTTTTCACTCAGGATGGTGAACTCGCTGCAACCCATGGCCGTAGAGGGGAGGGGCCTGGGGAATTTCGGGATCTAGAAAGCGCCTGGACCCGCGGGGACACCATCGAAGCATTCGATGGCCGCCTTCGGCGAGTCACGCGCTTTTGGCCGGATGGGACGATCGAGACTGTGCCCATTGATCTGATAGGAGCAGGATATCGGCCGAGCTCAGCGATCCGGGGGACCTTCCGTGACGGCTGGGCGTTGATGGGAATCACGGATATGGGTTACGGCCGCCGGGATGAGGTCACTGTCTCTCACTTTTCCCGAGATGGGACCTTCGTCGCAATCATCGCTCGTGCGGAGGGGATATTTCGGTATGAAGCCCCGGGGATGACCGGGCCGACACCCCTATCTCCAAGTGTCTCATTTGCCATCATGGGCGATGCGCTCTACGTGGGGGAAACCCTCTCCCCAGCGATCGGTGTGGTGGGTGGCGACGGCAGTGTCGTGAACAAGATCACCTGGGAGCCAGGCCGGACCTCGCCACGCGACGCGCTTCGCGAGGTAGTGAGGTTGGCGGTCCAGAACGCAGATCCGGGTGATAGGGTGAGGGTGCGTGAACGCCTGAACGCGGCTCCCGCACCAAATCGTGTGCCCCTGTTCTCAGCCTTCCTGGTCGATGGTCAGGGCTTCGTATGGGTGAGGCCTTATGAGGTTGAACGGGACGCGTACGCATTGGGAGGGCCTCTCTACGGTGAGGTTCCGGCCGGAGGGGTGTGGTGGATCTTCACGCCGGAAGGCGAGAGGGTCGGCTCGATCGATCTCCCTGCCGATCTGGAACCCTCCGTCATCACGGCTGATGCCGTGGTCGGCATCCGCCGGGATGAGCTAGGGATCGAATACGTTCAGATTCATCGGCTGCACCGCCGGTAACCCCAGGCGTAGCGCGGGGAGGATTCCTCCCGTAGCAGCTGGTGGGTGGTCCGGTCTCACCGTGTCGTTCATAGAGGTGAGGAGATGAAATGAAACTCACTTCCGTCCTGCTGGCCGGTTTCATTGTTCTGACCATCGCGTTGGCGTTCAAGACGTACCAATTGGGCCAGCAGCACGTGGAAGGTCTCAGAGTTGCATCGCGCGACGTCAGAGAGGCTGAGGAGATCAATCGCGGGCTCCTGGACCGAATCCACACGCTCCGAGCGCCACCCTTCTCCCTCGTCGGGATGGAGGTAATGACAGGTAGGAAGGTCACCGTGGAGCCGGTGGACTCCATGGTGCTCTACCTTTTCGGGACGGATTGCCCCTATTCTCCTGACAACGTGCCGTTCCTAAACGAACTTCACGCAGCGGGGGTGAATGTGGTCGGGGTCGCACCGGAGGAAACGCGGCCGCAGATCGAGATGTTCGCTCGGATATCGGGAACGGCCTTCCCACTGCTTGTGCACCCGACCGGGGAGGTGGTCGAAGTCCTACCGCTCGACCCGGTACCTATGACAGCGGTCTTTCTAGGAGGTAGGGTGGAGACATTGTGGCTCGGCCCTCTCGACGAGGACCGGCAGCGGTTGCTTGTGGAGCAGTTTGGGGTGAGGGATAGGTCAGAGTTTTGAGGCGATCGCCGAATTGGCCTGCTGCTTTGGCCATCTCCAGTGAGGCGACCGGGTCGATTCGGGTGCCGTAGGCCCCGACCTCGATCGGTTGTCGACCAGGAGATCACCGGTGGAGGTCTGAGATGTCGTAGGCGTAGATCTTGGAGTCGACCAGCGAAGCGGCAAAAAGGGTAGTGCCGCGTTCGTTGATCGCAATGCTTCGGATGTCGCGGTCCAGTTCCAAGACCCCCAGTAGTTTCCCGCTCCAATTGAACATGTGCACGTAGCGGCCCGAGAACCTGGCGTCACCCTCGAAAGCAGAGCGCAGTCGGCCAGAGAAAAGGGCGAACAGGGTAGTATTGTTTGCTGCACAATCATAATACCAAGCTCGTGGTATCAGATGTCGGACCCGACCTCCGTCCATGGCTTCGAAGAGTACGCTGGACTCAAACGGCACCTCAGCCAAACGAACAAGCTCGGCTTCCACATCATAGAATTCGAGGCGGCCCACAAAAAAGTTGAGAATCGCAAACCCCCGTCCGGGCCAAGTGCAGGTCTTGCTCGGCCCATCTGTTGCATTGAGGCGCGCCCGCATCGGGATGTCATCGGTTCCGAGAATCGGCCCGGATTTCGAGTGCTGGAAATCGCCGTTCGGGGAAAAGAACGAGAACCTCTCCTCCTCTGACATCGAGATGCCGATCAAACGATCCGGTTCCGGCCACACGAGCCTCCTTACTCGGGGCCCGATGAGTGTGAGGACCTGAATCTCGTATTCGGAAATGGGCTGGGGTTCGAACCGCATGAGGCGTTGCAGGAGCATGTCCCAAGTCCATACGGATCCCGGATCCTCCGAAAAGACCTCAAGGCTGGAGGGAGCATCTCCAAATTCCCCAGGTCCTTCGCCCCTTCGACCCATGGAGTAAATCAGATCTCCAGTCGTGGCATTCAGGACGTGCAATCCCGGATCGCCAGCCCCGTCCGCCACCCAGAGGAGACCATTCGAAACCCTCATTCCCAGCGGACGCCCGAGCACAGGCGCTGCACTCAAAACCTTTGCTATCACGGGATCAGGGTCGAGATGCGCGTGACCGATTTCGTCACCGAAGTCCCCG
>JBDHCH010000370.1:0-3835 GCA_039592115.1 Gemmatimonadota bacterium | reverse complement strand
ACGAACAGGAAAAACCCGCTGATGACGAGGAACGTTACCGGATCGGTAGATTCCACACCGAACAGGAGACCCTGCAAGAGACGAGTTGCGGCGACTGCCGCTGCGATTCCCAGGACCATCCCCACAGCCAGGAGGAGCAGGCCCCGAGAGGCCACCGTTCGGATCAGACCCCCAGGGCCTGCCCCGAGGGCCATGCGAAGTCCCAGCTCCGGGACTCGTTGGCCGACGTAGTAGGCCAGGACTCCATAAATCCCCAGGGCAGTGAGGAGGGCCGCCACCCAGGCGAAGAGTGAGAGAACGACGGCCATGAGGGTTTGGTCTCCCATGGCTCGAGCGATGACCCGCTCCATGGCCTCCACCTCCGATACGGGGAGGGTCGGGTCCAACTCACGGACGGCCGCTTTGAGTGCCGGCACCAGCTGGGGGGCCTCCCCGGCAAACCGGACGGCCAACGCCATCCGGGTGACCGGCTCCTGGAGGTAGGAGTGGTACATGGCCTGGAAACTCTCCTGGGTGGGGCCGGAAAACCGCACGTCTCCCACCACACCGACGACTTCCAGGTGGGTCTCTTCGTCGAAGTCGATGATAAGGGTCTGCCCGATCGGGTCTTCGCCGGGGAAGAACTCTCGGGCCATGGTCTCGTTGATGACCAGGACGGGGGGGGCGTTTCCGGCATCGGTGGTTTCGACCCCCCTCCCCCGGAGGATGGGAATCCCCATGGCCTGAAAGTACCCGGGCATCACCCAGCGCTCGTTGGCCGTCTGGGCTTCATCGTTCGAGCCCGGTCTCTCCCCTACCCGATAAACGTAGGTGTTTCCGCCGAAGGCCCGGATAGGAAGGCGGTTGACCATGGCCACGTCCACGACACCCGGGATGGCCCGGGTCCCTTCGTCCAACCTGGTAAAGAACGTGGTCCGGGATTCGGCGTCCAGGTATTCGGAGGCCGGTAGCTCCATGTCTATCGCCAGGAGGCTCTGGGCATCGAACCCGGGATCGATGCTCCGGAGGTGAACAAAGCTTCGGATGAGGAGAGCGGACCCTATGAGCAGGACCATGGAGAGGGCCACTTGAGCCACCACCAACCCACTCCGGATCCGGGTACCTTTCAGGTCTGCGGACCGGGGACCACTCCGCACTCCCTCCATCGCACTGCGGCGGGAGGAGCGAATCCCAGGAATGATCCCGATGAGGATCCCTGTCCCCGCTGAAAGGAGGAGTCCGAAGACCAGAATCGGGAGGGAGAGACCTGCCTCAGCGGCGAAGGCCGGGATCTGGAAGGGAAGCCGGGCGAGAAGGACCCCGTGAGCTGCCAGCGCTGCCCCGGTGCCGAGAACCCCACCGGCAAAGGAGACGACCACGCTTTCGGTGAGGACTTGCCGAATGAGCCTTGTCCGAGATGCGCCCAGGGCCACCCGGACGGAGAACTCGGTTTGCCGGCTGAACCCTCGGGCCAGAAGAAGGGCTGCAAGATTCCCCGAGGCGATGAGGAGGAGCAGGCCCACGCTCCCCAGGAGTAGGAGGAGGCTGGCTCGGTAGCTCTGGGTCACTGCCTCCTGGAGCTCGGTAACCCGGAATCCCTCTCCCTGGTTCGTGGTCGGATACGCCACGGCGAGCTCCGCTGCGATCACATCGGCCTGGCTCTGGGCCTGCTCGAGAGGAACCTCTGATCTCAGGCGCCCGACCATGACGAAGTTCTGGTAGCGTCGGTCGGAGGCGAAGTGCTCCCCCAAACGCATGGGCATCCAGATATCACACTCCACCCAGATGCTGAAGTTCGGGGGCATCACGCCGATGACGGTAAAGGGGGTGCCGTCGATGTTGATGGCGCGACCCACCACCTCGGGATCGCTGCCGAAGTTCTGCTCCCAGAGACCGTGGCTCACCATGGCCACACCAGGCGCACCGAGGAGGCCCTCCTCTTCCGCGAACCCCCGTCCGAGGATGGGTTCCACTCCGAGGCCGGCAAAGAGGTTCACCGACACCCACCCCACGGGTAAGCGGACCGGCTCCTGGCCGCCGGTTACCGAGCTGAGCCAGGGCCAGGCGCTGATGGCTCCCAGGGAGGCGAAGGCATCGCTCCGGTCCCGCAGATCCACGTAGTCGTGAGCGGAGACCGATTGGGTCCAGCTCTCCCCCTCCTCTGTGCCCAGGGCAAGGACGAGGCGGTCCGATTCAGGGTAGGGTAACGGCCGGAGGAGCGTCGGCTCGATGACGCTGAAAATGGCCACGTTGGCGCCGATCCCCACCGTCAGCGTCAGAACCGACGCCACCGTGAACCCAGGGCTCTTCCGGAGGCCTCTGATGGCGTAGCGGAGATCCTGGGTCAGGGTCTCGAAAATGGACCCGCTATTCTTGGCAGTCTTGATGGGAGACGCTGAGGACGCCCTGCCTCCTCCAGGCAGTCCGGCGACGACGAAGCGTCGAGAGAGGCCCAGGATGGCCTTCCAGTACCAGAGTCGGGGATGGCCCGGTGGCCTTTCCGACTCCTGGAGCCCAGCCAACTCTTCCTCGAGATCGCCAAGAAGGGCCTCGTGGATGTCGGGGTCCCGGATGGCCAGCCGAAGGAGCAGCGCGGCCACTCGCGGCGGGGATCTCATGCGTCCTCCAGGAGCGACTCCTGCTCCGCCCAGAGGCTCATGAGGGCACGCCCAGAGGTTCGGAGGGCATCCCTTCCGGCGGGCGTCAGCTCGTAAAACCGTTTGGCCCGTCCACCGCGGACGGGGCTGGAATCCCCCATGCGAGTGGTCAGATACCCCTTCTTTGCCAATCGCTCCAGGGTGATGTATGCGGCGCTCCTGGTCACCTCCCGATCGGCCCGAATCTCCAGCTCCTCACGGATGGACATCCCGTAGGCATCATCTCCCAGCCGAAGGATCGCGAGGAGGATCATCTGCTCCAACTCGCCGAGGTATGTGGTCTTGTTCATGAGACCGGCGTCCTGGAGTGGGGGACGGTTTGGATTCTGTTTATTATGTAGACAAAATATGAGCTACACAAGGATAATTCTCGGGGGTGCCCTCGTTACTTCCCGTTGATCCCCGGTTACCACGCCTCAAGGCGGGGCGATCACCCCTCTTCTTTCGCGCTACCTTCGGCCCAGTGCCTCCAGCAGGCTCTCCGCCATGTCTTGGGAGTCGTCGATGGCTTCGAGAACCCTGGGCAGCTCCCTGAGAAGGGTGGTTCGGGCGAACTGATAGCGGTCGGTGGATGGATCGTTGGTGGCCAGCATTTCCACAGGGTTCAATCCTGGTAGGGGTCCTTCGGACACCGCTGGATCGGGATGGTAGGGGCCCAGAAGTGTGTAGAGGACTCGGTGGATGGGGCGCAGGATGGCCACCAGGGCCAGGTCCACCGCCGGGTCGCCCTCTGCCGGGAGTGCGGCCTCAACCATCGGGACCATGGACAGAAGGGTTTCCTGCCGGGCGATGGCTTCCCCCAGGTCGAAGTGCTCGCCTGCGGTTTCCTGACGGTCTCTCAGGAGGGTCCCCAGTCGCTCCACTGCAGCGCCGAGGCTCGCTGGGAAAGTTGGCTCTGCCAACAACCGGGCCAGGGCCGCGACGTAGAGATCCGTGTCCACCTTCAGGACCTGGGCGTCCACCTTGTCCCGTGTGTCGTCGGGGGTGTGCCACCACCAGTACCCGCCGTCTTCCTGGAGGCGGGAGTGGTTGAGCTGGAGAAGAGGGAGCCCCACGCCGTTGAAGGCCTGATCGGAGTTCCGCCCGGGAGGACGGGAGTCGATGGACTCGCCCACCTCATCCAGCACGGTGGCATGGGCCAGCTCCGAGAGGGAGGCCGTGGTCGCCGCGCCGAAGCGCTTCGCATCGATCTGCCCCAG
>JBDHCH010000369.1:0-4203 GCA_039592115.1 Gemmatimonadota bacterium | reverse complement strand
CAGTGGGTTCATGAACGGGAAGATGATGAACCTGCGGAAGGTGGATTCGAGCGGACCGAGGCCTCCGCCAGCCAGCCGAACGCGGATATAGTGAACGGGGACATCAGGGCCCTCGATCGGTTCGCAGAGTAAGTCGCCGAGAAACTCCTTGAAGACATGTCGAAGCGCACGTGCTCCGCGAAAACCTCATCCGCCTTGCGGTTGTTGACTTCTTGCCCTCCGCCGCCGGAACGTGGGATCATAATCTCATGGCTCCTTCTGGTCTTCCGTACCCTCACTGGCATGGCTCGATCCGGCGGCTCCTTGGCGGCCGATTACACCTCCAGGTGTCAGAATGCGATGCTGGCGGTCTCGCCCTGGAGGCCTTCTCGAACCTGTCGCTCATCTTCCCGGGCCTGCCTGATGGCGGTCAGTCACCTTCGTTGGAAGTTGCCTACCCGGTTTCAAAGACTCTCTTGAGCTGGTATCCAACGAACCCGAGGTGGTTCAATCCGCCCGGACGGATAACAACCGATGAAGTTGGAGAAGGAATACCTACTCAGAAACGGAGGAGAAAGAGATCCGCCGGGGCGGAACCACACACACCCCAACAAAGAGCCCTCAACTCCCCGACCTTGCATAATCCTTTCCTGACTAAACATCCTCCCTCTCGATGGCTGATTGGGCTGGAACGGGCAGGCTACTCTCAACGGGATCTCCGTGATGGAAGACCAGGAACGCCTCACTCGGGCCTTGGCTGACGGCTACCGCATCGAACGCGGGATCGGCAGCGGCGGGATGGCCACGGTCTACCTGGCCGAGGACCTGAAGCACCACCGCCAAGTCGCTGTGAAGGTCTTGAAGCCTGAGCTGGGCGCCGTCATGGGCACCGACCGGCTCCTGGCAGAGATCCGTACCACGGCCAACCTCTCCCTTCCCCACATCCTTCCCCTCCATGACTCCGGTGATGCCGACGGCCGCCTCTTCTATGTGATGCCCTACGTTGAGGGCGAGAGCCTCCGCCAGAAGTTGGATCGAGACGGCCAGCTCTCGGTGGAGGAGGCCGTGCGCGTTGCGGGAGTCGGTGAAGGGGCTGATAGGGCTTCCGGCTGGCTGAGACCGGCTCGAGAAGTCGGACGCCGAATCCCCGGGTCTCGCCTTTCGCGAACCTGGTCCGATCTCTAGAGTATAACCGAGGCAAGGTTCCCCGCCGTTTCTGTTCCTCGAAGGCCCGGCGCTGTCCTCGGTGACACGCCTTCTCCTCTGAGTTGAATGGGGTCAGCCCTCCTGGGCAAGCCCCGTGCTTGGAAGCGTTCACGGGCGTTCCTTCCGGACGACGCCCCGCATTGGAGCGGGTACGGGCCGACGCTGGCTGGCGCCGGTCCGGCCCGACAGCTCCCGCTTGAGCAAACAGACATGTCGACGATGGAAGAACTGGATCGCATCGCGATCACCGTGAAGTCCCACCGTCTCCTCAAGCGGCTCCTGGGCGAGAATCCCAAGTTGGAGGAGATCATGCTCAAGGCCATGAACGAGACGGAGGCTCTCGTGGGAGTGCGCAACTGGGTCAGGGACGAGCTCCGGCATCGGCCGGCCGCACTGGAGTACTACGCCAGCGAGCACCCGACGCGAGAGGCATTCGAGGCCCTGGAATGGCGGGATTTCGCCTCCATCCGCATCCTGGATTACATCGACAATGCAGGCCGTGAGTTCGTGGACCCGAACCTCAGGGGCGAGCTGGCAGTCAGCAACCCCTTCCGGACTCTCTGGTTGGCCGTCTGGCATGGAACTGGAGGTGCCAGGCCCGGCTTCTTCGAGGACATGCTCCGCCTCTTCCGCCAGTTCACGGGTAAAAGCACCCAGGTTCCCCCCACCCGTCAGGACCTCGAAGCCTGGATGGACCGCTACCCCTCGGGACTGGACCCCAAGATCGTTCGTCTCCGGGAAGAGAACCGGGACCGGGTCCTGGGGATCATCCTCGATCGGATGGACCGCGGGGAGATCTCCAGCCAGCGATTCCAGTTTCCCAAAGGCATGAGCCGGGAACAGAAGCTGGACATGGCAAGAGAATGGTGGAGGGACATGCGTTTTCATCTGACTTTCGCTATCCGGTCCCCGGAGCTTCTCAACGAGATGTTGAACCACTCCCTGGATCCCGACACCATGAAGGTCCTGTACCAAGCCCGGGACGCCGGCATCCCCTTCTTCGTGAACCCCTACTACCTCTCCCTCCTGCACGTTCGGGTACCCTACTTCGCCATCGGCGCCGATCTGGCCCTCCGCTATTACGCCACCTACAGCACCCAGCTGGTGCAGGAGTTCGGCCACATCAACGCCTGGGAAAAGGAAGACGAAGTGGTTGCGGGAAAGCCCAATGCCGCCGGGTGGCTCCTTCCCCCCCACGACAACGTGCACCGGCGGTATCCCGACGTCGCGATCCTGATTCCCGACACGCAGGGAAGAACCTGCGGTGGGTTATGCTCGGTCTGCCAACGGATGTACGACTTCCAGAGGGGTCGCCTGAACTTCGACCTGGAGAGTCTGAAGCCCACCGCCGCCTGGAATCAGAAACTGCCGGAGCTCATGCACTACTTCGAGGAAGACTCCCAGCTTCGGGACATCCTCATCACCGGGGGGGACGCCCTCATGAGCTCCGACTCCTCCCTGAAGCAGGTGCTGGACGCGGTCTACGAGATGGCCATAGCGAAGCGGGAGAGCAACCTGGGGAGGCCGAATGGCGAGAAGTACGCCGAGATAGTCCGGGTGCGGTTGGGCACGCGCATGCCGGCCTATCTGCCCCAGAGGATCACTCCGGCACTGGTGGCTATCCTGGCCGACTTCAAGCGCAAAGCCTCGGACGCCGGGATCAAGCAATTCGTGATTCAGACCCACCTCGAATCCGCCATGGAGGTCACGCCGGATACCGGGGAGGCCATCCAACGCCTCATCTCGGCAGGTTGGACCGTTACCAACCAGCTGGTCTTCACCGCAGCCGCCTCCCGCCGGGGCCATACCTCCAAGCTTCGTCAGGTCCTGAACGAGATCGGTGTCCTCCCCTACTATACCTTCGTGGTAAAGGGGTACATGGAGAACAACTTCAACTACGCCCCCATCGCTCGCATCGTTCAGGAAGAGCAGGAGGAGAAGATCTTCGGCAAGGTTCCCAGGGACTATCACGACCGGATCCGGGAATTCCCCGTGGATGCCGAGTCCAGGATGGAGGAGATGGCGAGGCTCAGGGATGAGGCGGAGCTGCCCTTCCTGGCCACGGACCGAAGCGTGTTGAACCTCCCCGCAGTCGGAAAAAGCATGACCTTCAGGGTCATCGGCATCACCCGATACGGCCGCCGCATCCTGGAGTTCGACCACGACCGGACCCGGGCCCACAGCCCCATCATCGACCAGATGGGGAAGGTGGTGATCATCGAGTCCAAGTCCATTAGCGAGTACTTGCATCAGTTGGACGACTTCGGAGAGGATATCGGCGAATACCAAAACGTGTACGGGTATTCCCTGGGAGAGACCGAGCCTCGCATGGCCATCTACGAGTACCCGGGCTACGACTTCGTCGTCACGGACGAGCTGACCAACCTGGAGTTGGGCACCGAACACGCGGGGGCTGATGCCAAGCCCGTAACGGGAGCGTAGCCGGTGGTGAGGGCCTGAGGCACCCAGACCCCAGCAGCTTTTTCTCTACTCTGGTCATTCCATAGATCCGGTCGATACAGGCGACCAAACTTCCATGGCTCGGTAAGACCTGCGGGTATGACCAGGCGTCCGACACCGGTTGGGCGAGGACATCAAGGGCTTCCGGTAAGTCCCCAACCTGAGCCACTTCTCCGAGCACGTCCTGCATTTTGGAGACAACGTCCTCTGGCGTTGGTGCATGGCTCGGAGCCGAGCACAGATTCCCCCTTTCCCCCTTCTGAGGTTACGTCACACGGTAGCTATCGGGCCTCCCGAGGCTGGTCATCGTGTTCAGGATCTTGCACGCGAGGCGGACCTCGACCCGTTGGCTACTGAAGGTTCGGCTCCTCATCCGTTGACCGAGGATGCTCTTGTACCGGAACACGGCGTTCTCCACCAAACTCCGCCTACTGTAGCCTGAGCTGGTGTACCACTCCTGCCGCCCGAGCTTTCGCATCGACCGGATGTTCCGGTTTCTCTCCCTCTGGCCGGGCGACCGACTCAAAGACAGCTGGGCACCTCTGCCCGGCGGGATGA
>JBDHCH010000368.1:0-4501 GCA_039592115.1 Gemmatimonadota bacterium | reverse complement strand
GCCCTCCCCCTTCAGGCCAAGCTCCTTCGAGCCCTCCAGGAACATGCCTTCGAGCGTGTTGGGGATACGAGGACCCGGACAGTCGACGTCCGCGTCGTCTCCGCCACTGCGGTGGACCTTGCCCGAGCCGTCTCCCAGAGGGAGTTCCGGGAGGACCTCTACTACCGCCTTCGGGTGGTCCCCATCGAGATCCCCCCCCTCAGAGAACGACGGGAAGACCTCGATCTCCTGATCCGGCACCTCCTGGAACGGATCGGGAGAGAGCGGGGAAGAGCCCTTCGCCTCGCCCCATCTGCGATGCGGGCCCTTCTGGCCTACCGATGGCCCGGGAACGTGAGGGAGTTGCAGAATGCCCTCGAATACGCCACCACGGTGTGCGAGGGCCAGACGATTCATGTGGGAGATCTCCCCCTGGAGATCGGTCATGGCGTGGAAAACGGTCCAGGGACCCCACCCTTCCCGTCCCCGGGCCCCTCGGCGGAGCCAGAGTCGGAGTTCGCCCTGGAAACAGGGGTTCCGTCCAGGGATTCGCGGCTGGATTTCACACCGGAGGAGGCCCAAGAGCTGGCCCGAATTCTATCGGCCCTGGAACGGGCCCAGTACCGACGAGGGGAGGCCGCCGAACTCCTGGGCATGTCCCGCACCACCCTGTGGCGGAAGCCCACCGAGAGAAGTTCATCTCGGATCAGCGGTTTCCTCCCCCATCCCCTCCCCGTCCCACCCCTCTGGTCTGAATCATTTGAAACCAATGGGTGCAACATGTTGCAAATAAATGTTGCGCCAGCCATCGGACCGCTGAACGGCTAAAATCCATAAAGTCCTTCCACCAAATGCCTTGCAGAGTTCGCCAACAACGGCACGGGTCCTGCTTTTCCTCCGGATCAGATTAGAACGCATCTCTGATACGGTGCCCGAGGAGGCGACCGATGAAACACATTGTGATCCTGGGAGGCGGAACGGCCGGCACCATGATGTCGGCGAAGCTGTCCCGGGCCCTGGAGCTCGATGAGTGGCAGATCACCGTCGTGGACCAGGACAACACTCATATCTACCAACCGGGACTTCTGTTCATCCCCTTCGGCGTCTACGAGCCCCGGGACGTGAAGAAACCCCGGGGCCGGTTCATCCCCCCGGGTGTGAACTTCATCACCTCGGACATCGACGTGGTGGACCCGGAAAAGCGGGAAGTCCGGCTGGGCGATGGAACCATCCTTCCCTACGACTTCCTCATCATCGCCACTGGAACCCGCATCGTTCCGGAAGAGACCGAAGGTCTCATGGACGGGGGCTGGCAGAAGAACATCTTCGACTTCTACACCCTCGACGGCGCCACCCGGCTGGCAGATCACATGCGCCATTTCAAGGGCGGCAAGGTGGTCCTGAACGTGGTGGACATGCCGATCAAGTGCCCGGTGGCTCCACTGGAATTCGTCTTCCTGGCCGACTGGTTCTTCACCAAAGAAGGCATCCGGGACAAGACGGAGATCGTCTACGCCACACCCCTGGAGGGCGCTTTCACCAAGCCGAAGGCGTCGGCCCTGCTGGGAAACATGCTGGAAGAGCGGAATATCAAGGTGGCTCCCGTCTGGAACACCGGCTGGGTGGACCCCGAGCGGAACGTCATGTCCACCTGGGAAGGGGAGGAGATGGAGTATGATCTCCTCGTGAGCATCCCTCTTCACCAGGGCTCTGAGGTCATCGGCCGTTCCGAGCTGGGGGACCACGCTGACTTCGTGCCCACCCACCCCAACACCCTCCAGGCGAAGGATTGGGAAAACATCTTCGTCATCGGAGACGCGACGAACCTGACGACTTCCAAGGCAGGGTCGGTAGCCCACTTCGAGGGGGACATCCTCCTGGAGAACGTGCTCAGGGCTATCCAGGGCCGGGAGCTCTGGGCAGGATTCGACGGCCACGCCAACTGCTTCATCGAAACCGGCTTCAACAAGGCCGTCCTCATCGACTTCAACTACGACACCGAACCCCTTCCAGGGAACTTTCCCCTGCCGGGGGTGGGGCCGTTCAAGCTCCTCGGTGAGAGCGAAATGAACCACTGGGGCAAGATGGGCTTCCGGTGGGTGTACTGGAATCTCCTCCTCCGGGGGGCTGAGCTCCCGGGCATCGAGGCCCAGATGTCCTGGGCCGGGAAATGGAGCGGATCATGAGCGAGCTGACGACGACCTCCGGAGGGAGCGGAATGGACCTCCAACCCCAGGGTGGAAATGGAAACGGCCAAGCCGACGGACCGGAGATGGAGAAGCTCCTGGAGGCTTGCCACAAGCTGGACCACGCCACCCAGATCCTCCTGGAGCTGAAGAGGGACAAGGAGATGATCATGGAGCTCGGGCAGGATCTCATGCCCATGGCCAACGGGATCATCCACCTGACCTCGGACCGGCTTCAGGAGTTCGAGCGGGACGGGACGCTGGATTTCGTGAAGGAAGGTGTGAAGGTCCTGCAGCAGGTCAGCAGCTCCTTCACCCCCGAAGACGTTCGGCTGCTGGGCGAGAACATCGTCCACATCCTCATGACCGTCCGGAGCCTCACCCAGCCGGAGATCCTGAACCTGGCCGACCGGGCCACGGAAGCCCTGGGCGAGAAGGCGGGGCCAGCCAAGCCGGTCGGGACCTTTGGGCTCCTCCGAGCCATGCGGGATCCGGAGGTGCAGAAGGGCACAGGCGTCCTCCTGGATCTCCTGAAGTCTCTGGGAAGAGACGCCCAGTAGGCTGACCACCGACGAACTGCGTGTACACCGGCCCCCGGGCCGATTCATCTGAAGGAAAAGGAGTAGGAACGATGTCTGAGAAGACTTTTGGTGGCGCCACCGTGACGGTGGACGACGACGGGTTCCTGACTGATCCCGGCGCGTGGACCAAAGAAGTGGCCGAGGGCCTGGCCAAGGAAGTCGGTATCGATCCCCTGACCGACCGGCATTGGATCGTGATCGACTTCGTGCGGCAGGATGCCGTGGACCAGGGCGAGCCCCCGGGCGTCCGGCGAATCACCAAGCTCACCGACGTCTCCATGAAGGAGATCTACCAGCTCTTTCCAAAGGGGCCCGGCATTCTGGCCTCCAAGGTCTCGGGCTACGGCAAGCCTCAGGGCTGCGTCTGATCAGGGGAGAACTGACAAATGACCGACAACGGAAACGATCACGGCATGCCCCGGAAAGTGGCCATCGTCTGCTCCAAGGGGAGCCTGGACATGGCCTACCCGGGCCTTATCCTGGCCAACGCCGCCCGAATGATGGGTATCGAGGCCATGGTCTTCTTCACCTTCTGGGGGCTGGACATCGTCACCGAAGCGAAGGTGGACAAGCTCAAAGCGGGGATGGTGGGTAACCCTTCGGCGCCCATCCCTCACATGGTCGCGGGCCTCCCCGGAATGGAGACCTTCGCCACCAAGATGATGAAGAAGAAGATCCAGGGCCTGGACATCCCGGATATCCGGGAGCTCGTCGAGACGCTGGATGCGGCCGGCGCAGACCTCTATGCCTGCAAGATGGCCATGGACATGTTCGGGCTGGAAAAGGAAGACCTGGTGCCCGAGATCAAGGACGTCATCGGCGCCATGGACTTCTTCCAGTTTGCCGAGGGGGCCCAGACCTTCTTCGTCTAGAAGGACTGGTATCCCGCCAAGCACAAGCTACCGGCAACTGTCATGTCCGTCGCACACCTTATCCTTGCGGCCCTCCTCCCTGCGGGGCTCGGAGGGTCGCAAGGACTGACTCCCGAGGAACCTCCGCCCGGGTCGGAAGATTTCGCCAGGGCGGTTGGAAGCTCCCTTCAGTCGGAAGGACGTTGGGTCTTCTCCGGCGCTTCCCACATTGACCTCTGGTTCCATGGCATGGCCATGGTCGACCCGGTGGGTCCGGGGCCATTACCCCTATACGATCCATCCTATCCGACCCGGATCAGAGCCCTGAAAGAGAGGACCGGCGTTCCGGCCACCCCGCTGGACCAGCGAGCTGGCTACTTCCGGGATGCCTTCAACCGGGATCCGGCATTCGAGGTTCTACATTTCCTCCCCCTCTACTTTGGGGAGGCCACGCGGACGGAGGTATTCGCCGCCCTGGAGAGGTTGGCGGTCACGGGGGATGGGATTCCCTCCGACGTCCCCACCCGAGCCCGATTCGGAGCTGCGGCCATCGGTGCGGTACTCTCCTCTCCTGGCCAACGTGCCCTTCTGGGGGAGTTCGTCTCGGTCTTGAGCGCTGACTGGGAGGGGTTCTTCTCAGACTACCGTCGGGAAGGGCTCCCCGCCCGGAACGAGATTCAAGCCGAGGCACAATCCATTTGGGACCAGGAGTTCGGACCCCTGATCGGTCCCCTCCTCCAGGAGTTGAATCTCGCGGGCGGAACCGTCTTTCTCTCCCCGGCCATCGGGATCGAGGGACGGATCTTCTCCGGGGTCCCGCAAAACCAACAAGACAACATCCTGGTGGTCTCCGCTCCAACAGTCGGGGACGATGCCAGGGCCGTGATATTCTCCATGCTCAGGG
>JBDHCH010000367.1:0-3848 GCA_039592115.1 Gemmatimonadota bacterium | reverse complement strand
GATCTCCTCTGGCAAACGGACCGCCTGACGGCCCGGGAGATCCAGGACAACCTCTACGCTGGAGCAGAGAAGGCCCAACACGGGACCGTTCAGAAACTCCTGAGCCGGCTGGAAGACAAAGGTTTCGTAAGCCGGGACCGGTCCCTTGCAGTTCATTCCTTCTCCGCCCGGGTATCCCGGGAGGAATACGCCTGCAGCCAGCTGGAGTCCTTGGCTGACAGGCTCACCGAAGGCTCGCTGGCGCCCATGATCACTCGCATGGTCGAGGAGAGAAAGCTCTCCGCATCAGAGATCGAGCGGCTGCGGAAGATTCTGGAGGAAGCATGACCGACATCCTCCTGCAAATCGGGGTCAGCAAGCTGATCATCTCCCTCGGTCTAGCCGGCGTAGCGTGGTCCATTCAACGGTGGCGAAATCAGCCCTTCCTCTCGCACCCGCTCTGGTTCCTCGTCCTGGCCACCCTGGTGCTCCCGTCGGTCGTCACGGTTCCGGTGGTGGACCTTCCCTGGATCGATGCTTCGGGATTCTTGGCCACCGACGCGGCGGTTCTCGACTCAGGGAGGATGGCCCTTCAGGATGGGGGGACCCTCGAGGCGGCCCTGATGGCGTTTTTAGCCGAGAACGGAAGGCAGGGCCTCATCCTCCTTTGGCTGCTGGGTAGCGCCATCGTGCTTCTCTGGTCACTGGTCCGAGTCCGCCGCTTCAACGCACTGCTTCGAACCGCATCGAGTCAGGCTCCCCAAGAGTTCCAGGAGCTGGCTTCGGACATCTCGAGAAAACTGGGTTTGGCTACAACTCCCACGATCCTCACCACCAACGCCCAACTGTCACCCATGGTGTGGTGGATTGGAGGCAAGGTGCGGGTGGTGGTTCCGGCGGTCCTCTTGGCCGATGCGGATCCCCAAGAAGTCAGGTGGATCCTGGCCCACGAGCTCGCCCATATCAGGCGCCGGGATCACATGGTCCGATGGATCGAGTGGGTCGCTTGTGTCTCCTTTTGGTGGAACCCGGTGGCCTGGTGGACCCGAAGGAATCTCAGGGCCAATGAAGAGCTGTGTTGTGACGAGCTGGTTCTCAACGGCTTCAGTCCGAACCCTCGCTCCTACGCGAACGCGATCCTGACCGTATTGGATGTCCTGTCCACGCCCCCGACCCTCCGCCCGCCGGCCTTCGCCAGCGAGGCGGACAGTGGAGGACGCTTGGATCTGATCGAGCGGAGACTGAAGCTGATCATATCCGGCGACTCCCGGGCCCGGGCGCCGCGCTCGGTGCGGAACACCCTCAGGCTCGCTGTCCTGGCCGTGCTGCCACTGGGCCTGGTCCACTGCGGATCGGACGATGGAACCGGCTCTTTGGACCCCGACCTGACCGTGGTGGAAGCCCCAACAAGCGACCTGGAGGCCGTGTCAAAACCGTACCTCACCCGCATTGATGAAAAGGTCGCGGCAGGAAAGATCTCCGCCCAAGACGCCGCGAGAATGCGGGCGACCATCCAGGGCATGAACCGCCGGGTCCGGGCAGGTATCGAATCGGGCGAGTTCACCCTGGAGGACGTAAAGCCAAGGATGGAGGGCACCTTCAAGGGCGTCTTCAAACCATCAGGGGAGGGCTCAGCAGAAGGTGCCGAGGTAGCCTCGGATCTCCTCCGGGCCCGGCTGGCTGCTGAAGGAAGACGCCTCAAGGCCGCCGTGGATGCCGGCAAGATGACGGATGAGGAGGCCGTGGCCGAGTACAAACAGTTTGAGCAACGAATGCGCCGGCGCATGGGCGGTAGCGAGGGTAGATGACAAGCCGTCCACCGACTTTCACAGGACACACAGGCCTAACCAGGGATAATGGATTATGAAGAGACTATTGACGCTCCTGTTCCTCCTCGTTCCTGCTTCAGTTTCCGCCCAACAGCAGGGGGTCATCCTCTTCGACCGCCAGGTTCAGTATGGATTCGAAGTGCCGGAGGAAGTGAAAGACAACCCGCAGTTAAAGGACATGCTGGAGGCCATGCCGCCGGCCCATTTCAGCTCCCTCCTCCTCCTCTTCAACGAATCGGCTTCCCTCATGACTCCCGCTCCGGAGTCGGGCACGGAAGACGATGCGAAAGCCCTGAAGTCCCCCCGTGCCGCCGGGCTGGCAACGAGGCTGAAGATGGGGTCTTCGTCCCGGAGCGATCAGGAGGTCCTCCTGGAGTCCTATGTCCGGTATGAGGACGGGGCCATGGCGGAGACACGGGACTTCATGACCAGGAAGTTTCTCATCACCGGCACCCAGCCCGGCTATGAGTGGAAGCTCACGGGAGAGCAGAGCGAGTTCCTGGGTTATGCGGTTCAGAAGGCTACGGCGGTGCAGGACAGTTCGGTTATCGAGGCCTGGTTTACGCCGGAGATTCCGGTCCCCGCCGGTCCCGGACCGTACGGAGGGCTCCCAGGCATGATCCTTTCCGTGTCCGTGAATGACGGGCAAACCCTGTATTCCGCAACCGAGGTCAAGCTGGACCCCGTTGATGCCGCTGCTATCACGGCGCCGGTGGACGGTGACGAAGTTTCACCCGAGGAATACGAAGAGATCGTGGCTGAGAAGCTGGAGGAGATCGAGATGCGCCGTCGCGGTCGAGGAGGAGATCGAGGAGGACTGGAGTAGATGCCGTCTCTCCAATCTCGACTTACTCGTCACCTGGCCACGGCGTGGGCCGCGACGGTATTGGTGACCCTGCTGGCCCAACCCGTTCGGGCCCAAACCGGTCCCTTTGACGTTCGAGGCGTGGTAGCCGACATCGAGGGGAACGGCCTTCAGGGTGCCATGGTGGTGGCTCTCTCTCTCCCTGACTCTGTCCTCACCAAGTATGCCCTATCCAGTGGTGACGGGAGCTTCACTCTGAGCCGGGTTCCGGTGGGGGAGTACCTCCTCCAGGTGACCTTCATCGGGTACAACCTGTTCAGGGAAGACCTCTCCGTCACATCAGCCGACGTGGACGCTGGGACCCTGAATCTGAGCCTGGCACCGGTGGGGATGGACACGTTGTTCGTGAACCCGGAGCAGGTCCCCTTCGTGAACCGGCGGGACACCCTGGACTACAACGTCCGGGCCTTCCCCACCCGCCCCAATGCCACAGTGGAAGACCTGCTCAAAAGACTCCCTGGCATCGAGGTCGAAGCCGACGGGTCCATCAAGGCTCAGGGTGAGGATGTGCAAAAGGTCCTGGTGGAGGGGAAGGAGTTCTTCGGGAGTGATCCCACCATCGCCACCCGGAACCTGCCCGCTGAGGCCGTGGACCGGGTCCAGGTCTATGACAAACAGTCCGACATGGCTGAGTTCACGGGCATCCCCGACGGCGAAGAGGAGAGGGTCATCGACCTGGCACTCAACGATGATGCCCGAGATGGTCATTTCGGCCGGCTGGCCGGGGGGATCGGGGCCGACGGTGGGAAGTATGGGGCTCTCGGTTCCCAGCCCAGCGATGAGGTCCGCCACAACGAGACGGTCAGCCTCAATCGTTTTTCGCCCACCACCCAGCTCGCCCTGGTGGGGAACATCAACAACACCAACGAGGCCGGGTTCGCCGGTGCCGATCTGAAGCTCTTCCAGGGGGGCGGGAAGGATGCCCGAGGAGGGGGCGGAGGCCCTGTGGGTGGGAACCGTCAAGGGTTCACAGAGTCCCTGGCCGTGGGTGTCAACGCCAGCCGCGACTTTGGGGAGAAGAACTGGATCCGAAGCAGCTACTTCCTGAGCAGCTTGGACAATCTGAAGAACACCGCGACCCAACAGCAGCAGCTTCTGGGCGACGAAGGTTCCTCCTTCTCGGACCAGACCAACAACCAGGCCACAGACAATCTCACCCACACACTGGACCTCAA
>JBDHCH010000366.1:0-3869 GCA_039592115.1 Gemmatimonadota bacterium | reverse complement strand
GGCCGATTCGATAATGAAAAGGGCCCCGCCCGTCGGCGGGGCCCTTTCCCTCGGTGATGTTCTCAGGCCAAGGGTTACTTCCCTTCTTCTTCGTCCTCCATTGGCGCCGGGTTCATCACCCACTTGTCCAGCCAGGCGGCCCACCGAGCCCAGAGGTCCAGGAGGGTTTCCCTGGCGGCCGGTCCGTGTTCCTCCCATGGGTACAGATACATGGCCACGTCCTTATCCAGACCGTTCAGGGCGTGGAACATCCGGGGGGAGTGAATTGGGAAGGTTCCCACGTTCTGATCGAAGAGCCCGTGGTACATGAGGAGGGCTCCGGTCAGGTCGTCAGCCTTGAAGAAGGGCGACATGGCCGTGTACACGTGAGGCGCGTCCCAGAAGATACGCTGCTCGCTCTGGAAGCTCAGGGGCGTCAGGGTCCGGTTGTAATTTCCGTCCCCTGCGATCCCCGCCTTGAAGAAGGGCGTGTTCACCATGGCGTTGGCCGTGCCGAATGCCCCGTAGCTGTGGCCACCGATTCCCATGCGGTCACGGTCCACCCACCCGCGGGCAGTGATGGTATCGATGACTGTGGAAAGCCCATTCCGGAGATCCCGGACGTAGTTGTCGTTCCGGAGGTCCGTGCTCGGGCCGACGATGGGGAGGTCCGGCTGGACCACCACATACCCCAGACGGATCAGATACTCGATGGACCGGGTCCCGAACCGGGGGAAGGAGTTCTTGTTATAGGATCGGAGTGACTCCAGGTAGTTCTCCTGGCTCGTGTACTCCCGGGGGTAGAACCAGAACATGGCCGGGAGGGGGTTCCCCTGACGGAAGTTGTCAGGGAGAGTGACCATGACCCGGTACTTGAACCCATCGGTCCGGCGGATCATGAACGTGTGCCGTTCGGCGTTGGCTAGATCCGGTGCGTAGTTCTGGTTGTCCGTGATCTGGGTGAGGGCGTCCCCTTCCCGGAGGTAGGACTGAGATACCTCTGTGGGGCCCTCCCGGGACACCACGAACCGCCCGGCGTCCAGATCGATGGGGGTCAGGACCTGCTCGAAGGCGCCCTCGTTGTCGCCCTCGTAGATCCGGGTGTTCCCCTCACCCTCGATCTCCACACGGTCGATGAAGGTCAGCGGGCCGACCTCGAAAGGATCCTCATCGTACTGGGTCCCCTGGAGGAAGACCGAGCCACCGTCGCCAGACATCAGGATGGTGGCCCCGGAGCTGCCGGGAGCACCACCCCCACCCCGGCCGAAGAACCCAGCGAACCTGCCACCGCCGCCGCCGCCCCGAACGGTCATGAGGCTTCCGGGATTGGCGTAGAAGTCGTCGGTCTTGTGCCGGAAGATGGTGTGCTGCTCCTCCGTGTTTTCCAGATAGACGGCATAGACATGGTCGTTCTGGCCGCTCCGCTCACTGATGAACAGGATCCCCATGTCGGGATCGAAGCGGTGCCAGCTCATCCTCGTGTTCGTCTCGTACAGGACGGTCTTGCTATCCTCGTCGAAGGGCGGCATCCAGTGGATGACCTTGTCCATCCTGCGGCTCCGGCGGGCACCGGGACCTTCCTCCTCCTCTTCGGGCTCCTCGGCGGCCTCCGTGGAGTCGGGGAGCGGGTCCTGGATCAGGTAGGTCAACCCATTCCCGTCGGCTCTCCACCCCATGTCCCGGGGTTCCGGCTCGTCGTCCCCGTTGTCGCCGGCACCCTGCCCCCTACCACCGCCCTGGAGGCCGAGATTCG
The DNA here is from genome assembly GCA_039592115.1 of Gemmatimonadota bacterium. Classification (GTDB taxonomy): domain Bacteria; phylum Gemmatimonadota; class Gemmatimonadetes; order Longimicrobiales; family Gaopeijiaceae; genus JBDHCH01. The sequence goes on along the minus strand of JBDHCH010000366.1, from coordinate 2,137 downwards.
GCTCATCCTCCTTCATGGCTGCCAGGACGTTTCCCTCCTGGTCCCAGATTTCTTCGGTGGTGGCCACTTGGTTCACCGGCACCACGTAGAAGAAATCACCTGTGACCCGGGTGACCCTGGCGTACATGCCGTCGGGGGAGAAGTCCATGCTCCGGATCATGGTGGGATCACCGATGTTCGTGACCCGGCGATTGTCCACCTGGATCAGCGCCAGCTGCCCGGTGGTGTGATAGGTCACCTGAGCCTTCTCCCAGGGCGTCCCTATGAGGCTCGCGTATGTGCGGAGGTGGTTCTCACCCTCATTGTTGATCTTGATCTCGGGACCCTCTGGCACTGCCGGCTGCACCGGCATCCCGCCCCGGTCTTCGGGCACCAGAACCGTGCCGATGTACCGGCTATCGTCGGTCCACTCGAAAGCCGTGACGGAGACGGCCAGAACCGGCCGTCGGGTCAACTGCCGAGAACGGCCATTGGAGGCGTCGGCCACGTAGATGTGGGTTCGGTCATCGAAGTGGGCGAAGAAAGCCACTTTGGTGCCGTCCGGAGACCACTGGGCGCCCGACACGCGGGCTCCGTCAGGGATCTCGATCCGGCGCACCTCACCGTTCAACGAGATGAGCTCGATCCCGGCGTTCGAGTTCTTTGTGAGAACCCGGTTCCTGTTGGCCTGGAAGTCCACGAATAGGCCGCCCAATTCGTGAAAGGGCTTTGCCAGGGTGGCGATGGACGGTGGGCCGTCACCGACCTCACGCATGAACCAGGTCTTGTCGACGTTGGGGCTCGAGAGCCTGGTGTTCAGATACCAGGGCGCCAGGACCGCCTCAGCGATCGCGTCGGGCGGGGTGATATACCCCTCGGTCTGGAGAACCTGGTCTGGACCCTGATCCTGCCCGAGGGCTGGATCAGGCGAGAGGATCAGGCCGGCCAGGAGCAAGACCACGAAGGTCGCCTCCTGGGAACGGTGTTTTCGAGCAGGAAGTACGTGCATGCATGCCTCCATGAGAGAATGACCCCGTGGTCAGCAAGGGGGTGTGGCAGTCGTTTCAAATACGCGCCGAGATGACTGCGGTCGTCCAGAGACCATGGCCATCATGCGTCCCGAGTCCAGAACCCGAGGAAAGTGGGGAGGATCGGCGCCCTTTGCCAGGGACAAGTGACGAAGGTCCAGCGTTGAACAGGAAGGACGAAAATGGAGGGCTGCCTGGCACGGGACCCGGGAGGAGTGTCTGAACGGCGGGTGGTATCCGGGAACGGTTACCCGAAGATGGAGGTCCGGATAACGAGGATCCCGGCGATCACCAGGGCCAGCGCTGTGCCTACCCCCACGACGTGGATCCCGTAGGTACGCTCCTCCCGGGGTCGGCGCCGGTTCGTGGAGTAGCTCATCTGAGCCAGAACCGCCGCGACGATGGTAAACACCATGTGGAGGCCCAGAGATCGGTCGAAGAACCGATTGGTGGCATTGAAGATCAGGAAGAAACCGATAACGATCTGGACATATAGGCTCACGGCGAACGCACTCGCCAGGTCCCACATGAGCTTCTGGTACGCCCGTTTCCCCACCAATCCCCAGAGGGCGTAACCGAAGGCCGCAACCCCCGCCAAAAAGACGGCATAACGAAGCCAGGAGTGGAGCGCGTACATCGTCGTGAGTCCCTTTCCGGACAGGTGTTTCTGTAAACCTCTCAGGGCCAGGAATCTCAGCTTCCTCGCCCCCAAGGTCAACTTCGAGCAGCACCCCGACAGGCCTTGCGGATATTCTGGTGCCTGGTGAGAAATCTTCGGCTTGACAGAGTTTCCTGGCACCCCGTATTCTGCTGCAGTTGGAGAAGTGTTTTTTGTCCTCCGTGCGCGTTCTTGTTGTGAATAAGAATGCACGGAGGAGTGTGTTCTTTTCCACATAGGAGGGGTTATGTGTAGACCCGCGTTCGGGCCACGTGTGGTTCGGGCGGTCCGGGGACTGGTTTCGATGGGACTTGTCCTTGGTCTCGCCTTTACGATGCCGTGGGCCGTCGACGACCTGGCTGCTCAGGCCACCGGTACGGTCACCGGCGTAGTGACCAACGGTGTGTCTGGAGACGCCATCGCAGGGGCGCAGATCAGCATCCCCGGAACTGGCGTCGGCACCCTGGCAAAC
>JBDHCH010000365.1:0-3871 GCA_039592115.1 Gemmatimonadota bacterium | reverse complement strand
TTCTCCTCTGTCGGCCTTCGAAGCGAGCTCACCATCAGGGCCAGTGATTGGGCTCTGTTCAGTCTCGGGGCCGAGGGGAAGCGCCTCGAGGCCGGATACGAGTATCTCCACCGGACCTGGTCGCCCTACGTGACACCGGGGAACACTCGAGGCGTCCGGGAGGACACGCTTTCAGTCGTTCAGGATCCCACCGGAAGTGAGCTAAGCGGATTCGGGGCTCTCCGGGCTCGGCCGGGACGCAACTGGGTCGTGGAGGCCGGCCTCCGGTACGATCAGATCTCCCACACGGATGACCGAGACTTCGCACCTCGCGTTACTGCAACCTACGAGGTGTCCCCCCGCACCAACCTCCGCATCAGCCTGGGTCGGTACTTCCAATCCCATGGGCTCCACGAGCTCGATGTTGGGGATGGAGAGACCGTGTATTCCCCTTCGGAGGAATCCCGACAGCTGGCATTCGGTCTGGACCATCGGTTCCCAGGGGGCGTGGGGCTCCGCCTCGAGGCCTATTCGCGGACCCTCTCGGCACGGCGCCCCATGTTCTTGAATGTGGAGCAGGACCTGAAGGTATTCCCTGAGGCCGCGGGCGATCGAATTCGGCTGGACCCGGACCGGGGGCGTTCCCGAGGGATAGAGATGCTGCTCGAACGGAAATCGGGAGCCCGTTGGGCCTGGGCTGCCAGCTATGTGCTGGCCTCGGCGGAGGACCGGGTCGCCGGCTCGTGGATACCCAGGGGGTTCGACCAGCGGCACGCGGTGACGCTTCAGACCATCTTCAACCCTTCTCGGGAGTGGACCTTCTCCATGGAATGGCGGTTCCACACTGGCTGGCCAGCCACCTCCTGGAGCTGGACCGTCCGGCCCCTCGACGATGGATGGAATGTCTGGACCCAGGAGGTCGGACCGCTCCGGACCCTCCGCCTGCCGGCCTACCACAGATTGGACATCCGGATCGCCCGGGAGGCCCTGCTGAGCGGTGGGCAACTCCAGCTCTTCCTGGATCTGTTCAACGTCTACAACCGCAACAACCTGGCGTCCTGGGATTACTCGGGAAGCTACGAGAATGGCGAACTCACGGTGCGGAGACTGAACGGTCAGGAGTTCCTGCCCTTCCTTCCGACCTTCGGGCTCCGATACGAATTTTGACTTCGGCCCTCAGAGGGCGGGCACCCTACTCGTTCTCTCCCGCCTGGCTTTTTTCCAGGACCTCCGTCAGTTGCGACCGCCGGGTGCGGCTGACCCGCACGACCGAGCCGTCCTCCAGCACGGCCTCGTAGTCTCCGTGACCCAGATGCCGGAGCTTTCGAACGGCCTCTACGTTCACGATGGCCGACCGGTGGACCCGGACGAAGCGATGGGGGTCGAGACGGGATTCCAGCCTCTTCAGACGTTCGGAGTGAAGGTGATTGGCCATCCCCAGATGGAGACGGACGTAGTCGCCGGCACCCTCGATCCACCGGATGTCCGAGACCCTGACCACGATGGTCTGATTGCCGGACCGCACGGTGAGGGTCTTCTGGAAGGCTTCCTGACCCGCCAATGCCCTCAGGGCTGCGGAGCGGGAGGTGAGGACACCGGGCAGGTGAGCCAGGCCGACGACGGCCCAGTACACGCCGGCATTCAGGTGCAGAAAGCGGAGCGCGGTTTCCCTTGTCAGACTCCAATACTCACCGGGAGGGCTCACCCCTGCCGCGGTGAGGATGGCGAAAAAGAGCCCGTTGAGAACGAACCCGACTCCCAAGCTCCCGGCACCATGGAGTGCGGCCCGGAGCGTATCGATCCTGAAGCTAGGGTGGAGTCTGATGGGCGGAAACGCCCGGCTTGCCGATAGGATGGCCAGGCTCGCCGGGATCCAGAGGAGGCTCATGAGGACGGGAGGGAGGATCGCCTGACCCCAGCCGATCGCATCCGGTCCAGAGATCCGGGCAAGGAAGTCTGCGGTTCCGCCCAGGAGGCCCACGCCGAGCCAGAATGCAGAGAGGTACGCCAGGCGGCGCCCCCCGGGTCCCGGGCCCAGCCAGCGTTCCGTCGATTCCGCCATCAACACTCCGAGAAGATCTCCGACAATGACCATCGGTTCCTCGGTCTGGAGCTTCGTCCCCTCCTGGAACCCGGTCAAGGTCCGTTACCGTCTCGCCGAGTCCGAGGGAGGGAAGTATTCGGCCACCCTCTGGTACTCGGCCATGACCTCCGGGGAAAGGCTGGGCCGGAGGAGGATGAAGCCGGTACCCCGTGGTCCGCCGTAGTTCTTGACCCAGGCGGCGGCCCGGCCCAGCTCATCCAGGGCCAGGACCTCCGATACCTGTTCCGGGAGTGTGGATCCGGACCCCACCCACCGAGTGGAGAGGCCCCAGCGGCGTCCAGCTTCCGTGGGGAGTACACCGTGTCGGTCGCCCAGGAAGGCGCTGAAGTCCACTCCCAGCAGGCTTTTCGGAGCCTCGCGGTTCGTCCCGATCCATTGGTGGGTTTCCTCATCCAGAACCATGTATCCCGGCGGGTATCCCACCCAAAGGACTTTTCCCCCTGCCTCCAGGTAATCTGTCAGGAGGCTGGCTCTCTCAGTTGAAGGGGCCAGCTCAGGTGGGAGTGCATCCATGGCGGCGACAACGACGCTGGGGGCGCCATCGGAGATCCGATCCCTGAGAAAGGTCGGTAGCGCAGAAGAGTCCAGGAGGGTGTAGCCCCGGGTCACGAAGAAGTCCCTCATGACCAGGTGGGAATCTTCCCTCGCGAAGAAGGAGAGGGGTCGGAGCTCCTCTTCGAAGAAGACGGCCCGGTGAAGAGGTAGCTCTTCAGCCGCCCTGAAGGCATACACGAAACCGTCATCGCTACCGACATAGATGCGGCCGTTGTGGACGGCCGGGGTGGAGTAGATGGCGTCTCCGGCCCGGTAGCTCCACCGCTCTTCGCCAGTTCCCGCGTCGAGGGCCACGAAGTCCCCGTCACCCTGTCCGACGTAGAGGGTTTTGTCCACGAGCACCGGGGAGGAATAGACGTAGGCCTGGGCCTCGATAGCCCAGACCTGCTGTCCCGTCTCCCGATCCAGGGAGCGAATGATCCCGGACGATGAGCGCCCGCTGAACACCCGGTCAGGTGATACGGCTGCCGTGGTGATGATCCAGGAGCTCTCTTCTCCGTACTTCCAGCGCTGGGTCCCGTCGCGTGCGTCCAGAGCATAGAGTGAGGCGTCCCGGGAGCCGACGTAGACGATCCCGTCCGAGAGGGCCGCTGATGCCGAGACCTGCTTCCGGTCGAATCCGAAGTCGGCGGAGTTCAGACGCACTCCGGTGGTTTCGAAGCGCCAGATCGGCTCCCCAGATCGGGCGTCCAGTCCAAAGACGAACCCGTCGGAGTTCCCGATGACCAGGAGCCCTTCGGCCACTGCGGGGGTAGAGCGGATTCTTCCGCCGGTATCGAAGCGCCAACGCTCACGCCCGGTCTGAGGATCCACGGCGTATACGTTTCCATCACCGCTTCCCCAGTAGGCCGTGCCGCCCGCCAGAGTGGGGGAGCTCGTGATGTAGTCCCATCCCTCATAGCCCCATGCCAATGGGAGGTCGGGGCCCGTTTCCAGGCGCCACATGGGAGCGCCGTCCGAGGCAGAAACGCCGTGAAGGACGCCGTCCCGAGAGCCCAGCAGGACCACGCCTTCTGTCACAGCGGGAGAGGATGCGATGGGGGCGCCGGCATCGAACGTCCACAAGAGGGCCCCGGATTCTGCCTCCAGGGCATACAGAAAACCGTCGGTGGAACCCACGAAGAGCGTTCCGTGAAGGAGGGCGGGGCTGGACCGGACAGCGCTCCCCGTCTCGAAGCGCCAGGCGACCCCGCCGAACCGTTCTACGCCCTGGGTCTCCACGACCCCCGTCAG
>JBDHCH010000364.1:0-3890 GCA_039592115.1 Gemmatimonadota bacterium | reverse complement strand
TTCGGTGTCGCCTTCGTAGCAGGCCTGGTGGTCTTTCCCGTGATCTTCGCTCTGGGCATTCAGGGCGACGTGGGTGAGAGCACCGTGGGGACCCTCTTCATCGCACTCCCGGGCGCCTTCGTGGCCATGGGGACTGTGGGCCGAGTCATCGGCGTGCTCTTCTTCATTGCCCTGGTGGTGGGCGCGGTGACCTCGGCCGTTTCCCTCCTGGAGGTCGTGACGGCTTCCGTCATCGACGAGACGAAGATCGACCGCAAGAAGGCGTCCATCGTGGGCGGGATACTCATTGCCCTCCTGGGGCTGCTTCCGGCCCTTTCCCTGGATTTCCTGGGCGTCATGGACAAGCTGGCCGAAGCCCTTCTCGCACTCGGTGCCTTCTTCATGGCCATCTTCGTGGGATGGGTGACGGTTGGGGCTACCGATGAGCTGAGGAAGGGGGCCTCGGCGAAGTTCGACCGGCTGGTCCCTTCCCTGATGGCCACCATTCGGTGGGTTCTTCCCCCGGTGATCCTCTTTGCCGCGGTGTATGCCTTCATGGCCGTGTGGCGGGAGTACATGGCGGCCTACGGCGGTTAGCTGGACCGAAAGGGAAGAGGGGGCCGGCGGCAAGGCCGGCCCCCTCTCTTTTTTCGCGAGGCGATCCTCCCACGGTGTTTGGGGAAGGTGCTAGAAGGGTGTTGCAGAAGTGGGGTGCGGCCGCGCACAGGGGTCTTGCGAGGGCGAGACAAGGAAGGACGACGAAAGCGATGCCAAAGCATCGGAGAGGAGTCCTGACGCCGTATGGCGCCGCAACCCCCCTGTGCCCTTCGGGTTACAGCGGCACGGGGCCATCTGCATCGTTGGGGCTCCCCGACGTAGTGCTTGGCTATGCCGTCGGAGCCCCGCCTTTCATCTAGCCCCGTGGCGCATGTAACGCGGCTCGCCCCACTTGGGCAACACCCTTCTAGTACACGGTGTTGTAGTTCGAGAAGATGAAGCTGAACTCCAGGGAGGATTCCGAGAGGGTGGCGTTTTGCTGGCTGTAGTTCAGCTCTCCGTCGAAATAGACCTGCATGCTGATCGTGGCCGGCGTGGGGTCGTCATTGGATAGCTTTACATAAAACCCCAGATCCGGCTTGATGGGGTAGATCTTGTCGTGATCGGAGGTCAGATCCAGCTCCACGGTGTCAGACACGCTGAGGGTGATGCGGGTCTCGCCCTCCTCGTCGACCCAGCGCTCAAATTTGGTGGAGGTGATCAGCTCGAGCGTCCCCGGGGCGGTGCCAGAGACGATGACCCGGGCCTCCTTCGCAATCTCGTCCTTTGTTTCGAAGACGTTACACCCTCCTACCTGGAGACCCAGGACGGAGAGAAGGAGGACCTTAGCCACCCACTGCGCCGCGGGGGTTTGACGCGGGATCATAAGACGGAATTCTCGCTCTTCGGTCTTCAGGTGCCCGGTACCTTCTGTCTCGGGAACCAGAAGCTTCCTGAAGAATATCTTGTGTAATGGCCAAACAGGAAACGGTACGTACTGCCCATGCACCGATTTCACTTCATGTTCCTGGCTCTGGTTCTGACGGCGTGCTCCGTTGGTGACCATCGAGCGGAGGCCCCTCTCGTTCCCGGGGCTCCTGGGGAGCCGATACCGGGGCTTCAGCCGCAGGAACTTTCCCGTTTCCGCCAGGGGGAAGTCCTGTTCAATAAGGTGTTTACACCGGAAGAGGGCATGGGTCCCCCCTTCAATGAGAACCAGTGCAGTGCCTGTCACACCGATCCAGCCCCAGGTGGTACAGGGGACCAATTCGTGACGAAGGCCGCCCGATACACGCCCGGTGCTGGTTGCGATCTCCTGACCGGTGCCGGGGGGGAGAACATACGAACCCGGAGTACGGCCCTCCTCCGGGAACACGGGATCGAGAGAGAGCGCGTTCCCGTCGAAGCTACCGAGGTGGCCCGTTTCGTTGTGCCCTTCCTCTTCGGACTGGGCCTGGCGGAGGCCGTTCCTGCGGCCACGCTGGAGGCGCTTTCCGATCCCGAGGACGGGGACGGTGATGGGATATCCGGTCGATTGGCAAGGGTGACGGATGGTCGGCCGGGACGCTTCGGGAGGAAGAGCGACTTCGCGACCCTGGCCGACTTCAACGCCGGAGCCTTCTTCCTGGAGATGGGGCCCACCAACCTTCTGCACTCTGGACCCGAGTCGGTGAACGGGCAGCTGCTCCCTGCCGGCGTCGATCCGGCCGAAGACCCTGAAGTGGGAGAGGAAACTTTGGGTTTGGTGGCGGACTATGTCCGCTTCCTCGCCCCCCTTGACCGGCGTCTGCCTGACGAGAAGGCCGCGCTGGATGAGGTGAGCCGAGGAGAGTCCCTATTCAGGACCACCGGGTGTGCATCCTGTCATGTCCCCGTGCTGGAAACCGGCGACCATCCGGTTGAGGCCCTGGCCAACAAGGCTGTGGCTTTTTACTCCGATCTTCTCCTCCATGATCTGGGGCCCCAGGCCTCAGGGGTGTGCGGGCCGGACGCGGCGCCCTCGGAGTACCGGACCGGGATTTTGATGGGGGTGGGGTTACGGCAGCTGTTCCTCCACAACGGAGAAGCATCCTCTCTGGAAGAGGCCATACTCTGGCACGGAGGAGAGGCCGAAGGAGCTCGAGAGGCCTTCCAGGGCCTGTCTGAGGTGGATCGATACTACCTCATCCGGTTCCTTCAAACTCTCTGACCGGAAAGACCGCCCCGAGGGGATTCTTCCTCTCCGGGGCGGTTACCGAGGCCTGGTAATCCCGATTAGGGGTTGGCGTTCAGGGGCAAGGCCGCACCTCACTTGTGTAGCCTTGCCCCAACCCCCGCGTTTCCACCAATCCACAGGCCGGTTGTCCTGCCTCAAGGCGTCTTCGTCGACTCAGTAGTAGGAGCCGAAGGGAGTTTCCCTGGGCCAGATTTCGTCCAGCGTGTCGGCCTGGTAGAGGACACCTCCCTTCATGACATAGAGCATGTCGGCCGTGTTCCGGATATTGTCCAGTGGGTTCGAGTTCAGGACGATGAGATCAGCCAGCTTTCCCTCTCTGAGGTATCCGATGTCTTCCTGGGCTCCCAGGAAGATGGCGCCGTGAAGTGATGCCACCCGGAGAGCCTCCAGGGGCCCCATTGCCGAAGCGGCCATCCACACTTCCCAGTGGGCGTCCGGACCGTGGTGCTCTCCGTGGGACCCGATGGCTCCATAGCCACCCTCGGCGATGATGTCGGCCATGCCCTGAGCCAGGAGGGGGAAGGAGTAATCCGTCTCGGGCCTCAGCATTCTCCGCCTGAGGTGGCCCGCATTCATCCGCCACGGCATCCATCGACGCTGCTTCTCGTCCTTCCAGAGGTCCGATTCGGCATACCAGTACTCGATGTTCCAGGGGCCAGGGCCGGCCACCACCAGGGTGGGGGAGTAGAAGGTGCCGGCTTTTCCGAAGAACCTGGCCACGTCGGAGTAGATGGGGACGTAGCTCAGAGGGTGCTCCCATCCGGTCTGTCCATCCATCATCATGCCCAGATTGAAGAAGAGGTCCCCTCCTTCGGCGGTCACCATGAGGCCCTCTCTCCGGGCCAGGTCCGAGACCCATTGGCGCTGATCGCGCCTCGGCTGCATGTACTGTTTGAGAGACGTAACCCCCCAGGATTTGAGGCGCATGACGTCCTGGTCTGTCTGTTCGTAGCTTCTGAGCTCGTTCTGTCTGGCGGCGTCCCCAAAACCGTAGAGGGGGTCACCGGTGGAATACGTCCGGGGGCCGATCATGAGGCCGGCGTCGATGAGCTCGGCCGAGGGGAAGATGTTCTGAGACCACATGGAGTTGTCGAGGCCTGATGTGACACCGTAGGCCAGGTACATGGCCACCTCATAATCCCGGAGCGGGCGATACCCG
>JBDHCH010000363.1:0-4057 GCA_039592115.1 Gemmatimonadota bacterium | reverse complement strand
CCGGTCTCTCCTGACCGGATCGTCGCGATCGAAGGTGCTTTGGTTGGCGTACTCCGAAATCCGGAATCTCGTGTGGAGCCGGATGGCTCTCTCGGGGCCCCAGGTCACACCCGACTCCAGACCGAGCATCTTCATGTCGAGGAGGTCCAGCTGCGGCGCCAGGGCCCCGGCGGAGTAATCCGCCCACTCGCCCAGAATTTGTGCATCGATGTAGGCGCCGCGAACGGGAACGAACTGAATTCGGACGCTACCGTCGAACCAAAGAAACCCGGGCTGGATGAAGAGCGGCATTGGCGGTCGATCCTCCACCCTCCGGCCTTCGAAACCACCCTGGATCCAGAGGTCGCCTAACGAGCTCAAATGCTCCCTAAAGCTGAGATCGGCCCTGCCTACCCACTCCCGGGGAGCATAGTCCCTGACCTTGAACCCTCCGGCGGCAAACTGACGGAGGCCCGCGTCCACCTGAAGGTCGAGACCTCGCTCCTGTTCGTTGAAGAACACGAGCCCGCCACGAAGGCCGAACTCTCCGACCGCCGCGGCAGCATTCTCCGTGCTGTCCACCGCTGACACTGGCACGGCTGGGAGATTCCCGCGGTATACCTCCGCAGATAGCCCTCCCGTGATGACCAGGTCCTGCCATCTCACCTGGGCCACCAGATTCCCGGGAATCGCCGTTCCCACGAACATCCCACATACCAGAGTACACCTGGAGAGGGTTGATCCACGGCCGAGATTCCTCATGCCCACGCCCCCCCTCCGCCGATCAGGTCCCTGAAGCGCTGGGCCTTATCTCTGATCAATTGTATCCTGGCCGCCATCTCGGCCCGTGAAGCCTCCAAATCCTGAATCCGCTCCTCCAAGGTGAGGGGGCGGCTCTCGACAGATAGGGAGTCAGGCCCTGGAGGCACTTGGCCAGGGTCCGGTGGGGGCGTATTCAACCGTCCGGGTGTTCCCACGGGAAGACGGGTGTCCCCATACCGCTCCAGACCAGAAAGGAAATCCGACACCAGTCGGTCTCTTCGCTGATCCTCTCGGAGCTCCGCCAGCCGCCGATCGATCTCAGCCAGCCGGTCCTCGTTCTGATCCGCCCGATAGTCCAGTGTGGCTGCCTTCCTTCGGATGTCACGAGGAGAATCGCTGGGACTGATGTTGATATCGCGCATCGGCTCTAGGACGGTCTCTGGATCCTCCTCCGCCCGAAGCTCAAGGTACCAGTAGCGCCGGTCTTCCTGTCTGATTGCCAGAGCCAGACGCTGGGCATCGTCCTGGGCTGAGTCGACCTGCAGAATCAGCGATTCCATTGCCAGACCCAGGGCCTCCCGGAAGGCGGACCGTGCGTCGCGGAGCCTTTCAGCCATATTGGCTACGCGCTGTAGCTGCACCCTCCGTTCACCGGCACGTTGCATCGCGATGGTGAACAGCGTATTCGCCCGCGCCTGGTCCCCTGTGCTCCTGGCCGCGTCGAACTCCTCCATCGCCTGGTTCCACTGGCTCTCCAGCGCTTCCAGAGATGCGAACGCCGCCTCGTACCCGGCCTGAGCGGCTCGGTAGAGCTGCTCCAAAGTCTCTAGGCTCGGGCTTTCCTGAGACCCAGCGCAGGAGGGGAGGGCCGTAATAAAGGCAACAGCCGTTCCCAAGGCCCACGGAAGAACCGTGGTCCTTCGGCTCCGGCGACGCCTCCGACAACCCGTCAAACTCACCCCTCGATCCCGTACTTCTCGAGCTTGTAGTAGAGAGCGCTGGCTTTGATGCCTAGAAGTCGAGCTGCCTCTGCCTTCACACCTTTCGACTGTTCCAGAGCTTTCCTCAACAGCCTCTCTTCGATTCCCTCAACGGCTTGGTTCAAATCCATTCCGTGGGAGGGGAATGAAGCATCAATGAGCGTGGTGTCCGGTCCGCCTTCCGCCGGCAGGAACGGAAGGTCATCCTCGTGGAGAACATCCCCTTCGGCCAACACCAGCGCCCGCTCCATGATGTTCTCAAGCTCCCGCACGTTCCCTGGCCAGCGATACTCCATGAGACGCTCCAGCGCCTCGCCGCTGACCTCCTTGACCCGGGCGTTCGTCCTATCCTTCAGTTTCTGGAGGAAATGGTCCACCAACACCGGAACATCCGACTGCCTCTCCCGAAGAGGGGGAATGGTGATGGGGACTACATGGAGACGATAGAAGAGGTCTTCCCTGAAATCTCCTCCCTTTTGGAGCTCCGAGACAGGAGTATTCGTCGCAGCGATGATCCGGACGTCGACAGGGATCGTCTCCTCACCCCCTACTCTTTCCAACTCCCTTTCCTGGAGGACCCTCAGAAGGCGGATCTGAGTCGTGTGGTTGATCGTGGCGATCTCATCGAGGAAGAGCGTTCCACCATCTGCAAGCTCGAAACGGCCCCGTCGCTGCCGCTCTGCTCCCGTGAAGGCTCCCTTCTCATGCCCGAATAACTCCGAGTCGAGAAGGCCCTCCGTCAGAGCCCCGCAGTTGACCCGGATGAATGGACCGTCTTTTCGAGGAGATCCGGCATGAATCGCCCTGGCGACCAATTCTTTCCCGGTCCCGGACTCTCCATAGATCATGACTGTGGAGTCACTCCGGGCCACACGCTCCACCCACCTGAACACGTCTTTCATCTGGGAAGACTCCCCCACGATCTCTCCGTACCGGGCCTCGGCTTCCTCCTTCAGGTAGGTGTTCTCGACCCGGAGGGCCACGTTCTCCCTCAGCAGACGAAGCCGTTCCGCCCGTTCTTTGAGGAGGCGATCGACCTTCACACCGAATTCCTCGGAGGAAAACGGTTTGGTGATGAAATCGGCAGCTCCCAGCTTCATCGCTTCGACAGCATTCTCGATGGTGCCGTACGCAGTGATCACCAGCACCTCTGTATCGGGAAAGCGCGCTCTCACCTTTTCCAGGACTTCGATGCCGTCCATCTTCGCCATCTTCAGGTCTGTGATCACCAGGTCCGCCCCCGTCTCCTCCAACAGGTTCAGACCCCGTTCGCCGCCTTCCGCCGAAACGGTCTTGTGGCCCCTGCGACGAAGGAGAAGTTCCAGTCCCTCCCGCATCGAGTCGTGATCATCGATGATAAGAACCTGCGCCATTCTTCTTCTCTCACACTTGGCAGCTTTCAGGCGGATGCTGGCCGGTCGCCCCGGGTGCACCTCACTGAACGGGGATGTCCTCCGCGCCGCGGAAAAAAACCCGGAACTCGGCTCCCCCCCCGGGTTCCGCATCTCGATTCTCCACTTCCACACGACCCAGATTCCCCTCTACGACTTTCTTCACGATGGCTAAGCCCAGCCCAGCGCCCTGCTCCTTGTCGGTCACGAATGGCTCGAAGATTCGATCCAGGATAGCCCCTGGGATCCCCATGCCGTCGTCCACGACTGTGATTACGACCTCTCCTCTAAGTACCTCTGCGCTCACACCGACATTCGTTCCAGCCTGAGCAGCGTTTCGAACGAGATTCAAAACCACTCGCTTAACATGCTCTGGATCCGCCTTTGCTATGAGCGGATCCTCCGGAAGGTCAAGGGTGAAGGTCCCCCCTGCGCTCCGCATCTCCATCTCCACCAATTCCACCGCTTCTTGAATCGGCTGCCGGATGTCGTGTAAGTGCCCTTCCGCCCGGATGGGACGAGCAAACGTCAAGAAGTCGTCGATAATCTCGTTCAGGGCCACCACCTCGGAACGGACCTTCGTGAGCGACTTGAGCCAGCATCAGCCGCAGTTGTTCGTCCCTGCGCAGGATCCCCTCCCTCATTCTCTCCATTGCCCGTGACAGGCGGCGAAGCTCTCCCGCTCTTTCCTCTTTCACTGCCTCGTTCATCCGGCCTCGTTGGATGCGATAGGCCACACGACCGAGGCGATCCAACGGTCTGGTTACGGTGGTCGCCAGGACCCAGGCCAGGAATGCCGCCAGGAATGCCGAGATGAACGATCCGACGATGACGGTCCTCTGGAAGCTCTCGAGTGGCTCCCGGTAATCGGCAGAGCCGAGGATCGCCAGGAAGATCTGTTCACCCTCGAGTTTCACGAAGGCATACTTGTAGTAGCGTCCGGCC
>JBDHCH010000362.1:0-3923 GCA_039592115.1 Gemmatimonadota bacterium | reverse complement strand
GTGAAGACCACGTGGTGAAGTGGTTGGAAGAGATCCCCCACCCGTTTTCCCCAGGAGTCGAGAGATGAAGCCCAGAACCTGGATCGGGCCACTGACCGCCGGCTGTCTTCTATTCTTCCCCGTGGCCACCCATGGACAGACCAGTGCAGGGTCGTTGAGCAGCCGGGAGGGAGGGGCCCACCTGGGGGATTTGACCTGGCCTGAAGCGGAGGCTCTTCTGAGGGAGGTGGATCTGGTGGTCCTTCCCGTGGGCGCCGGGGCGAAGGAGCATGGACCCCACCTCCCCATGAATGCCGACGCCGTTGTGTTGGAATACCTGTCCCAGGTGGCCGTGGACTCCCTCCCGGTTGTGGTGGCGCCCCCCATCCTTCACGGCTGGTTTCCTGCCTTCCGGGCGTTCCCTGGAACTGAAGTGGCCGATCCCGCCGCTTTCCAGGCCTTTGTTCAGGAGGTGGCCGAATCCCTCGTTCGGAACGGTGCCCGCCGTCTGGTCATCCTGAACACGGGAATCCGCCTGGCCACGGGGTTGCCCCTTGGCGTTGTCGCACGGGAGATCCGGGTCCAGACGGGGACACCCACCCTCCTGGTTTCCTGGGACGATCTGGAACCACCGGAGATGGAGGCATTGGCGGAACAGGAATACGGGGGACATGCGGACGAGTTGGAAACCTCGATCCATCTGGTCCTTCAGCCTGAGAAGGTCAAAATGGATCGGGCTGTCCCGGGTCTGAGAAGGGAAGGGCCTCCGCCCGGCCCGGGGTACCGGCCCGGGTTTCTCGCCCGTGATCCCGGGGATCCCGGGTATGCCCCATCGGGAGTTTCAGGTGACCCGACATTGGCGACAGCCGAGAAGGGCCGCCAGGCTCTCGCCCTTCTTTCCCGGGAGTGGCTCGCGGCCCTCAGGAGCTTCGCGCTGGCCCCCCTTCCCCTCGAGGGAGCCGGCGGCAACCCTCATTGAGTGGGTCAGTGCAGACCTTCTGTTGCCCCTGACGGATCACTGCTTCGGGGACGGGGGGCTTCCTCCCTTTCAGCGATCCGTCCACGGTCGGACCTCCGCTCAATAGGCGTCCGGGTCGACTTCGACCTTCCCACCCATCTGCCTGTACATGAACGTCGTGTACAGGGTCACGAGGGCCATGCCCGGTATCCACCATAGGAGGGCCACCCAGAGCGAGTAGGGAGGGCCCGAGGCGTTGTGGACGGTCAGGGATGTCGCCGCATCCCCGGCGGCGGGCAGCACCATCGGATAGACGCTGAACACGACGGTCACCAGGATGAGGGCCAGGAAGGAGGCCGAGGTGAGAAAGGCCCCTAGCTCTTTCCCCCTCCGCGACAGGTAGCGGCTGGTGACCAGTCCCGTCATGGCGAGAAGGGGAAGCGCCCATGCTACGGGGTGGTCACGCATCCGTTCCAGGAGGTGAGTTTGGACTCTGAAGGCGAGGATCGTCACGAGGACGACGAGAGCGAGCAGGATGGGCCACACGACGCTCGCGAGCCTTCCCGCGCGGTCTCGAACAGACCCCTCGGTTCGCAGGATCAGCCACATGGCTCCGTGGTAGGTCAGCGCCAGAAGGCTGGTGATCCCTACCGTCACGGTGAACCAATCCAGGATCCCCAATTCCTCCCCGGTCACTTCGAAAGACGTCCAGAGGGGAAGGAAGAAATACCCGTCCGGCCCCAGCGGGACTCCCCGGACCACATTCCCCAGAGCGGCCCCGAGAAACACCGTCAAGAAGATACTCGACAGAGAGAAGACGACGTCCCAGAGAGGCCTCCAAACGGGGCTGTCCACGTGGCTTCTGAACTCGATGGAGATGGCCCGAAGGATCAGGAACCAGAGGACCATCATCAGGGGAAGATAGAATCCGCTGAATGCGGAGGCATAGAGCTTGGGAAAGGCCAAGACCAGAGCCCCTCCCCCCGCCAGCAGCCATACCTCGTTCCCATCCCAAACCGGGCCGATGCTCTGGAGGACCTTCCGGCGTTCCG
Source organism: Gemmatimonadota bacterium (assembly GCA_039592115.1). GTDB lineage: Bacteria > Gemmatimonadota > Gemmatimonadetes > Longimicrobiales > Gaopeijiaceae > JBDHCH01. The sequence continues at coordinate 1,934 of JBDHCH010000362.1, read as the reverse complement.
AGTCAGTGCGAGCCACCAGGAGGTGAAGTGCGCCGGCCCCGAGATCGAACCCGTCCAGGACCACGTATACCGCGATCATGACCGCGACCAGATAGAACCACAGCGTCTCCACGGCTACCTCCTCTCTCCCTGTGCTTGGTGCCCGGGTGATCCCAGTTGGGATCCTTCGCCGGTGGGTTCCGGAACCGAGTGGCCACCGGGGCCGTGACCGACCTCTCGCCCGACAAGGAAGAGAAACAGGACTCCCAGGAGGAGGTATAGGCCCATGAAGCCCAGGAGGCTGAAGAGGGTGTTTCCGGAAGAGACGGTGGCGGAAAAGCCGTCCTCCGTTCGGAGCAGGCCGTACACCAACCAAGGTTGGCGTCCCAACTCGGCGGTCATCCAGCCGGTGGTGTTCGCGATGAAGGGAAAGGGTGCCGAGAGCATGAGGACCCAGAGCACCGCATTGGATTCGTAGAGCCTTCGCCGCCAGAGCATCCAGAAGGCCAGTAGCATGATGCCGATGAAGAGCGTCCCCAGGCCCACCATGATGTGGTAGGCGAAGTAGTGGAGCGGGACGTTGTCCGGCCACTGGTCCCGTGGGATGTCTTTCAGTCCGACTACCTCTGCGTTGAAGCGTCGGTAGGTGAGGAAGCTCAGGACGCGGGGGACCTCGATGGGATTGTCCAGCCGCATCTGCTCCATGTCAGGCTGCCCGATGAGGGCCAGGGGGGCGCCCTCCTCGGTGTCGAACAGCCCCTCCATGGAGGCGAAGGCGGCCGGTTGGTGGTTGGCCACGTTCACGGCCTGAAAGTCACCCGTCGGGAAGGCCACCAGAATCGAGGCGGGAAGGGCGGCCAGAACCCCGGTCCTCACGAAGAGCTTCCCATACTCCGCATGGTCTTTGGCCTTGTCCGTCGCGTCCCTCCCCCGTCCCGTCAAGAGGTAGTAGGCCCCCAAGGCAGCCATGGCGAAGGAGCCGGTGACCACGGCGCCCATCATGGTGTGCAGATACTGCCAGAGGAGCCAGGGGTTCAGAAGGAGGGCCCAGAACGAGGTAAGGGCCATAGTCCCATCGGCCTGGATCTCGAAGCCGACGGGGTGCTGCATGAACGCGTTGGTGGCAACGATGAAGAAGCCCGAAATCCAGGATCCGGCGAACACGGCGAACGCCGAGACCCAGTGCATCCGGGGGCTGAGCTTCTTGTGGCCGAAAAGAAAGAGCCCGAGGAAGGAGGATTCCAGGAAGAACGCGAAGACTCCCTCCATGGCCAGGGTCTGGCCGATGACCCCTCCGGTGGCCTCGGAAAATCGAGCCCAGTTGGTTCCGAACTGGAACTCCATGGGGATGCCCGTCACGACCCCCATTGCGAACGCCAGACCGAAGATCTTCCCCCAGAACCGCGCCGCATGTTCGAAGCGCACATCCCCGGTACGGAGGGCCGCGGTTTTCAGGAGGACGATCAGAAGGCCCATCCCCATGGTGAACTGGGGAAAGAGGTAGTGGTAGGTGATTGTGAAGGCGAAATGGAACCGGTGGAAGAACAGCGTGGCGTCCATGGATATCTCCACCTGGCCGGAGGGGGGCACCGGGGATATCCGGCCGGATCAGGATCGGGGAGTCATTATCAGTGAAAGTGGGGAGCGTCGGAGAGAGGGACAAGGCGCCGACAAACCCCTCGAGGGGGAAGGTCCTGCGGCCTACTCGTCGGGCTTGAACTCCAGGAGGTCGCCGGGCTGACAGCCCAATTCCCCGCAGATTGCCGAAAGAGTGGAGAACCGGACAGCTCGGGCCTTGTTGGTCTTCAGGATGGAGAGGTTCGGGAGGGAGATTCCAACCTTGTCGGACAGCTCGGTGAGGGTAAGGCTCCGGTCCAGGAGAAGCCGGTCGAGATTCACGTGGATGGCCATGGCGTCCCCCTCCTCACACGGTAAGCGACTGTTCTTCGGCCATG
>JBDHCH010000361.1:0-3925 GCA_039592115.1 Gemmatimonadota bacterium | reverse complement strand
GTTGTCGGTGGGCGGCCGCCAGAAGTTGGGCCGGGGCCCCCGTGTGACGAGATCCTTCCCACCGAAGGCGTAGCGCTCCAGTGTCCCCTTCTTCAGGTCGAACACGACCTGGAAATCCGTCATCTCCCCAGTGAGTGTGAGAACGGAGTCGGCCTCCTGCCAGGTGATCTTCCCCGAGCGGTTCTCATCGACACCAGACCGCCGGCTCTGGACGGACAGGCGAAACTGCTCCCAGGCAAGCACATGGCCTGCTTCGAGGTCCCGCCATTCCTCCTTCAGCTGGAACTCCAGGGTCAGGAACAACTCCTCTCCAGAGTCGGCCAGCACCCCGGGGAGTTGAACCTCCATCGTGTTCGATGACTGCGGGGGCACCTCCAACCTGTCGTACCTCGAGCGAGTCAACACCGAGTCAGCCGAGGAAACAGTGGCCTGCATGGCTACCCCGCCCAAGTCCAGGAAGTCGAATCGATTGAAGATCTCCACTTCCAGAGAGCCCCCTGTCTTCCACTCGCCGGACCCTTCCAGAGTCAGCACCCGAACCCCGATGGGTTGATAGACCTTCCTCAGCTCCCAGGCATGCGGATTCACCGTACGGTCCGGGGCGACCACTCCGTTCACTGAAAAATTCCCTCCTCCGAGGTCGCCGCCGAAGTCGTCCCCATACCCCCAGAAGGCCACACCATCCCGCTGCACAGGAAACGCCTGATCAACCCAGTCCCAGACGAACCCGCCCTGCAGCTGTTCGTGGGAATTGATCACGTCCCAGTAATCCTGGAAATTCCCCAGGGAGTTCCCCATGGCATGGGCGTACTCGCACATGATGAGGGGACGGGCGCGAGGGGCGCTGGCATAATCTTCCAGAACGTGGATCCGCGCATACATGGGGAAGAAGACGTCGGTGTGCTCCCGCAGATCCGCCACTTCGTACACGACTGGGCGTCCGGAGTCCCTCCCCTTCACCCACGCATACATGTCTCTGAAGTTGGCGCCATCCCCAGCCTCGTTCCCCAGAGACCAGAGGATCACGGAGGGGTGGTTCTTGTCTCGCTCCACCATACGACTCAACCGGTCCAGGTGGGCTCCACGCCACTCCCTCCGGTCGGCCAGGGTCGTGTCCGGATGGAATCCGGTGCCGTGGGACTCCACGAATGCCTCGTCGACCAGGTAGAGTCCGTGTTCGTCGGCCAGCTCCAGCCACCGGGGATCGTTGGGATAATGGCTGGTTCGGACCGCATTGACATTCAGCTCCTTCATGAGCCTGATGTCCTGAAGCATGAGTTCCTCGGGTTGGTACCGGCCATGAACTGGACTGTGCTCGTGTCGGTTCACTCCCCGTAGCGTGACCGGAACTCCGTTCACCTTCAGGAGGCCATCGGACACCTCCGCGGTCCGGAATCCGACCCTTGTTCGAATCACCTCCGGCGGACCATCACCGGACCGACTCTCCACCAGGAGGGTGTAGAGGTTCGGCGTCTCGGCAGTCCACGGTGAGATGCCCGGAAGCGTCACGGCAAAGTTGAGCTTCCGGCTGGCGCCCACGCCCACGGATGTGGTGGTGTCCTTGGAAAGGACCCTCCTCCCTTCCCCGTCCAGGAGTTGGACGTACACCCGGGCGTCATCGGCCCCGGATCCCAGGTTCCTGAGCTCCACGTCCAGGTCCAGGATTCCCTCCCGGTAGTCTCCATCGAGGGTGGCCCGGGCGAAGAGGTCCCTCAGATGAAGGGAAGGTTGGGCGAACAGGAACACATCCCGTTCGATTCCGCTCAGGCGCCAGAAGTCCACGTCCTCGAGGTAGCTTCCGTCACTCCACCGCCAAACCCTCGCGGCCAGGAGGTTGCGGCCGGGGCGCAGGAACGAGGTGATGTTGAACTCGGTGGGGACCTTGCTCCCCTGGCTGTACCCTACCTCTCGTCCATTTACCCACACGGCCACGGCCGACCCGACGCTGGCAAAGTGGAGGAAGACCTGCATTCCGCTCCATCCCTCGGGCAGGTCGAACCACCGGCGATAGTCCCCAACCGGGTTATCGGAAGGATCCACGACGCCGGGTGGCCCCGGAAGCACTCCGGCTTCTCGGTAAAGGGGTACTCCGTACCCATTCAACTCCCAGTTCGAGGGGACCGACAGCTCGTCCCAGCCGTCGTCGTCGAAGCCGGGATCATGGAAAGCGACGGGCGCCTCTCCGGGGGCCTTTGCCCACGCGAACCGCCACGATCCGTTCAGGGAAAGGAAGTACTGGGAGGCGGTTCGATCCCCGGCGAGGGCCGCCTGGCGGGTGGAGAAGGGCACGAAAGTGGCCCTCGGTGCCTCCCGGTTGAGGTTGAACACCTCCGGGTCCTGCCAACGCTCTTGCGCCTTCGACTCCAAAGGGCCTACCAGCCCCCCCCAAGCCAGGAGGGCAACCATGAAGCGCATCCCCCGCTGGATTCGACCTGTTGTGCCAGGCCCACCCGGGAATCGACCGGTCCCTGTCATGGCCGACGTTCCTTGCTCTTCGCCGTGTCCGGCTCGGAAAAGAACTCCAGGGCCAACTCGAGGAAGAGGGGCGCCCGTTCTCCCAGGATGGGAACATGCTCTCCCTCGGGAATCACCCAGAGGATGGCATCAGGGATGGCTTGATGCATTTCAGCCACCAGCGGAGGAGGAAAGCACCAGTCGCTGTCCCCCTGGACGATGAACGTGCGGGCTTCGACAGTGGCCAGAAGCTCAGGTGTGAAGGCCACATCCCCATCCGTCGCCGCCAACTCCTGCAAGTAGCCGATGATGGCTCGAATCTGGTCGTCCCCATACCCGTGGCGGTCCCGCATCACGTCCCACCACGCGTCGGAGTAGCTCCCGGCGTCGGACGCCGCCATGCTCTCTTTGCAGTGGGGAGGGAAATGGGTGCCGACCCCCACCAGGATCATCTTTTCCAGAGCCGTCGGGTCCTGAATGGACAGGTCGAGGAGGGTAAGCCCTCCGGCGCTGGCCCCCATGGCCCGAACACCCTGGAGCCCCAGATGTCGGAGAAGGGCTCCGACGTCCCTGGAAGCCTGCTTGATCGTGAAGCTTCCGCCGGGATTGGTGGAGCGTCCATGCCCTCTGAGCTCGGGAATAATCAGGCGGTAGTGTTTCCTCAGGTCCGCCAGGAGTGGGCCGAAATACTCCGCATTCCCCGACCACCCGTGAACCAGAAGGACAGGTTCTCCCCGGCCCACCGTCTCGTAGACCATCTCGAAGCCGTTGATGAGAACGGTGTGGGCTTCGGGTTCCGCCTGGCCCGCTGCCCCATCGGCCGCTGGGGAAGAGAGGAGGAGAATGAGCAGAGCGGAGACCACGATCCGTTTCATCGATCTTCCCTCAGTTGTTGTCGGCTACCCCGGGGCCCGCCGAACCGCGGAACGGGCCGGCTCACCAACTCAGCGCAGATCAATCACCCGGAGTACCCCCGGGGGCCCAGATACTCCTGACGAAACTGGAAATGATCCCGGGCCGAGGCCGGGGACCCGAGCCAATGGGTCGTCCCCCCGACCATCCAGACGACATCATCGGAGAGGGTCATCAGGTCGTCCACATCGTGGCCCGTCAATAAGACCGCACATCCTTCAACGGCCAGCCCCCGAATCGCTGCCGAGACCATCTCCCTATCAGCCGGAGCGATGCCGGCCAAAGGCTCGTCGGCGATCAGGCACCGGGGCTTTCTCGCCAGAGCCAGACTCAGTTCAGCCCGTCGCTTCTCACCCCCCGACATCTGGGATTCGGTCTGATCCAGAAGGGATTCCACCTCCATCGCGCTCAGCGCACCGGGATCCGGAGTTGCTCCTAACTGCACGGCCAGGAGTCGGTGGTGCCAACGCAGTGTCTTCCTCCTGGAGAGGAGGGGCCGGTCCGGCAGGTACATCAGACCCCGGCGAGCCAATCGGGAGAGCGTCGGTTTCAGGTAGGC
>JBDHCH010000360.1:0-4492 GCA_039592115.1 Gemmatimonadota bacterium | reverse complement strand
TCGTCCTTCAAGTAAAAGATTACGTGGCCGGGTGCATGTCCCGGTGCAAAAAGCACTTGGAACTCATAGTCTCCGAAGGTCAGAACCTCGCCATGAACCAGCTCCCGGTCGGGCGGCGGTAGAGGATCCAACTGAGGGAGACCGAACGCCCTGGCCTGGGCCCCAATCCCCTCATAGAGCCGGCGGTCGTCTTTGTGGAGGTAGATGGGGGCCTCCGGAGCAACCCCACGGATGGCCGGGACGCCCTCGACATGGTCGTAGTGGGCGTGGGTGAGGAGGATGGCTTCCAGCGCGATGCCGTCGGCCTTGATCCGGTTGGCCATGGAAGTGGCGGCGGCCCCGGGGTCAATGACCACCCCGGGGCCGCCCTCTTCGAACACCACCAAGTATCCGTTCTCACCAAACCCCCCACCGGAGAAGGTGTGGATCTGGATCACGTCGTGAGCTCTCTCCCCTCTTTCATCCTCTGATGCTCGGGGTCCCGGGCTAGACTCCTATCCGCTCCGTCAAGCACACCCGCACCCGGAGGGGCCCATGCCCGCCAACTCGAGCTCAGCCTCCCGGAGCCTTCCACCCGCCGGAGAGCTCCAACATCGCCCTGAGGGCAGTCTCGGCCCGGGCGCGAGTCTCTTCCTTCATGGTCACTTCGTACTGACCGTGATCCAGGGACCAGGCCAGCTTGGCCAGCGTGTTCAGTTTCATGTTCCCGCAGATGGCGGCTCCGGAAAGGGGAATCATGGTCTTTTCCGGATAGCGCTCCTGAAGTTTATCCACCAGACCCTTTTCGGTCCCGATGATCAGCGCATCGTGTTCCTCGGCCATCCTCACCATCCCGGAGGTGGAGGTCACGCGATCGGCCACATCCAGCAGGTCCGGCCTTGCCTCGGGGTGAATCACAACGAGCGCGTTAGGGTGTGCTTCCTTCGCCCGGTCCAACTCCTCGAGTACCATGTCATCATGCACATAGCAGTAGCCGTCCCAGGCGATGATGTTTTCCCGTCCGGTTTCCTGTATGACGTACTTGGCGAGGTTCCGATCGGGCACGAAGATGATCGGCCGCTCCACAGGGACGGATTCCACTACCTCCACCGCATTCGCCGACGTGCAGGTGATGTCCGATTCGGCCTTCACCTCCGCTGATGAGTTCACATAGGCCACAACAACCGCGCCCGGGTATCTGGCCTTCTGCTTCCGAAGAGCATCGCCGGTGACGAAGTCCGCCATCGGGCAGCCGGCTCGGAGATCCGGCATCAACACCGTCTTCTCGGGAGAGAGGATCTTCGCCGTCTCTGCCATGAAATGGACACCGCAGAACACGATGACATCGGCCTCGGTCTCGGCCGCCTCCTGGGAGAGGGCCAGCGAGTCTCCCAGGAAGTCGCTGACGTCCTGGATCTCGATTCGCTGGTAGTTATGGCCCAGGATGACTGCGTTGAGCTCGGACTTCCGCCAGCGAATCCTCTCCCCCAGCTCTTCATTCGAGAGGGCAGAGTAGTCGAGGACCGTCGGAAGAGGATGCAGTGCTGGTCTGATCATGGAGCTTCTGTTCCTGGAGGACCTTGCCAATCAGCGGCGTCCGTGGAACGGGGTGGGGCCCTCCCCCCGATCCCATGTTGAAGAGGGGCCGAACGGGAAAACCCCGTTGGCCCCAATTCGTGCTTCCCGAGATCTCCCGTGCCGGTCAGACGGTGAAGGAGCTTCCGCAGCCGCACCCTCCGCTGGCGTTGGGATTCCGGAAGGTGAATCCGGAACCCATCATGGTGGTGACGTAGTCGATCTCCACACCCTCCAGGTACTGGGCGCTGAAGGGGTCCACAAAGACCTTGAGGCCCTCGAGGTCGAGGATCTCGTCGTCGTCTGCCGGCGTCTCCTCGATGTTCAGGCCGTATTGAAAGCCTGAGCAACCTCCCGGCAAGACAGCGACCCGGAGGCCCGCTTCCTGGCTATCCTCACCCTGCTCCTCAATGAACTTCTGTACGGTCGTCGCGGCAGTGGGAGTGATGCTGATCTGCATTTATCTCTATCCCTCCGAAAACCCTTCTCCCTCAAGGGATTCTCTGGTTGTGCGGTGCTACCCTGTTCCCCGGGAACCGTTCCTCCAGAAACCGGTGCAGCCCTGGCCCTTTGAACCTATTCGGACCTCCCGAAAGGGTCAAGGGAGAAACATGTAACCGACCCAAGATGTTTCCTGATACCTCTCTCCGGTCGGTGCAAGATCGGGGCCGGTCCGACGCAAGTCGATTTGGCAGGATCTGGAGGGGAGGAGCGGAAAGAGGCCGCAACATTCCCGGGGGACGAGGGCTATCAGCCATCCGAGAGGATGATCTCTGCGGCGTCCAGGAGCGAGTCCACGACCCGGACGTCATCCCCCACAGCCCCCTCCTCCGCCAATCCATACCCGGTACGGACCAGGATGCCCGTTCCCCCTAGCTCCCCTGCGGGTAGAACGTCCTTCGCCCGATCCCCGATGAAGTAGGAGCCCGGGAGGTCCAAATCGAGCTTCTCCTGGGCTTGCAGGTACATTCCCGTGTCCGGCTTCCGGCACTGGCACGGTCCGGTGAAGTCGGGGTGGTGGGGACAAAAGTGGGTGGAGTCCACCCGGACCGCCTGGGCCGCAAGCGCTTCATCCAGACGTTGGGCCACGGCCCGGTAATCGTCCAGGCTGTATAGTCCCCGGGCGATCCCCGATTGGTTCGTGACCACCACCAGCGCAAATCCGACCTCCGCCAGCGCCCGCATCGCCTCCACCACTCCTGGGAGGATTCGGACGCCCTCCGGATCGGCCAGATAGTCCCGTTCCTGGATGATCGTGCCGTCCCGGTCCAGGAAGACCGCCGGGCGGAGACCTGTCACGGCGGTCATTCGCTCTGGCTTTCAGGGTCCGTGGAGATAGGATTCATCCCGAGGGGAGGGAATGGGTGAGTCTCCCGGTTTGCCAGGCCGATGGAGGTGTCCGTCATAGCCTGCTCCAACGCCTCGGCAACTGCAGCCTCGGCCCCAGGCTCCACGGTCCGCAGGTTGAGCACCAGGTCCTCATCCTCTCGGCGGCCCACCACCGGCGGTTGCCCCGACCGCAACCTCCTGGCCAACTCCTGGGCGGAAACCCCGGGGACTCGAACCCGGACCACCCACCCCGGGATCTCGACGCCGGGGTACGTTCCACCGCCGACTGCACCCGGCCCCTCCTCGACCCGGGCCTCCAAGGGCAACCCCTCGAGGGCCGAAACCAAGGTCTGGGCCCGGGTCTTCAAATCCTCCGCCGGGAGAGAGAGCATCCTGAGGGCAGGGACCTCGCGAGAGGCCTCTTCCGGGTCCAGGTGGTGCCGGAGCGTGGCCTCCAATCCTGCCAGCGTGACCTTGTCGACCCGGAAAGCCCGGCATAGGGGGTTTCCCCGCATCTCCCCGATGATCCCGGCTTCCCCAAGGAGGATCCCGGCCTGCGGCCCCCCCAGGAGCTTGTCGCCGGAGATTGCCACGGCGTGTGCGCCCTGTCGAAGGCTCTCCGGGGCCTGGGGCTCCGGCGGGAGGCCAAGGCCCTCAGGATCCATCAAGAGGCCGGATCCCAGGTCGTGGAGGAGGAACACCCCCAGCTCCCGGGCGAGCTCCCCCAGCTCCCGGATGGAGGTCTCCTCCGTGAAACCGGATATCCTGAAATTGGACCGGTGAACCTTGAGGATCGCGGAGCAGCCGCCTTTTCGAGCCGCCTCCCGGTAGTCGTTCAAACGAGTCCTGTTGGTGGTGCCCACTTCACGGAGCACGGCCCCGGACCGGGATAGCATGTCAGGAATCCGGAATCCGCCTCCGATCTCCACCAGCTCACCCCGAGAAACCAACACCTCCCGCCCCAAGGCCATCGTGTTCAGGGCCAGGACCACCGCCGCCGCGTTGTTGTTCACCACCAGCGCATCGGGCGCTCCGGTGATCTCCCGGAGGAGGTCCACACAATGTACGTAGCGGGAGCCACGTTTCCCGTGGGCCAGATCGAACTCCAGGTTGGAGTATCCCGCGCCGGCCCTGGACATGGCATCCCTCGCCGCCTCGGAAAGGGGAGCCCGGCCCAGGTTCGTATGGAGGACCACTCCGGTGGCGTTGATCACCGGACGGAGGGAGGGCTGGTCCCAGACCTGGAGGAGCGTGGCGACCCAACCCACGAACTCACCGGCGCCACCGCGGGGAGGGTCACCCCCCTTCCCGACCTCTGCCCGAACGGCTTCGAGCACCGCTCGGGTGGCGTTGAGTACTCTCGACCGTGGATGAGTCGCGAGGAGTCCGCTGAACTCAGGAGAGCCCAACAACGCATCCACGCCCGGCAGGGCCCGGCGCGGGTCCGTCACGAGCCTCGCCGCCGGTGCAGAAACGGATCGATGGCTCCTTGGCCGATCCGGCTCCTGTCAGGCGGATCCAGGACGGCCTCTGGCGGGGGAGTGGCAGGTTCGGAGGGAATCCCGGTCGTATCCGGAGGCACCCTCGACGTGTCAGGGGGGACGGACGC
>JBDHCH010000359.1:0-4141 GCA_039592115.1 Gemmatimonadota bacterium | reverse complement strand
AGCGAATCGCCCTCGGCCCGGTACCCCCCGGCGATATCCGAGCAAACAAGCTGGGCCACCTTCTTCTCGAGGGTCAGACCCGCCAGGGTCTCCTCCACCCAGGCGCTCATCTCCGAGGTCGGCGCTGTCAGGAGAACGGGTGGATGGGCGTCTACCGCTGAAGGGGCCGTATCGGGCCCAGGCCCGCCAAGAAGGTGAGAGCTACGAGGCCCCACGAGATTGCCCTGGGGATGGCAGCCCTGACGCGAAAGGAGCTCATGGTTCCAGCCTCCGAATCCGAAGTGAGATCCGGATCATGGTACGCGAGCCGGGTTGCATCGGGAAGGGTTTGGGCGGATCATCCCCAGATGGCAAAGAAAGCGTTGAAAGTCACGATGCTGGTGGCGGCCATCCTTTTAGCAGCGGCGTACTTCGCGGTCCACCGCCTCAGGAGCGGTCCCGAGCTCACGGACGAGACCCTGCGGGTTGAAGGTCTCCGGGAACCGGTGGAGATCCTGTACGACTCCATGGGTGTTCCTCACATCTTCGCCGCCTCTCTGGACGACCTCTTTCTGGCCCAGGGACACGTCCATGCCACCCACCGGCTTTGGCAGATGGAGATGTTCCGGCGAGTTCTCCAGGGACGGCTCAGCGAAGTCTTCGGAGAGGTGGCGCTTGATGCGGACCGTTTCTTCCGGACCATCGGGATGGAGGAGGCCGCCCGGTCCGGCACGCCCCCCCCCGACACTCCCATTCACGGTCTGATGGAGCGGTACGCGCAGGGGGTGAACGCCGCGATCCAGGAGTGGCAGGGGCCACTACCCCCTGAGTTCGTGCTCCTCCGCCTTCAGCCCGAAGCCTGGAGTCCGATCCTGACCCAGGGGATCGAGAAGATCATGGCTTGGGATCTCTCGGACTATCAGACAGGGCTGGACCTGGCCGCGGCCCGGGAAATTCTGGGCGATTCGGCCCTTGCGCCCCTCATGCCCGACTACCCTGACTGGGGCGTCACCATCGTTGACGGATGGGCCGAGGAGGGCGGCATGCCCGACACGGTCATGGGTGCGGAAGCACCCACGACGGATCCCCTCTCCCTCCCCCCCCCGACGCCCACCCGACTCTTGGCTCAAGCCACGATTCCAGAAGCCGCCGCAAAGCTCCTGGATATGGGAAGCGTGATCCGTGCCTCCAACTCCTGGGTGGTGGGTGGGGCCCGGTCCCAATCCGGGAAGCCCGTCCTGGCCAACGACATGCACCTGGCCCTGAACGCCCCCAACATCTGGTTCCTGGTTGGGCTCCATGCCCCAGGGTACGACGTGGTGGGGATGAGCCTGCCGGGAGCACCGGGCGTGGTGGCCGGGCATTCCGATGCTGTGGCCTGGGGATACACCAACGCCATGGTCGACGACTCGGATTTCTTCGTGGAGCGCGTAAACCCCGACAACCCGGAGGAATACCTCACCCCGGACGGCTGGGCCGCGTTCGCCGCCCGCGAAGAGGTCATCGGGGTGAAAGGCACCGGACCGGTGACCATGACGGTCCGATCCACGCGCCACGGTCCCGTCATCACACCGGTGGAAGAACGGGCGGGAGACCGCGTCCTGGCTTTCCAGTGGGTGGCCCACGCTCCAGCCCACACCTTCGAAGCGCTGATCGCCATGGGGCAGGCCGCCACGGCAGCCGAGTTCCTGCAGGCCATGAGAGGGTTCGAAAACCCCCACCAGAACGTGGTCTTCGCCGACACCGCGGGAAGCTGGGGGTACTGGATGGGGGGGCGTGTGCCGATCCGAGCTTCGGGGCTTCCACCCCACCTGCCGGTCCCCGGTTGGACTGGAGAGCATGACTGGTTGGGGTGGCTTCCATTCGAAGACAAACCCCATGTTCTGTCGCCGGCCCGAGGGTACATCGCCACGGCCAACAACGCCCAATCCCGCACTGAGGAAGCTCGACAGGTGACGGATGGGCGGTGGTACGGGCCGTTCAGGGCGTATCGGATCTCTGAGCTCCTGGAAGCCCGAGACCTCCACGACGCGGAGAGCCTCCTTGCCATCCAGATGCACCCCGGGAGCGCTTTTGTGTCCAGGTACGTGGGCCACGCCGTGAAGGCCTTCCGGGCCGCCGGACTCCCGGAATTAGCCACCCGGTTGGAAAGCTGGGACGGAGCCGCCACGCTGGCGAGCACCGAGGCCACGCTCTTCCACACCTGGTGGGCCTTCCTCCGCCAGTCGTTCCAGGAGCACTATTACGGCGGTGGGCACGGATACTTCCCCGACAGGACTCTGGAGAGGGCCCTGGACGGGGAGTTGAAGCTTCCCCCGGGCCTCATGGAGGAGGCCGCTGGGGCCGCGTCGGAATATGCCGGCCTCCCCTGGGGAGAGGCCCACCAGCTGATCCTGGATCACCCCCTTGCCCAGGTGCCATTCCTCGGGAGCCTCCTTCGGTTCGGCCGATCCGGGATCCCGCGGGTGGGCGGGCCCAACTCCGTGAACGTGGCCCCCCTGGTTGGCACCGAACCCCCGTTCCAGGTGAATTGGGGACCCAGCCAGCGTCACGTGGTGGACATGGCCGATCTCGACGGGTCCGGAGGGTTCATTCTCCCCGGAGGCCAGTCCGGCTACCCAGACAACCCACACTCCTTCGACCAGCTGGAGCTGTGGCGGGAGGGTCGTCTCTGGCTCCTGCCGATCAACCGAGACCGGGTGGAGCAGCGAGCTGTGGCAACAATTCAGCTGGAGCCCATGGGGGGCTGAGAGGGAACACGGACCTCGAGCGGGGCGAACCGAACGAGCAAGGGCCAGGTGGCGAGAGCGGGACCCATCCGCCGCTCTTTCACACTGGATCCGAACGTTCCGGAGACTGCAAACGTCGGAACGCTAACCGACCACCAGGAAAGGACCGAACCATGCCCTCCATCGATCTCCTCCAGCCAGGTGGTCAACGGTCGACCAGCATCGAGAGAGACGCCCAGGCGTCATTCCCTTCCGTCGTGGCGCCCGCCACGCTGCTCACGATCCTCGTGCTGGGGGGGTGCGGTGGGCCTGGGTCCCCAGGCGGCAACGTGGATGCCCTGATCGAGGCAGCTCAGGCAGAGGTCACGGTGGCGGCCATGGACGTGGAGCTGGACTCCATCGTCCAATACGACCGCCTCTCCGGGAGCCCCGGCGAAAATGCCGCCATCGACTACCTGGTGAGAACCATGGAGGCCGAGGGCATCCGTGTCGAGGTAGACACCTTCCTGGCCTACATCTCCGACCCTGTCTCCGCTGCTGTGGAGGTGCCGGGCACCGACTTCGCCCCCGAAGCCATCACCGTCTCCGGGTCCGGAACGGTCCGGGACCTCGAGGCCGCAGTCGTGGACCTGGGGACGCTGGCGAACCTCCCTCCTTTCCTCACGGAGACCGGTGAGCGGCTGATCCTCGACGCCCACGGGCCAGCGGGCTCGGAGGCCTTTCCCACCTACCCTGACGTCCGCGGGAAGATCGCCCTGGTCACTGGTGCCCCGAGGCCCGGTCCGGTCATCCAGTTGTCGGAGATGGGGGCCGCCGGGGCCATCTTCGTGCACCCCGAGGAGCTCCTCAACGACCTCACGACCACCTCGGTCTGGGGAGCCCCTTCCCTCCTGGACTACCACCGGATTCCCACGCTCCCGGTGGCCGAGGTGAGGCGAAGCGACGGAGACCGCCTCCGCTCCATGATGGCGGGGGGAACGGTCCAGGTGCGGATGAGCACCGAAACCCGCACCGGATGGAAACCGCTACGCCTGGCCGTCGCCTACCTCCCGGGCCCCACTCCCGACTCCCCCTTCGTCCTGGCTGGCGGACACCTGGACGCCTGGTATCACGGGGGGACCGACAATGGAGGAGCCAACGTAGCCATGCTGGAGGTAGTCCGGGCTTTCTCCCGACATCGGGACATGCTGCGGCGTGGGTTGTTCATGGCCTGGTGGCCCGGGCACAGCAATGGGCGGTATGCTGGGTCGACCTGGTACGTGGACCAGCGGTTCGACGAGCTTCGTCGCCGGGCGTTGGCCTACGTGAACTTCGAGGGCCTGGGGCAGATCGATGCGAAGCGCTTCGGCGCGGCGACCACGGCCTCCCTCTCGGAGCTGGCCCATGCCACCGTGCTGGATGAGGTGGGCGAGTCCATCGACTCCCGTCCTCCC
>JBDHCH010000358.1:0-7483 GCA_039592115.1 Gemmatimonadota bacterium | reverse complement strand
TAGCAGATGACTTCCGTCACTCCTGACATCACCTCCGTCGCGTCGTAGCGAATGCCGATTACCGCGTGGGCACCGGCCACATCCGCCTGGACCAACATCGTCTCGAACGCTTGCTGGCGAGTCCGCTCCGCGAGTTCCGTGAAGAGCGAGATATTCCCGCCAAACAACGTCTGTAGGCCGGCGCCGAAGGTACCGAACACCGACCGTGACCGAACGACAACGCCACGCACCACACCAAGGTTCGACACGATTCGATATCCGGGCAGGTCAAAGCCCGTGGTCGTCATGTTGTACGTAATGTCGGCTGCCTGCGATCGGATGATGGAATCCATGGCTCACGTTCCGCTGTGGGTGACTTTCGGTCCGGCTCGTCCCTAATGCTTCAACCTCTGACATCGCTTGGTCACTGTTACCTACCCGCTCCCGCGCTGTCAGCTAACGTTCAGGTTGCCGGCGCGGCGCTCTGCGCCGTGCTCTCTGAAGCGAGTTCAGCGAGCGAAAACGGCAACCTCTTTATAGGACGCCGGCACGTGACGGGCCAGGGGAATCTTGCCGGAGACAGCCGTTGGGAGGACAAGAGATTGTGGGATTTTGCCCTGAAGAGTACCCTGCATGAGCACCACTTTCAGACAAGGAGAGGCCGTGAAGTCTGTCCTCGATGCTATCATCCCCATCGGAATCGCCGCCATCGGCGGAGCCTTCGCCGTGTTCGGCGGTTATGACGACTCACCCGGGGGAACACTCTTGGGTATCCTCCTAGTCCTCGGCGCGATGGCGTTCGGCGCGAGGAGGGCTTGGCGCACCCACTAACATCCAACCGCATCGCGGGCCCCTTCTTCGCCACTGTCCCATGGACGGCGGCGCCGGTGTGGGCCGCCCTTTTCCGTCGGCGGAGGCCCCTACCGTAATACTTGGCCAGCAAATGGTGCGGTAGTAGGGATTGCCACTGCGCTGCCCGACCTGGGCGGAAGCTGCCCAGAAAGGCGCGGAGCCCTCGGGACCGAGTCATAGCTCTGGTCCGATCAAGGGAACGGAACTCGCCAACTCGGGCTTTCCGTGCGCAATCGAGCCACTTGGTTCCCAGTCAGTAGACCAGCCGTCCGCGCACCCCGGTTCCCGAACCAGGTTTGTTCGTACCGGTGTCCGACAACTCGTTTCAGACGCTGTAACGTCCCAACCGGCCCTTGTCAGCCCCCTCTAAGAGGAGTGTCGTACCTTCAAACGCATTTGCGTGAGGCCACTAGCCTGTGGTTTCACCTCGAGAACCTTCAGGGGAGGATTCACGATCTGGCGAGTGAACAGTGGAGCCCCACGGGTCAATATCACGGGCGCGATCCCCTTCGTTCTCGGTCACGCCCTTTATATGCGGGCCATTCATGGGGCCAAGGCCAAGAATGACCGGATCGATGCTCTCAAGACCGCCAGCCTGCTTCGGGGAGGCCTCCTTCCCATGGCTTACGTCTATCCTGCAAAGATGCGATCCACCCGGGACCTCCTTCGGCGTCGCACCCACTTCGTCCGCAAGCGGGGCCAGCTCATGGCCCACATCCAGAACACCTTCCACCAGTACAACCTACCCCGGCCTCCGGGGCGCCTCGTCTACAAGTACCAGCGAGCCCCTATTCCCGGCGCTTTCGACGATCCCATGCTCAAGAAGAGTGTGGAGACCGATCTCGCCCTTTGCGACACCTACGACCGCCTCATCCGGGACCTCGAAAAGACCGTCGTCCGCCAAGCCCGGGTCCATGACCCTCAGACCCTGCTCCGACTCAACACCGTGCCCGGCATTGGAGAGATCCTGAGCCTCACCCGCCTCTATGAGATCCACGACATCGGTCGTTTCGCGTCCGTCCAGCGCTTCGCCTCCTATGCCCGCTTGGTCAAATGCGAGAAGTCCTCGGCCGGAAAGCGCATTGGCACATCCGGCCACAAGATCGGAAGTGTCCACCTCAAATGGGCCTTCAGTGAGGCTGCCGTCTCCGTGATCCGTCATCTCCCCCAGAGCAAGCGCCTCCACGAACGCCTCAAACACAAATATGGAAAGGGGAAAGCCTTGAGCATCTTCGCCCACAAGCTCGGCCGTACCGTCTACTTCATGCTCAAACGGAACCAGGCCTTCGACACCAACCGGTTCCTCGCCAACGCCTGATCCGGAGGAGAGAGGGTGAGCCCGGCGTATAACTCGAGCCTTAAGGGCCGATCCGATTCACGACGCCCCACGACGATCTCTCGATCTGTGCCCCTGAGCACCTCGTGGCGTCCTCGGACACATAGCCCGGCAGCGCGATTTTTTGATTGGCCGCCCTCTCTCTCTCCCAACCTCGGTCTTTCGGTGGCTCTGCCCCTCCCCCGAACCCGGTACTAACTGGACGCCCCCACAGGGCGATCCCGTACCTCTCTTGAATGGGACGGCATGAGGGCACCCATCTATTTCTAGAACGCGGGGGGCTTCCTCTCCGGAAATCAAGTCAGAGGCCGACGACCGAGCCTAAACCGAAACGAGCCAGACGTCGAAAACCGACGTCATAGGAGGAGTGTGCGCACTTGACTCCGGGGGCCTGATACGTGTTATGCGGAGCAGGGCAACGCGCGCCACCTGAGTGTTCTTCCCTGTCACGACATCTCCAGGATCGCGAGCCGGGCCCTCTCATCCCATCTACCCTTCGAATCCAGGGGCCATTGCAACCACCTCACATTGTGAGGCATCTAAGCCAATGACCCTGACAGGAGGTGGTGGTGGCGGCATCAAAGAAGTTCCTGGGCGAGTTCGAGCAGATGGTCATCGCAGCCGTGCTTCGGCTGGGAGACGAGGCGTACGGCGTCTCCATCATCGACTCCATCTCCGAGTACACGGGCCGAGAGGTGAGCAGCGGTTCCCTCTCCACGACGCTGGACCGAATGGAGCGAAAGGGTCTGGTGCTGTCCGAGCTCGGCGATCCCTCACCGGGGCGGGGCATGAGAGCCCGCCGCTACATCCGCATCACCCCCGCCGGCCTGGCCCTGGCCCGGGACTCCCGGGCGGCCCTCCTGCGCCTCTGGCAGGGTCTCGACGAGGCCTACGACGAGTCATGACCAGACTTCCAGCGGTGGCGACCCTCCTTCTGGAGCTGGTAATCAGGGACCGAGTGGCCCGGGAGGGTCTCATGGGGGACCTGGAAGAGCGCCTCGCCAGGCCGACCACCCGGGGCCCCTGGCGGCAGAGAACGTGGCTCTGGGGGGAGATCATCGGGGCTGTGGTCCGGTATTCCATCCAACGCAAAGGGCGCACCGCCTCTTCCAGGAGAGGGAGAATGACCGTGGATTCGTGGGTGCAGGATGTCAGGTTCGGATTCAGGACGCTCCACCGTAGACCCTTCTTCGCCACCATGGCCATCCTCACCCTCGCGTTGGGAATCGGCGTGTCCACGGGTTTGTTCAGCGTCGTTGACTGGGTCCTCCTCAGGTCCCTCCCCTATGGATCTCCGGGTGAGATCGTCACGGTCTGGCAGGTCGTGCCCTGGTGGAAGGAGATCGCGAACCTGAGGGATTCCTGGGATAGAGGTTGGATGTCCCGCGCTCAGTTCGAGGTGTTGAGGGAGAACACGACTCGATTCTCCGGCGTGGCGATCCACGACGCTGGCGGTGCCGTTCTCACGGGTGAGGGGCGGCCCCGTCAGCTCACCGTGGGACGAGGAAGCGCGTCGCTCCTCTCCGTCCTGGGGATCTCCCCGGCCCGGGGCAGGTGGTTCTCCGAGGCGGAGGAAGGCATCGAGCCACGCTCCGCCGATCCCGTCGTCGTAGTGAGCCACGACTTCTGGATCAATGCCCTGGGTGGGGAGGGCGATGTGGTAGGGCGGACCCTCACCTTGAACGGAGAGGCTCACACCGTGATCGGAGTTCTGCCGCCGAGGTTCCGGGTGCGGGAGCTAACCACCGGGCGCTCCGGTGTGGACGTGGGGCGGAGGGATATCTGGACCCCGGCATCCAGGGACAGTGGATACCACTGGGAGGTCCTCGGAAGACTGGCTCCAGGGGCCTCCATCGAACAGGCCGCCGCAGAGGTCCAGGCGGTTCTCCTTCCCCAGAGGCACCCGGACCAGGCCGAGTTCCGGCTCCTGTCCCGGCGGAAGGCAGAGAATCAGGGGTTGGCCGGGCCTCTGGGGCTGCTCCTTTGCGCCACCGGCGTGCTCCTCCTCATCGCCTGCGGGAACGTGGCCAACCTGCTCCTGGGGGAGGTCCAGAATCGCCGGGCCGAGATGGCGGCCCGGGTCGCCCTGGGGGCGGGGAAAGGACGGATCGTCCGCCAGCTCCTGACGGAGAGCCTCATCCTGAGCGGGCTGGGCAGTGCCCTAGGCATCGCCCTGGCAAGGGCCGCCACCCCGGCCATCGTGCGTCTCGGTCCCGCCATTCCCTGGATGGACCAGATCGGCGTGGACCTGCGGGTCATGGCGGTGGCCGTGGGTGTGGGTACGGTGAGCGCTCTCGCCTTCGGGGCCCTTCCGGCATGGCTCGCCCTGCGCGACTCCGCGTCCATCCGCGGTCAGATGGGCGCTCGCTGGGGCTCGGGTGGGAGTCGTCTCTCGTCGGTGGTTGTCGGTGCCGAGGTGGCGCTGACCTGCATCCTCCTGACCTCTGCGGCGCTTCTGGCCGGAAGCCTCATGCGCACGGCCCAAGTGGATCCCGGCTTTGAGCCGGACCGCCTGGCCACGCTCTCCATCCGGCCGCCCGACCCCCAAGGGCCGCTGGGGCCGGAGGGGACCCGGGCCTTCACCCGGGAGGTGCTGGGCGCCCTCGGAGGACTCGAGGGGGTCGTCGAGACGACGTATTCCATGGCGGTGCCCTTCGTCCACGGCCCGGGAAGCTGGGTGCCCAGGCCCGAGGGAGCCGAGGCCGCAGAGGGGGTGGGCGCCCTGGAGGCCGGCGCCAGCGCACTGGGGTGGTGGGTGGCGCCGAACTTCCCGGCCGTGATGGGGATGAACCTCCTGGCGGGCCGATTCCTCACCGAAGCCGACCTCGATGAGGGATCCCGGTCGGCCCTGGTATCGGAATCCTTGGCCAACCTCCTCTGGCCTGGCGAGGATCCCCTGGGCGCCAGCTTCACCTTCTCAGATGTCCAGGGGATGACGGTGGTTGGGATCGTGGGAGACATCAAGCACACCGGCCTTGACCGGCCGGCGGAACCCTCCTTCTACATGGCGGAGGGGACCGACATCGCGCCCAGCGACTTCATCGTGCGCACGTCCGTCGATCCCACTCTCCTCCTCGAGGCGATGAGAGCGGCGGTCTGGGAGGTGGGCCCCGACATCCTGATCCGCCGGGCGGGGACCCTCGAGAGCCACATCGACAGCGCCGGCTCCGACGACCGCTACCGGGCCTTCTTCGCCATGGCCATAGCCTGCGCGGCTGCCCTGCTGGCAGCCATTGGAGTGTTCGGCGTCACGGCCAAAGCGGTGATTCAACGGAAGCAGGAGTTCGGCGTAAGGATGGCGTTGGGAGCCTCGGAGCAACGGCTCATCGGCGAGGTCGTCCGAGGCAGCCTTCTCCCCGGCGCAGTGGGCGCTCTGGTGGGGCTGCTGGCCGCATTTTGGGCCAGCCGGCTTCTGGCGGGGTTTCTCTTCGGAATCAAGCCGGACGATCCGGCTTCCTTTGCAGTGGTGACGGCAGGGATTCTCCTGATCTGCATCTTCGCCAGCTACTACCCGGCCCGTCGGATCACGGAGCTGGATCCTGCAGAGGTCTTGCGGGAGGAGTGACAGCGCAGTGTGCTGGGCGTCTCACTGGTCAACCCATATCCAGAGGCTTCTGCCGGCCCTGACCATTCATTTGCGTTGGACTGTTTCGCATAACGTTCAGGAGTTGCCGGCGCGGCGCGGCCGAAACGCTCGACCGACCATGCACCGCTCGACCTCTCCATCCCGCGGACCCGCCTCCCAAGCATAGGCGCCATGCTCCACTGGAGCGAGCGCAGCGAGCGTAAGCGGCACTCGCATTGTTTTCTGAAGGTGCCCGTGCTCATAGAACCAATCTGGATCATCCCTCGGTGTAGAATTCCTCAATCCGATAACCGAACTGCCGCCCCTTTGCTGTCCGCTCAACAAGGGTCCTCAATCGCTTCTCAAATTCCTCGCCGCGATCTCGTGCCCAAACCACGTATGCAGCGCGGATTCGGCGGTAGGCGGGTGTAAAGTCCATCCAATTCGCCCAGGCATCTGCATTCGCCTCAAGCGCCGCCGCAATGTCGTCCGGAATCTCAAAATCCTCCGGTCGCACGTCTCCGAGGTCACGCTCAAGGTTTGTCTGAGAGTATCCGCTACCCGCGCGCCTCGGCGTGAAACGCTGAGCGTAGCGGTCTTCATCTAGGCTCTTCCGCGTGCTGTCAATCCAACCAACGCAGAGTGCTTCCTTCACTGCGAGATCGTAGGGGAGAAACGGCTTGCCCGTGGCCTTCCGGTACGAGACCAACCAGATCTCGTCGGATTGATCCCAGTGCTTCTTGAGCCAGGTGCGCCACTCCTGCTGTGTCGATACGTACAGCGTCTCACCAACCTCCAAACAATCCTCCTGGCTCTTCCAGGCTGAGGGGCACTTTCAGATAACGTTCAAGGGCCTCCGAACCGGCCCCATCACCACGTTCCCAGGTTCTGCTTTCTTCGACCCGGTCAGTTCCCCTTTCCAACTCCACCTGCTAGTGGCCGGTTGGGTCGAAGGCCGCCGCAGGCGGCCGCAGCCGGAGGCCAATTTGTTATGAGAAGCCCCTGGGCTCGTACCGGAAGAACCACCTAACCCTCTGGCATCGTGCCATCATTTGCGGCAGGGAATTGGGCCTTTGGATCGGCATTCCGGAATTCAAGCCGAAGTCCCACCTCTTCGAACGGATTCTTCGTCAATGCCTGCAACTTATCTACCTTCCCCTTCAGGCAGACATCATAGAAGTTGATCAAGAAATGGTCCCGGATCTCGTTAAGTGTGGCCGGATCTTGAAGGATAAACGGATCACCATCAAGACCGGTTCTGGTATGACCAGTGATTCCCATCTCCCGTAGTTCATCGTGGATCGGCGCTGCTCCGTACCCAGAGTGATCCAACCGCTCCAGGAGAGTATAGATGATTGGTCCTACGGCACCCTCAAACAGAGCTCTATGGATGGGAAATCGCTCTCCACTGACTTCAGGGAGAGGATTGAGCCCGAGAGATGCCATTTCAGCTGCGAATTCAAAAGCGGTCGCGTCTTCGCGACCCCCCATGAAAAGAGCGGGTTTCACAATCACAAAGGGCTCATTGGAAAAAACTCTGCCTGGGACAACTTCTAGACAGGCTTCATCCACAGGCGAACAGGGCAAAGCCGGAGATGTGCCTACCCATGAAGGCTGAACGGCCACTCCAACTAAGGACGCAAGATCGGGGAGAACCTGAGAACCGTCCGTACTCCATGCTCTGACGTTAGGTTGGAGTTGCCCCCGTCCAGTGGACGGGTTTCGGTTTGATTCTCAAGCGGCAGAAGCAT
>JBDHCH010000357.1:0-3980 GCA_039592115.1 Gemmatimonadota bacterium | reverse complement strand
GGGCTCCAGCGCTTCCTCTTCGGCTTCTTCGTCTTCCAGGGCCTCAGGGACCTCGAAGGCGGGCTCCAGCGCTTCCTCTTCGGCTTCTTCGTCTTCCAGGGCCTCAGGGACCTCGAAGGCGGGCTCCAGCTCTTCCTCGAGGACCTCAGCCTCCGGGATTTCTACTTCTATGCCCGCATCCGACTCCATCGCCGGGATGTGTGCCGGGGCGGCCTCTGCCTCGAGAGCAGGCTCCTCCACGAAAAAAACCTCGCTGCAAACGCTGCAGCGCGCATGAACGCCCCCCTCTGGAACCTTCTTCGGGTCAACTGGAAACCTGGTAGTACATCCTGGGCATTCAACGGTCATGGGACTGGTCGCTCTGGGAGATGGGCTCTCTGTCGTTCGGGGACCTCAACTCAGGTCAGCCACGTCCGGCACTGCATCGAAGTCCGTCACTCGCACCGGATGGGGGACACTCCGCCCGGTAAGGCCACGACGGTCCACGACATAGACCGATCCGGGGAGGCTTTTGGCGTAGGTCTTCATTTCGGCCGCCAACTCGCTCACCTGAGCCGTATGAGAGAAGTCCTGCATGTAGTTGGTCACGATTCCAATGGAAAGGGTCATCAGGGGAATCCGGTGGATAGTGCCACGGCGGTCCTTCCCAAGGAAGTACCCGGCCTTTCGGTCTTCGACCGTATACTGGTACGGGATCAACTCATCAAACAATTGTATGATCTCGTCGCAGACCACCTCCAGATATTCGATGGGGACGTTGAAGATGAAGTCGTCACCCCCGATGTGCCCTACGAACCCCCCTGGGGAGAGGGCCCGCACCACATCTCGGAGGATCCGAGAAGTCAGAAAAATGACCGAGTCCCCGCAGTTGTATCCGTACCGATCGTTGAATTCCTTGAAATGATCCAGATCGGCATAACATACAGCGAAGGAACCTCCTGCGGACATGCGCTCGGCCAGATCCCTCTCGATTTGAGCGGTGCCAGGAAGGCGCGTAGTCGGGTGGACATTCACATCCCTCATGGCTCGCCTCAACACCAGCTCCAACCGGGAGAACTGCTCTTCATCTGAGACCAGGTCGCTCACGACCTCATCTGCGCCGGCTTGGAGGGCTGCGGCCGGCAGAGCAAGGTCCCCAGCCCCCTGTTTGGATACCAGGACGACGGTGGGGACAATGGAAGTGAAGGCGTCACCCTTCAGGAGGGAGCACAACTCCAGAACCGCCCCGGAATCTGTCGAAGAATCCAGAACGAGGCAGGCCGGGAAGGACCGATTCAGCAGGGACGAGACTTCCTCTTGGGAGTCCACCAGGAGGAGCTGCAACCCATGGGTTTCTCCGAACCGACGTATCAGTTCTGGAGGCTCGGACTTCCCCGTGCCGAAGTAGACGAGAGTATCACCCGAAGCCATACAACTCCGACAGAAACGGGGGTTCAGGAAGGTTCACGTTAAACTCCTTGGAGGGGGGGTGTCAAACCCCGTTTCCTACTGAGCCTGTGCCAGGACAAAGTCGATCTTTCGTTCCAGCCGGTCCACTCTCGCGACCTGGACGCGAACCGGGTCTCCCAGGCGGAATCGTCTCCCGGTGCGCTCCCCCACCAGGGCGTATTCCCTCTCCCGGAACAGGTAATAGTCGTCCAGGAGGGTGTTCACATGCACCAGGCCCTCGACGAAGACCTCATCCAGAAGGACGAAGGCCCCGAAACTGGTAACCCCGCTCACGGTCCCGGCGAACTCCTCACCGAGATGGGCTTCCATGAACTCAGCCTTCTTCAGGGCCACACTATCCCGCTCCGCGTCCGCGGCCAGGCCTTCTCTCAATGTGGACTGTTCACAAGCACTTGCGAGGGTTTCTCCCCCCCACGCTCGAGGGATCGTTTCTCCCCGGATGAATGCCTTTACGACCACTCTGTGGACCATGAGGTCGGGGTACCGTCGGATGGGTGAGGTGAAGTGCGTATAGGAGGGGGCACCGAGTCCGAAGTGTCCCACGTTCTCCGCCTGGTACCTCGCTCGTGCCATGGCCCGAAGGACCACCGTCGTGATCAATCCGGATTCCGGCGTCCCCTCCGCCCGCCTGAGAACCTTCTGGAGGTCTTTCCCTTTAAGTCCTCTGTTTGGAAGAGGATACCCGAGGGTTCCAAGGAACCTTTTCAGCTCCTCCTTGCGATCCGGCGCCGGGGGTTCGTGGACTCGGAACGGGAGAGGGAGGTTCCGCTTCTCCCCCTCACGGGCGACGGTCTCATTTGCGAGGAGCATGAAGTCCTCGATGAGTCGGTGGCTCTCCAGTTGGACGACTTTCTGGATGTCGATGGGCACTCCTTCGGGCCCGAGGAGAACCCTCGCCTCCGGGAGGTCGAAGTCCATGGAGCCTCGCTGGACGCGAATCCGCCTGAGCGCCCGGGCCAGGCGGGAGAGCATTCGGATATCCTCATCGGTCCTGGGATCGATCCTCTCATCGCCTCCCAGGACCCGCTGAACCTGTTGGTAGTCCAGCCGGTGCCGGCTCCGGATCAGCGTCCGCTCGAACCGGTGGGACCTCGCCTGCCCCTTGCCATCCAGAGTCACGAACAGGGAGACGGCGTTTCGATCCACATCCGGCCGAAGTGAGCAGACATCCGAAGACAGCAGGTGGGGGAGCATCGGGACGACCCGGTCGACCAGGTATACGCTTGTCCCTCGCCGAATGGCCTCGAGGTCGAGGGGTCCGCCGGCCTCCACGTAGTGCGATACGTCGGCGATGTGGATGCCGACTTCCCAGAGGTCGTCTCCCGCGGTCTCGATAGAAAGCGCATCGTCGTGGTCTCTGGCGTCGGCCGGATCGATGGTGAACACATGCAGGTCCGTGCGGTCTACCCTACCCTCCAGCCCCTCCCCTTCTCTCGCCCGAACCACCTCCTGGGCCGCTTCTTCCACCTCCGGTGGAAATTCCAGCTCGAGGCCGTACCCGAACAGGATCGAAAGCACGTCGACCCCGGGCTCCGTGATGGGCCCAAGGACCCGCTCAACTTCTCCCAGGGGGTCCCGCTTCCGGTCCCCATAGGCTGTGAGGCGGGCCACCACGATGTCACCCGAGCTCGCCTCTCCCTCCCCTCCGTCCGGAATCAGGATGTCCCGGAACAGGCGATCATCCAGCGGCACGACATAGCCGAAACGGCGCGATTCCCGGAACGTTCCCACCACAGTTGGGTGTGCACGGTCCAGGATCTTGATGATCCTCCCCTCCGGGTTCTTGCCTCTTGGCTTGCCCTCTACCCGGGCAACCACTCGATCCCCGTCCATGGCGGAATCGATCAGGGAGACGGGAATGAAGATGTCCCTGCCGCCTTCTTCCGGGGCGACGAACCCGTCCCCCGCCCTGGTGACGGAAAGTCGCCCCACGGTGAGGTTGATCTTAGCAGGGAGTGCAAACCGTTGGCCCTTCACACGATAGATCGTGCCTCGGCTCTCGAGATCCTTCAGGAACTCACGAAACTCGCGGTATTCCCCGGTGGGGAGTCCGAGAGTACGGGCCAGTTCTTTGGCCTTCAAAGGGCCCTTTTTTGACGCTCTGAGGGCGGATTTGATCTTGTTTTCCAGCGTTCTAGGATCCATGTCCCAACCGGTGGGGGATTCTGATGCTGAGGACCAGCGCGTCACGGTGGAATGGGCCGGGTAGGAGGCTGAGCTCGAGGAGGGGTTCCTGGGATCTTTCCTGCAGCAGTCGTGCGGAGACGAGTGCGTCGACAGACGAAAGTAGGTGGTTGGCAAGGATCACCCCCACCATGGTCGTGGATCTGCGGAGGTTCTCGTCGCTTTCCTGAATCAGGTGTGAGAACTCGGCCTGTTGAAGGGTGTTGTCGCTCCAATTCCAGGCCAACTCCGGGGCAAAGGCACGCGACAGGTAGTAGCGGAGGGCTTTCTTGTACTGGTCGGACCCGATCTCCACGGGAGCGTCAGGGTCGTCCAGGGAGAAGATCTGCCGGGCGAGGGCCCACATG
>JBDHCH010000356.1:0-3982 GCA_039592115.1 Gemmatimonadota bacterium | reverse complement strand
CCGAGGGTTTGCGCGCCCGGGCACGCGTGACGACCGGTGGGGCCGGGACGAGAGCTTGGCGTCTCTGCCCATCGTGGCGGTCACCCCCGAGCACTACAACCGGATGTATCGGATTCTGCAGAGAGAAATCCCCGTCACGATCGAGGTCGAAGTCCGAAACCGGATCGGGGAAGAGAGGCGGGAGGCCAGCAACGTCCTCGGGGAGATCCCCGGGACGGACCTGGCCAATGAAGTGGTCATGATGGGTGCCCACTTGGACACGTGGCACGCAAGCCCCAACGCCAGCGACAACACATCGGGTGTGGCGGTGGTTCTCGAAGCTGCTCGGATACTGAAGGCTTTGGACGTCGAACCACGGCGTACCATCCGAGTCGCGCTCTGGGCCGGGGAGGAGCAGGGCCTCCACGGGTCCCGGGAATATGTACTGAGGCATTTCGGCGACCCGACGGATCCCCAGGTGGGGGTTACGCCTGCTTTCGAGGATTTCTCGGTCTACTTCAACCAGGATTACGGGCCAGGGCTCTATCGGGGGGTGTGGTTGCAGGGCAACGAGCACGTGCGGCAGCTGTTCAGAGCATGGATGGAACCCTTCCGAGACCTGGGGATGACCACGTTGTCGATCCGAAGCGTGGGCAGCACGGACCATGTGCCTTTCGACAATGTCGGGTTGCCGGGGTTTCAGTTCCTGCAGGATCGCGCAGGCGGCACCGGCGGCCACACCAATCTCGACTTTTTTGACACGCTTCCCCTGGACGATCTCACGAAGAACGCCGTCATCATGGCGTCGTTCGTATACCACGCCGCCATGGCTGACGAGCGAATCCCGCGGAAGGGTCGACGATAACCCTGAAGGTCAGGGTCGGTTGGATCGGAGCCGCCGGCCGCGCGGAGGGGACGAGTGTCGAAGGAGGGTGCGCAGGATCGGTAGGGGCCGCGCGTCAGGGTGTCTCGAGGGTTCCCTGGGGCGGAGGGCGCTGCAAGAAGGAGATCAACGCATGGATGAACCGTGCGCGGGGGGTCTCCAGGTGGGCGGCATGGTCTCCCCCTTCGATCGTGACCCAGGTCCTATCGGCCGTCCCCAGCTCCGAAAAGAAGGCAGCCTGTCGGGATGTTGGCGCGAACGGGTCCTTTTCTCCCTGGAGCAGCAGAGTCGGGACGCGGACCTCCGCCGGATCCAGTTCATTCCATTCGTCCAGTGCCCTCCAATCCACGCGCACCGGATCCGCCTCGAGGGCATGCCGCACATATTCCTCAACCGCTCTCTCGCTAATCGTCCCCGGAATGATGAAATCGCTTGCGGCGGCTTCGGCGGTCGTCGGGACGCGGGGTGGGTCCTCCTGAACGGGGGCGGAGGCTGAGAATTCGATGCCAGGACCGACGGGGTAGCCAAAAAGAATGAGGCTGGATAGAAGCTCTCCTGACCGCTGGGCGGTCAGTTGCGCCACCATTGATCCGTAGGACCATCCGAAGAGCACAGGCCTGTGGCCAGTCCGTTCAACAAGCCATCGGAGAACACTCACGACATCACGGGATGCACGATCCGGCGTCAGCCACCCGGTATCGTCCCGGGGGGTTTCTCCATAGCCCCTGAGGTCCAATGCGAACGTTGAAAGTCCCTCGGCCACGAGGCCATCCATCAGGGAAAGCTCTTCACCCGACACCTGAAGGTCGAAGTCGGGAAGGGAACTCCACGTGCGGCCGTGAACGAGAAGAATGGTCCCCCACGGGTCAGGCGGGCTCTTCTCCCACAAGGCCATGGGGTGCCGGTCCACCTCCACCGTGTGCCGTAGAAGCGGAGCCTCCTGACCCAGGGTCGGGGATGCGCCGAGCAGGAATCCTGCCAAGGCGAGGCAAGCCACGCACACAGCGGATGCGAGGCTGGAGAGAATCGAGTTCCTGAGCTGGGAGATTCCACGCACGGTCGGACTCCTATGGAAGTGCTTACAGGGCGTAACCCCTGCGTTCATCCACACCCATCCAATGTTAGCTACCTGGACCCACTGGACTTCGCCGTGATCCAGACAGCCACACCGATGACAAGGATCAGGGCGTTCACCATGAGAAACGAAGCAAGCACATCCAGAAGATATGTGGGGTCCTCCGACAGGAGGCTTCCGGGCCTCCATTTCGATCCGGTCTTGCTGGGAGTGACCGGGGTGACGAGTGCGATCATGAGGGCCATCCCCTCAACCGCGAGTGCGGGCCTGGCCCATCCATGGCTGCCCCCACGAGGCTCTTCCTGGGACCGCTTCGGTGGAGGCTCTGAGTGTGTCATAGGATTCCGCCGGTTCACCTAGAAGACTTGAGGTCATGGGGCCTCCACTTCATCCCCGCCAGCAGGAATCTGCGGATCAGACTCCAGCGGAGACAACCGTGCCGCAGGGAGGAGGTGGCAACTGATTCTTCATCGCCAAGCGCTGGCGGTACCGCAAATGGCGGCGACGAGTGGTTTCGACCAGCGGGCGCCATGCAGCTGCCGTCAGCCGGTGACGGATCAGGAAGCGCCAAAGCCAGTTGCTCCGCTTATAGAGATAGGACATCGCCAGGTAGGGGAGAACCGCTCTGGGTTCCGATGGTCGGCGGCGCCAGATCGAGGCATGGGAGAAGAGCCTGCGATAGCACCACGAATACCCGTCCGCGAGTTCCTCCGGCGTCATCCGTTTCGGCCTGAACACAACGTGGGCGGTGTCATAGAGCCGCCAATCCTGGTGCAACAACCGGCCCTCGGCCTGGAGCTGAGCGAACAGCGGCGTTCCGGGATACGGCGTGAGGATGTGGAAAGTGGCACACTCGAGGCGATTGTCCTCGGTCCACTCGACCGTCCTCCGGAACACCTCAGGGCCATCGGCGTCGAAGCCGAACACGAAGCTCGCGTTCACCTGGATTCCGTGATCGTGGAGTAACCTCACACGCCGCGCGAAATCCTCCGTGCGAGGGCTCTTCTTTCGAGCGCCCAGGATGTTTACGTTGTCCAGCGATTCGAATCCGACGAACACCCCGGTACAGCCCGCCAACGCCATCTCACGCACCAGCGAGGGATCGTCGGTTACGTCGAGAGAGACTGCGGCGCTCCAGATCTTCTCCAACGGTGTGAGCGCCTGGCACAGCTCGCGCAAGTACTCCGGTCGGGAACCGAGGTTGTTATCGGTGAACACAGCATAGGGATTCCCGTCGTCGCGGAATTCCCCGACCACCTGTTCCACATCGCGGGCCATACAGGGCATCACTACACTCTCCGTGGACAGGTAACAGAAGGCACATCGATTGTGGCACCCGCGGGTGGCGATGAGACTCGTAGTGGTCAGGAAGCTGCTTCTCGGCAGGAGATCGCGCCGCGGCGGTGGGTCTTCGCGGTAAGGTCGGCGAAAGTCGGCATGATAGACCGGCTCGAGAGAGCCCGTCCCAAAATCCCGCAGCATGCGTCCCCAGAGTTGTACGCCATCGCCAACAGCAATCGCGTCGGCATGCTCCGCTGCTTCCTTCGGCATGGACATGACGTGGAGCCCGCCGAGGATCACCGTCGCGCCGCGCTGCCGGTACCATCTGGCCAGCTGATAAGCCCTCTCGGCGAAGGTCAGATGAACGGTGATGCCCACAACCTGCGGAAAGGGGCGCCACGGAGGGGAACCCTGCAGGAGGTTCTCGTCCCACAAGGCGATCTCCCAGTCGGCCGGCGTGGCCGCGGCGATGCTCGTCAGCGCCAGGCTGGGCGCAAGGAGGTGTTTTCCGAAGCTTGCTACCGGATCCTTCGGGTAGAACGGCTGAATGAGAAGAGCGTACTTCTGCCGGGATGGTCCAGGACGTACCCGAGAATCCAGCCGCGGAGCAACGCGCATCGGGGCCTGCAGTGACCTTCCCCGGCTCATCCAAGTACTCCAGGAACCGGGCGTGGTCCTCCCGAGTGATTCCGCCGAGTGTCTGCGATGGTTTGGCCCGCAGTAGCCAGGAGGATCAGTCGCATGGTGCCGGTGAATGGTGGGAA
>JBDHCH010000355.1:0-4272 GCA_039592115.1 Gemmatimonadota bacterium | reverse complement strand
GCGGTGGTTGGTAAGACCGCCGAGGCCATCCTCAACTACAAGATCAACCAGGGCAGGCTCCAGGAGCAGATTGCCTGAAGTGGGGACCCCGGACAGTTAGGGTCGGTGAGCGATTCGCCCGCCCCAGCTCGGACAAAATGTCCTGAAAGGAAGCCGGTGCCATACCCGTGGCGCCGGCTCTTATCGTTTCCCCCGGTCGTTTGTCACAGCAAGCAAGATGGTTCCATTTGAATAGTTGGAATTGACTATTCAGAATCGTTCTCATATCCTATGAACGGGAACTCCTCCTCCTGGGGCTCCTCCGGAAGCGTGATATGCATGGGTACCAGCTCTCCGAGTTCATGGAGACGCACGTTGGGGTGTTCTTCGATCTGAAGAAGGCCACGGCCTACAATCTCCTGGGGAAGATGGAAGGGAGAGGGTGGGTCAGATCGCGGGAAGAACAGGAGGGGAAACGGCCGCCCCGTCGGGTGTTCGCCATCACTCCGAACGGCGAGGAGGTATTCCAACAGCTGCTTCGGGAAGTGCTGGCGGAATACCGGCCGGCGGTGTTCCCCGGGAACGTTCCGTTTCTCTTCATGGATGCCCTTCCGCCCCAGGAAAGGGAGGACCTGTTGGCCGACCGCCGGGACGCCATCCGGGATCACATGGTGGCACTGGAGACCCATTTGGATCATTTCGAGCATCCCCTCCTGGACCACAAGCTCCACATCCTGAAAGCCGAGCTCGGCTGGATGGAGAGGCTCATGGAAGGGGGTGGGGATCGATGAGGAAGATCTGGCTTTCCGGTGCGATGGCAGTGGCCATCGCGTTCGGACTGTGGGTGTGGCCCGGCTTTCTGGTGGACCAGCCTGCTGAGGGGGAAGAGCCCGGGTCCATCCGTACGGCATACGTGGCCCGGCGGGACATCGGGTCCACGGTCCTTGCGACAGGGGTCATTCGACCAATGGTCGGCGCCGAAGTGCAGGTGGGTTCTCGAGTGTCGGGAATCCTCCAGCGTCTGAACGTGAGTATCGGTGACCGGGTGAGGGCCGGGGACATCCTGGCGGAGCTGGACCCTCTGGAATTCCAGGCTCGGTACGACCAGGCCATGGCCGGTCTGGAGACGGCCAGGGTGGACGAGGAATTCGCGCGGATCGATCTGGAGCGGGCGCGGGAGTTGCACGCCAGCTCGGTGATTTCCGATGCCGAGTTGGATGCCATGGAGCGCAGCCACCGGATGGCTGAAGCCAATCTGCTTCAGGCGGAGGCGAACGCCCGGTCAGCCGAGATTCAGCTAGACTACACGGTCATCCGAGCGCCGGTCTCCGGGGTGGTCGCATCGGTCTCGACCCAGGTCGGGGAGACGGTGGCCGCATCGTTCGCCAGCCCCACCTTCGTCACCATTATCGATCTCGACCGGCTGGAAATCTGGGCTTACGTGGACGAAACGGACATCGGCCGGGTGGAGGTGGGACAGACTGCCACTTTCACGGTGGACACCTACGCGGATACCGATTTCCGTGGAACGGTCACCGCCATCCAGCCGAAAGCGGAGGTGGTGGACAACGTGGTGAACTACGTGACCCTGATCCAGATCGGGCCTACCGAGGGGAAGATCCTTCGGCCGGAGATGACCACCACGGTGAACATCGCCCTGGAGGGAAGGGAGGACGTCCTGACGCTGCCCAACGGGGCGGTGCGGAGGGATTCGGAGGGGGTGTTCGCTTTCGTGCCGGAGGCCGACTCCCTGGAGCGGAGGGCCATCCGGACCGGGTACCGGGGGCGAGACTACACGGAGGTCCTGGACGGACTGGTGGAAGGGGACGAAGTAGTGGTGGGCTCCGTGAATTCCCGGGGTTGAGGATCGCCGGCGGACTCACCGGTTGATCGTTGAGTATTGAGGAACCCAGGCGACCCTCGATCGGAGGGTCAAAGGCCGAAGGAGGAGAGGCGACGTGGTGAATAACGCAGTGGGTAGGATCTCCCTGAACGAGGTGACCAAGACGTACCGAAAGGGGGCTGAGGAGGTCCGGGCTCTGGAGACCGTCTCCCTCGAGGTGAGCCCTGGGGAATTCCTGGCCGTCATCGGTCCGTCGGGGTCTGGAAAGTCTACGCTAATGAACATGGTTGGCCTTCTGGACCGACCGGATTCCGGCACCTACGAGCTGGACGGCGAGGACGTCCGAGGGCTCGGCTCCGATGAGCTGGCCAGGATCAGAAACCAGAAGATCGGTTTCGTGTTCCAGACCTTCCACCTCCTCCCTCGGACTACTGCGGTGGAGAACGTAGAGCTCCCGCTCATCTACTCCACCCGGGCCGATATCTCGGGGCTGGGAATGAAGGCCTTGGAGGCCGTGGGTCTGAAGGACCGGGCCAAGCACCTCCCCAGTGAGCTCTCAGGGGGACAGCAGCAGCGGGTGGCCATTGCCAGAGCGTTGGTCAACGAGCCGGAGATGATTCTGGCCGACGAGCCCACCGGGAACCTGGACAGCCGGGCGGGACTTGAGGTCATGGCCATCTTCCAAACCCTTAACGCACAGGGGAAAACCATCGTTCTGATCACCCACGATGAAGACATCGCGGCCATGGCCGGCAGGGTGGTGGAGATCGTCGATGGTCGCGTCGTCTCCGATCGTCCGGTGGAGGAGCCGAGAGATGCCGCCCGGGAGATCGAGGCCTGGCAGGGGAACGGGGCGAACGGGGGCGCCGGGAATGGCGTACCGCTGGGCTCCCAGGAAGGAGCCGGGGCATGAAGACCGAGCGACTGATCCGGCATGGGCTCAGGGATATGGGACGTCACCGGCTCCGGACCTTCTTCATGATGCTCGGGACTTTCGTGGGGGTCCTGGCCCTTACCGTGGTCATGGCCATCGGCCAGGGGACCCGGGATGCCGTCATGGGGAACATTCAACGGATGTTCGCCGGGAACAGCATCCTCCTTAGCGCGGGTGGTGGTGGGATGATGGGTGGAGGATCCGGCGAGGGCCCGACCACGACGTTGGTTGAGGCCGACCTGGAGGAGATTCTGGCATCGGTTCCGGGACTCCGGGTCTACGACCCCATGGTCATGGCCGGTTCCAGGGAAGTCGTGTACCAGGGGAGTAGCAGCAGTGTTCGGGTCCTGGGTCATTCCGAAGATCACGAGGAGGTATGGGCCCGGGGTGTGAGCAGGGGGGCGTTCTTCGGAGAGGCCGA
Organism: Gemmatimonadota bacterium; assembly: GCA_039592115.1. Classification (GTDB taxonomy): domain Bacteria; phylum Gemmatimonadota; class Gemmatimonadetes; order Longimicrobiales; family Gaopeijiaceae; genus JBDHCH01. Next base: position 1,095 of record JBDHCH010000355.1, on the reverse strand, counting down.
GGTGAGAGGTTCGGCCCGGGTCGCCCTGGTCGGCGAGACATTGGTGAGGGAGCTCTTCGGGGGTGCGGATCCAATCGGGCTTCAACTCCGGATCGGATCAGTCCCCTTCCAGGTGATCGGCGTGCTGGACTCCATGGGGATCGATCCCCACGGGTGGGACCGGGACAATGAAGTCATCATCCCGTTCACCACCATGATGCGCCGGGTCCTGAACGTGGACTACCTGGGGTCGGCCAAGATCCTGGCGGAGGAGGGCACAGATCTGAGCGCCGCCGTGGAATCCATCGAGGCCCTCCTCAGGGAGAGGCACTCCCTGGCCGAAGACGAGCTCAACGACTTCTCCATGATCACCCCGGTCCAGGTGGAGGAGATGGTGGCCTCCATGAATCGGATCTTCACCCTCTTCCTCCCTCTCCTGGCCGGCGTATCCCTCCTCATCGGTGGCATTGTCGTGGCCAACCTCATGCTCATGGGGGTCAATGAGCGCCGAAGCGAGATCGGGTTGCGGAAGGCCGTCGGGGCCAGAGATCGGGATGTCTGGCTACAGTTTCTCCTGGAGTCTTCCCTGGTCACAGTGGTTGGTGGGATCCTGGCCCTGATGGTCGGGGCTGCCGGGCTGGCCGTAATCGGAGGGGCCATGGAGGGTGTGAGCGTCATGCCTTGGGAAGCGGCAACCCTCGGGCTGCTGGCCGCGGTGGCGGTGGGCCTCCTGGCGGGAGTCTTCCCGGCTCGCCGGGCGGCGGCCCTGGAGCCCGTTGAGACGCTGAGGGAATAGGCCGGGGAGATGCACGCGGACACTTGGCCGGCCGAACCCCGGAGTGAGGCATGAGACTGGGCCGGAACCTGCTCCTCTCCACCAAGGCCATTCTCCGGCACCGGGTGCGAACGGCCCTGGCACTCTCCGGGACCGCAGTGGGGGTTGGGGCCGTCCTAGTCATGACGGCCGTGGGGGAGGGGGCGGAGGAACAGGTCGTATCGGAAATCGAGGCGCTCGGAAGGAACCTCCTGGTGGTCAGTGCCGGGGACGCGGAGCGTGTGCCCTGGCGCCAGCGGACCACACCGAAGGTCACGACCCAGACCCTGGGGGACGCCGAG
>JBDHCH010000354.1:0-4861 GCA_039592115.1 Gemmatimonadota bacterium | reverse complement strand
AACCGGGAGCCCGTGTCCGTCCGGACGCTTCGCCGGATGCTGGGCTACCTCTCGCGCCACCTGGTGGACAAGTCCGGCTCCACGTGGGACGAGAAGGGGAAGGGCTACCAAGCCTGGCATGGATGGGGCGGGGACGCCGGGGCACGTTGGGCGGCCAGCGTCCTACGTCGGAATGACTCCGAGTGGTTCGATCGGTGGCGGCGCGCGCCGAGGAACCGAAGACTACTCCGCGCCGTGGGAAGATGAAGATGCCAGAAGACCAGAACACCGCACCGAAGACGTTCACGGAAGCAGAAGTCCGCGAGCGCTACGTCTCGAAGGACGTCCTCCAAGATCGGATCTCCGGGAAGTCCGCCCGGATCTCGGAGCTGGAGGCCAAGCTGGGCGACTACCAGCGCCAGCTCCTCGAGGCACAACCGCGACTGGCCAAGCTCGAAGAGCTGTCCACCGAGCTCGGGAAGCGGGACGCGGCTGTCCAGGCCGCCGAGGACCGGGTGGCGCTGGCCCGCGCTGGCGTGACCGATGACGGGGCGGTGGGCTTCCTTCGGATGGCCTTCGACCAACACGTGGCCGCGCTCGAAGAGAAGCCGGAGGACATGGCCGGAGCCTTCCGGAGCTGGGTCGGATCCGAGGAGGGCGCCCGCTCGAATCCCTACGTGGGACACCTGTTCAATGGAATGGCCCCGGCCGCTCCGGCGCCGGCTCCGGCCGCTCCCTCGAAGGCCGCCCCGGGACTCCCTCCCGTGTCCCGGGCCAGCGTGGAGACGCCAGCGAAGGCCGGCGGACCGCTGACACAGTCGCAAGTCCAGGCCGAGATCGGACGGATCCGGGGCATGTCAGACCGCGCCGAAGCTCGGCTCGCGGAGCTCCGTGCGCGCCAGCTGGGCCAGCGTTGACGGATCCGGCCTGAGCCGGTAGGATCCGGGCACATACCGCACGGGTCTCCCACGTCACGGGTAGTAGCGGGCCACCGATCACCATCACACGGAGGCCACTACTATGGCCAGCCTGACTCAGCCCCTCGACTCTTCCAGCTCCACCGCCCAGCTCGGCCTCAACCACATTGTGGCCGAAGAGATCCGGATGGAGCTGGCCGAGAAGCTCAACGTCTACCAGCTGGGCGTGGTCCCCCTGGTGGGCGACTTCGCCGGAGCCGGAACCACCACGATTCGCGTCACCCACGTGGGCGGGATCGGCTGGGACGCGAAGATGTTGTCCATGCCCACCGAGACCTCGGCTCCCACCATGGCGAACCCGACCGCGGGCTACACCAGCGTGACCCTCGGCCGCTTCGGCCTGGGCTTCTCCGAGTCCTTCCAGAACCGGATCGTCTCCCAGCCGAACGTCCGCGCCGCCATGGGTGGCGAGGCTTTCCGAGCTCAGGCCGCCAACACCTGGTTTGCAACCTTCCGCGAGCGTGTGTGTGTGACCGGCGCGACCATCACGGCCTCCGTGGGCTCGGCCGCAACCACCCTCAGTGTAGACAACCTCATCGCGCTGGCTACCGCGTTCAACACCACGGACGGCGCCGAGGACGGAGGGAGCCCCGTGGTCATGCTGGACCCCCAGCAGATCGAAGAAGCGAAGGCCAGCGCCCGCTCCGAACCCGCCTTCCAAGGTGACATGTCCGGCTTCACCAGCGTTCAGGGCGTGGCCGGCCGCATCTACGACAACTTCCTGGGTCTCGGGATGACGATCGTGGGTACTGGCGACATCCAGCAATCCGGAGGCGCCTACCAGGGCTTCGCCTTCCAGCGCGGCGGCATCGGCTACGGAGTCGCGAGCACCAGCCCGCTCCAGCTCGCAGCCGCCGCCAACCCGGTCTACGTGGACGAGTATGGCCTGGTGGTCTACGACGTCAACAACGGTCTGAACCAGCAGACCACGCAGGTGAACGCGCTGGCCTTCATGGGCTTCGCGCTGGGCTCCACCGACGTCTTCTTCCAGCGTCGCGTCCTGTCGACCACCTGAGACGCTCCCTCCGAGGGGGACCGGGGCGCTGGTGGCTTCTGGCATCGCGTACCGGTTCCCCGGTCCTCCTCACTTGCCACCGAGGTACGCAATGCCAGTCCCCCAAGCAACAGCAGGAGCCGGCGCCCCGCCGTCTCCCTTCACGGATCCCTTCGGCGGATCCGCGACACTCAACACCGCGCCGAACGCGCCCTTCGTCTACCTGGCCAGCGCCGAGTCCGGATCCGTCCGCTCGGACGGCCTCGACTCCCCGACCTGGCTCCCCGAGCTGGCGATCTTCCGGCTGGAGCCTGGAGTCCAAGGCGTGGAAGTCATCAAGGACGGCCAGCCACGCGCCACCGCGTGGGCCATGGCGCTCGAAGCCCGGCGCCGAGAAGGCTGGACCGTCCTGGATCCCTCCGCGGCCGTCCCGGCCGAGTTCCTTCCCCCGGGCGAGCAGACCGGCCCCTACTGGCGGTCGGAGTCCTGCTACCACCTGCGCTCCGGGATCGGGGGGGAACACTTCCGCGAAGCGTGGGCCGTCCGGCTCCCGTCCCGTCGGGAGTCCGCTCCCCCGCGGTGGTCCTTCGACCACGCCCGCTTCAATCGCTGGCTGGCTTGGATGGTCTCGGAAGGACACGTCCCCGGTCCGGACGAGATGACCCGGGAAGAAGTGATCCACCAGCTCGAGTCCTGGGCCGGATCTCAGTCCCGGATCGCGGACCCCGCTCTCCGAGGCCAGCAGACCACGGCGCTGGAGTCCCGCCTGGAGCTCCACCGCACCGCCACCGTGATCGACCCGGAAGCTCCCGAGCCTCCGAAGAAGCGGGGGCGTAAATGAGCGCCGAAGAGTACAGCCGGGACGGGATCGACAAGACCGCCCGCCAGCTCCGGGAGAGCTCCCGCCGAGCTGGCAAGACCATCTCTCACGAAGAGGCACGCGCCCGGGTAGTCCGAGCGGTGCGAAACGACGAACGCAAGACCGGCCGATAGGCCGACCCTGGAGCTCCCATGTCCTCCGTCTTCAACCTCCCCGGCTGGGCGAACGCCATCGCTGGCGACTTCTTCTCCGGCGCCATTGAAACCCTCGCGGGCGACAAGGTGATCTCCGACTCCGATGCCATGATTCTGAAGATGGACCCGGCCGGCTCCGCTCGGGACGTCACCCTCCCCGCGGAGGCCGAAGTCTCCCCGGCGGGGCGTATGTACTGGATCATCAACGCCGCGGACGCGTCCGAGAACCTGGTGATCAAGGATGACGGTGGCGCGACCATCGCCACCGCCAACCAGAACGAGTCCGCCCTGGTCTACAACGCTGGCCAGTCCGGCGGGACGGAGTCCTCCTGGGTCCTCGTCGCAGTCGTCGCTATCGCCCTTTCCTGAGCCTGAACCATGCCGATCTCGGGTGAAAAGTCGTACTCCGTGCGCGTGACCGTCCCGGACGTCCTCCAGTCCGGGCGGGACAACGTGGTCGCGCTGGAGATCCAGCACGAAGGGGAGACGGTTCACCCGAGCTCGGGGACGTTCACGCTCTTCGCCCAGGGGTCCACTCCCGTGGTGGACGCCGCGGCCACGACCTTCCACGCTGGCCGGGTCCAGTACACCGTCCCGAGCTCGGCGCTGGACACCAGCGCGGCCGGCGTGGAGTACGGGGACGGCTGGCTGGAGGAGTGGGCGCTGACGATCTCGGGCGTGGTCTACACGTGGACGCGGCCGGCCGCGCTGGCGAAGCGTCCGATCTCCCCGAGCGTCACGGACACGGACCTTCTGGCCGAATACCCGGACCTGGCCAACTACTGGGGATCGGGTCGCACGAACGCTCAGACCTTCATCGACAGCGCGTGGAACGATATCGTCCGGCGCTGGCTCCGGGAGGGCGGGGCGTGGTGGCCGATCGCGAGCCCCTACGTCTTCTTCGAGGCCCACCGGGAGCTCACGCTGTCAAAGCTGTGGCGCTACATCGGGAAGTCGGACGGAAACGAGGTATTCGTGGACCTTTCCACGAAGCACCAAGCCGAGTACGCTCGACAGTTCCAGGCCATCGCCACCCAGTACGACCGGGACCAGGACGGCCGCGTGGACGATCCGGACTCCCTCGAGTCCCGCCACGGAGTGATCTCGGTGAACACGCCGATCCGCTACTCCCCGCGCTGGTACGGCGGACTCCGCGGCCGTCGGTTCCTCATCCGATGACAGCTCCAGCCTACATCGGGACTCACGGCGCCGGCCTGTGGCGGATCGTGGAGGCCATGGACGCCCGGATCTCCGGGACGGATCCGCTCCCCTTCCAGCGGAACGCCCAAGCGAACGACCAGTGGACGCGCTCCGCGCTCCCGCTCTCCCCGGCCAGCTCCACGCCCACGGGTCACCTGGAGTACAACCTGGCCGTCCGGGGCCACTCCCCCACGGGGGAGGGGGAGTCCACGGTCCGGGGCGTCATGTTCGAGGCCGCCATTGACGTGGCCTTCGCCTTCCGCGCGTACCACGACGACCAGTGGACGTCCTACCGGCTTGCCATGCAAGCGGCTCAGACCGTCCGGAACCGTCTTCTATCCTGCGACTGGCACGCGGCCGTGGGCTTCTCAGCTCTCCGCGTGTTCTGTCAGGAGTCCTTCAATCCTGCGCTCTTGACTGTCCAGGAGTCCGGGCTTCTCATCACTCAGACCTACCGGGTGCGGCACCTGGAGGGGATCACACCATGAGCACGACCACCAGCTGGGCGCTTTCCGCCCGAGCGCGAACCGCCATCAACTCCCCGCTCTCGGGCCACGGCGTGGCCGAGTTCGCCTATGACGCGGAGTGGACGTCCGGAACCGGCGACAACCAAGCCGACAAGGTGGGATCCAAGATCCAGACCGTCCCCAACGGCGGGAACGTGGACGTGGATCTCCGCGCCTTCACGGACGCCAAC
>JBDHCH010000353.1:0-4010 GCA_039592115.1 Gemmatimonadota bacterium | reverse complement strand
GATTCATGCGGAACTCGAGGACCGGGGTCCCCAGGCCAGCCTGAATCGTGTAGCCCGGGTCATGAGAGAGGCCGAGATCCAGGGCGTGAGTCCTCGGAAGTGGAAGCGTACAACGCTTCGTGCCAAGAGGCACGGCCCCGTGCCGGACCTGGTGGACCGGGACTTCACGGCGACGGGCCCGAACCAGCTCTGGGTGGCAGATATCACCTACATCTCTACCTGGGCCGGGTTCTTGTTCCTGGCCATTGTGCTGGACGTTTGGAGCCGACGGATCGTGGGGTGGTCCATGGCTACCCACCTGAGAACGGAGTTGGTCCTCCAGGCTCTGGACATGGCCTTGGAGCAGCGGAGGCCCCAGGGGGTGATCCATCACTCGGACCAGGGGTGCCAGTACACGTCTCTGGCCTTCGGACGCCGGTGTGAGCTGATGGGTGTTCTGCCTTCCATGGGTTCCGTGGGGGACGCCTATGACAAGGAGTGTGCTCCATACTGCACCTTATTGCCAGGGTAGAGTGGAAGCGAGCTTTTGACCCTGATGGGGCCGGGGTGGATTCGGCCCCGGGGGCTCGTACAGGCACTTGGAACTGGGTCCGCCGCACGGATGGGCCCTGAGCAACCCCGCCACATGCCATTGATACACCGTGGTGGGATGGACCTTCAGATGTTCGGCCATCTCTCTCCGGGTCCAGAGCCCTCGATCACGGAGCCGCTGGTAGCGGCTCTTGAGTCCATGCCGGCATCGCAGATCGTGGAGCCGGCTCCGGGTGAACGGTAGACCGGTTCCTGTCCGTAGGCCCTCCTGGTTCAACCGCTCCACGACCTCCTCTTCGCCACACTCCTCCAGCAGTTCGTCGATCCGCTTGATGACTGCCTGATCCGTTCGCCGGAGATCGCCCACCCGGAGCGGTAAAGGAAGGGTGAGCGTGCGGGTGGCCCCGCCTTTGAAGCGGACGTGGGCTGTGATCTCTTCCCCCCGGATCAAGGTGACGTCCTCCATGAGGAGCCGGGCCATCCGCTTCTTCTCCCGGTCGGGGGTGCGGGGATCGTGCCACAGGCGGGGGAAGTCTGTGGCGAGGCGCAGGACCTCCTCTCGCCGCTGCTTGTCGAGTCCCTCCCGGTCCGCGGCCGTCTGGCGCTCGTACTGCTCCTGGGCATCGGCCAGGGCTCGGAGCTTCGTATTCCAATCAGCCTCCAGGGTGTCGGCCACGAGACGGTGGTCAGGATCGACTTGGCGGTAGCGGCGCTCGGCGAGTTGAGCGTCGTAACGAGCCGCCTCCAGTTCTCGGCGCCGCAACCGGTCCACCTCCTGGGCCCGGGCTCGGAGTTCGTCGCCCACCGAGAGGGCAACCTCAAGGGTCAAGGGGGTCATAAGCTCAACGAGCAACTCGCCCACTGCCTGGTCCAGCGTGCGACCTGGCAGGCTCTGGCAGGCCGAGTCTCCACGCTGCAGACGACGGCGCTGGCAGGCATATCGCGGCAGTTGAGTGCCGTCATCCCGGACGTGATACTGGGTATGCATGCGCTCGCCACAGATCCCGCAGACAGCCAGCCCTTGCAGCAGGGCCGTGCCTTCACGGGGCGGACTCCATCCGCGATCCTGACCGCAAGCCCGGGCGTTCTCGCGGAGCCGCTCGACGTTCGTCTCGTATTCGGCCCATGTGATGTAGCCCTCGTGGACATCGGGGATCAGGACCTGCCATTCATCCCGGGGCAGGGCCTGGACCTTGACCCCGCCATCGGCCTTTCGGCGAGCTCGAGTGCGGCCATAGGCGAACGCCCCGGCATAGCGGGGGTTGTGCAGGATCGACAGCACCCGGGAGTGCACCAGAGGCTGGAACACCACCTCGCCCTTGCGGGCCCCGGTACGAAGTCGGATCGGGAAGAGCATCTTCTGTTGCCGGAAGTGGTTCATGACGGCCGTCGCTGATCCCAGCCGCTGGAACGTCTCGAAGAAGAGTTCGACGGCGCCCTGTATGCGCTGGTCGGGGTCCCGGATCACCTGGTCGGCGGCATCGTAGACCAGGCCCACGGGCAGAGACATCTTGAGCTCGCCACGCCGCGCCTTGTTCAGGATGCCTCCCTGGAGTCGAGCCCGGATCACATGCAGCTCCGCCTCACTCATCGTGCCCTTGAGGCCCAGAAGCAAGCGATCGTTGAAGTGACCAGGATCGTAGAGTCCGTCCTCGTCCAAGATGAGGGCACCGGTGAGAGCGCAGATCTCCAGCAACCGGTGCCACTCCGTGGAGCTGCGGGCCAGACGACTGACCTCGAGGCCGAGAACGATGCCGGCCCGCCCCGTCCCGACCTCGGTGACCAGGCGCTCAAAGCCCGCGCGGTGGGTCGCTCCCGACGCCGACTGGCCCAGGTCCTCGTCGATCACGATCACCCGCTCGGCCGGCCAACCCAACGCCACAGCGCGCTGGCGCAGAGCATACTGACGTTTTGTGCTCTCGGTGTTCTCGACCACTTGGTGCAAGGAGGACTGGCGCACGTAGAGGTAGGCGTCCCGGCGCAGGTGGTCGGGGGTGACCTTCGAGGCTTCCGGGTTCATTGGACTCTCCCTCGGAGGGTGAGCAACGCGGTGCCGGTAAGCAGTCGGATGAGTTCGGACCGGGGAGCATCAACCCCATCCATGGACGAGCGGTCTCTCTTCGGGTAGGCCTGCCGATAGGGTTCGGATCCGACCGCCGAGCTCTCGGCAGCCATCCAGGCCACTACGCCCCGGTGTTGTAGCAGGGCCAGCCCCAGGGGGATGAAGCCGAGCGGGGCTTGGCCCGTGGCATGGGCTCGGAGGGCCTCGTAACGCTCCGTCCAGGCTGGATTTATCGTTCGTTCCGGCCCTGCCGATATCTTCACATCGGCCTCCGGCGTTTTTTTTCCCGGCGAGCCAGAGCCCGCTCAATACTTCGTGGATGGACCAAGAGGCCAAAGCGCTCTGACACGCTCCGACTGAGCTCCTCGGAGCCGATCCCGTGATCTCCTTCCAGTACCTCATCGATGAAGGCCATCACCTCGTCGGTCAGTTTGTGCGCACCCTTCGGGCCAGGTCGCTTTGGCAACAACCCCGCCAGCCCCTCCTTCTCCAGAGCCTCGTGGGCCTGGTAGAACGTGGGCCGGGAAAAGCCGAACGTCTTGGCGGCCTCCGTCACCGTCGCCCCCTCAGCCTCGACCCGGCGCACCATCTCGTACTTCACCTGAACCAGATCCCGTGCATCAAAGAACCCCCCGGTCTGGAATCGCTCGTCCATGACCCGCTCAGGTTCGGGGTTCAGCACGCCCCGTTCTTTTAGAGCTCGGACCTTCGCGTCCGACTTTAACGACTCTGCCATGACACACCTCCTGGGATCTCGTCCACACCATGTGTCATAAAGATTACGCCCTGACCATATCGTGTCAAGAGATTCACCTTAGAGATAAATGAGGTAATAACATGCCACCAAGCCCATGTCTGCCTCTCTCTCGCATCTTCATCGGGATTTATTCCCGCTTACAGTTTCGGCAGAATCTGCCTTACAGTTGGGTTGGGAGGTGGAGAGCCCCTCCACCAGGGGTACCAGGGACAGGAGATCTTCGACCCGAAAGCAGGAGCGGCCCGCCGAGAGGACCACGAAAGCATCGGCAACCGCTACCGTCGTCCACGCCGTGGGCAAGGAACGAACACAGCCTTCCCCGTCCTCGAACAGCACACGGTCCCCTCCCCAGTTCTTCCAGTGCGAAAGAAGTCGGAATCGCTTACCGTGAAGAGGATGGAATGGGTGCGTGACTTCGAAACTTCCCCCTCTACTGGGGGCACTGTGCGTAGTCGCCGACGAAATCCAATGCCATGGCGGAGTCGTTCTTCGGGACCCTGGAGTGTGAGCTTCTGGACCGGTACTCGTTCCGCACTCCGGCCGAAGCCCGCCAGGCGGTGTTCCGCTACATCGAGGGGTGGTACAATCCCCGGCGGCGTCACTCTTCCCTCGACTACCTGTCGCCAGAGAAGTTCGAGGCGAAGCACTGGCCCGGATCCT
>JBDHCH010000352.1:0-8511 GCA_039592115.1 Gemmatimonadota bacterium | reverse complement strand
TTGCTTGGGAATTGGGTCGTGGAGATGGGCTGGTCGTCAGTATGCCCCTCCACCTGGAAGCTGCGGTCCGGGATCTCCGCCAGGACATTGGCGACTTCTGCGAGCGTACCCCGACCGTCGGACCCGATATCCGCACTTCCGGAAGCGAAGAGGATGTCCTGAGGCAGGTTGATGACCATACGGCCCCGGGCGATGGAGACGCTGAGTCGCCCGGCGTCGATGAGGGATCGGAACCGGGAGAGCACGTCCTCGTAGATCTGATTCCGCTCCCGGACCTCCTGTTCGATGGCGGCCAGCTGGTTGAGCCGGCTCTGGAGTTGTTGAGCCTGTGCCCCCTGGGCGCTCAAGAGGGTCTGAAGCCTCCCGGCCTCGATACGGGATTCCTCCAATTCGGCGTTGGTGCGCAGGTTCTCCCTCCTGGCCATCCCCAGATCCTCGATGAGTCTGTCGATCTCACCCCGGAGATCCTCCATCTGGTCCCTGAGACGGACTTCCCGCTCGTCTCTTCGGTTCAACTCCATCTCCATCCGGGTGGCGAGTTCTTCCTCTGCCTCCCGCGAAGCCCTGAGTTGGTCCAGGACGACTTCATGGGTCCCTTTTTTCACGCATCCGGATATCGGGAGGAGTACGGCCAAGAACACCAGGGCCGTCCTCAGAGTCATATGTGCCACGGGATCCTCCGCTGATCCGAGGTTCTATCCGCCGTTCAAACAGAGATTGTTCGGATCTTCCCCCTCCTTCGCAAGACCCGGCCGCAACGGATTTCTCGTCCACCTTGCCAACCCTCTCTTCCTCTGCCACCATTTTCGTGTCCGAAATGCTAACATTCATTGGACCCTCCTCCCGGCATCCCGCCGCCGGCCGTGGTAGGGGCCTCCTCGCCGCTCGCTGAGATTCAGCAGGCGGCTCGACCGGAACAGCTGACGCCCGTGCCCAAACGCACAGATCTCGAATCCATTCTCATCCTGGGGTCAGGCCCCATCGTCATCGGCCAGGCGTGTGAGTTCGACTACTCGGGAACCCAGGCGGTCCGCGCCCTGAAGGAAGAGGGGTACCGGGTGATCCTGGTGAACTCCAACCCCGCCACCATCATGACGGACCCGGACCTGGCAGACGCGACCTACATAGAACCCCTGTCCGCGTCCTGGGTAACGCGGGTCATCGAGGTCGAGAAGCCAGACGCTCTTCTCCCCACCATGGGGGGACAGACGGCCCTGAACCTCGCCATGGAGCTCGAGAAGCGCGGCGTGCTCGAGAAGCATGACGTGGAGCTCATCGGTGCCAACGCCACCTCCATCCAGATGGCAGAGGACCGGGAAGCGTTCACCGACGCAATGTATCGAATCGGTCTGTCGGTGCCCCACGGAGGTTTTGCAAAAAACCCGGATCAGGCTCTGGGGATCGTCGAGGACACCGGATATCCGGCCATTATCCGGCCCTCGTTCACACTCGGTGGGACCGGTGGGGGGATTGCATACAACCTGGAGGAATTCGAGGCCCAGGTTCGGAAGGGTCTGGACGCTTCCCCGATCACTGAGGTTCTCATCGACCGCAGTGTCATCGGGTGGCGGGAGTTCGAGCTGGAGGTGGTCCGGGACGGCGCCGACAACGTCATTATCGTCTGCTCGATCGAGAACTTCGATCCCATGGGCGTTCACACCGGCGACTCCATCACAGTCGCTCCGGCCCAGACGCTGACGGACGTGGAATATCAGAAGATGAGGGACGCCGCCATTGCGATCATCCGGGAGATCGGAGTGGAGGCCGGGGGGTGTAACATCCAGTTCGCTGTAAGTCCGGATGACGGTGAGATGCTGGTGGTGGAGATGAATCCCAGGGTCTCCCGATCTTCCGCTCTTGCTTCGAAAGCCACTGGGTTCCCCATCGCGCGCATCGGGGCGAAGCTCGCTGTCGGATACCGCCTCGATGAGCTGCCCAACGACATCACCAAGACCACGCCCGCTTCTTTCGAGCCGGTTCTCGACTACGTGGTAGTGAAGATTCCGAGGTTTGCCTTCGAGAAGTTCCCGGAGGTGGATCCGGTGTTGGGCGTCCAGATGAAGGCGGTGGGTGAGACCATGGCCATTGGGCGCACCTTTCGATCAGCCTGGCAAAAGGGGTTCAGGGGGCTGGAGATCGATCGGGCCGGATGGGTTCATTCCCCCCGCCTGAAAGATGACGGTTTGGAGGCCGATGACTCCGAGAGCGTTCTGGCCGCCCTCAGGCGACCAACCGCCGAACGGCCGTTTCAGCTGAAAAGGGCCATGGAGTCAGGAATCTCGGAAGCGGACATCTTCGAAGCCACAAATATCGATCCCTGGTTTCTGGATCAACTCCGGGGGATCGTGGAGCTCGAGGAGTGGTATTCGACCCTCCCTGAGGTCGGGGCCGAGGAATTGCGCCTCATGAAGAGGGAGGGTTTCGGGGACAGGCAGCTCGCGGACCTGAGAGGCGAGACGGAGGAGGCGGTTCGGCGTCGCCGATGGGACGAGGGGATCAGGCCAACCTACAACGTGGTCGACACCTGCGCGGGAGAATTTCCGGCCGCCACTCCCTATTTCTATTCTTCCTATGAAGAGGAGAACGAGTCCTCCCCCTCCGCGGGCGACAAGATCATCATCCTGGGCAGCGGTCCAAACAGAATCGGGCAGGGAATCGAGTTCGACTACTGCTGCGTTCAGGCAGTGCTCGGCCTGAACGACGCGGGGTACGAGACGATCATGATCAACTCGAACCCTGAAACGGTTTCCACCGACTTCGACGTCAGTGACAAGCTCTACTTCGAGCCTCTCACGTTGGAGGACGTGCTGGAGATCATCCACCTGGAGAGTCCGAAAGGGGTGATCGTCCAGCTCGGTGGACAGACACCGCTGAAACTGGCCGAGGCGCTCCAGGAGCTGGGAGCGCCCATTCTGGGGACCTCCGTGGATGCCATCGATCGGGCCGAGGATAGAGAACGATTTGCGGCGGTCTGCGACATCGTCGGTGCAGCCGTCCCGGAGAACGGAGTCTCCACCAGTGTCCAACGGGCTCTCGAGGTGGCGGAGGAGATCGGGTATCCGGTTCTGGTTCGCCCCAGCTATGTACTGGGGGGGCGGGCAATGGAGATCGTCTACGACGAGGAGTCTCTGAAGGGATATTTCACCCGTGCCGTCCGGGCCTCCCCAGACCACCCTGTGCTCATCGACCGGTTCCTGGAGGACGCGTTCGAAGCGGACGTGGACGCACTCTGCGACGGAGAAGAGGTGGTCATCGGCGGGATTATGCAGCACATCGAGGATGCCGGCGTCCACTCCGGCGATTCGGCCTGTGTTTTGCCCCCCTACCTCTTGGGACCCGAAGAGCTCGATGTGATCAGAGACCTGACTCGCCGGTTCGCCCTGGAGCTGGGGGTGGTAGGACTGGTGAACGTCCAGTACGCGATTCGTGACGGACAAGTCTACGTGTTGGAGGTGAATCCGAGGGCCTCCCGAACCATCCCCTTCGTCGGCAAGGCCACCGGGGTGCCCCTCGCCCGGTTGGCTGCCCGGGTCATGGCCGGGGAGAAGCTGGCGGACCTGGGTGTACCGGCGGAGCCTCCCGTTCCCGGCGTCGCGGTGAAGGAGGCGGTATTCCCGTTCAACCGGTTCGAGGTGGACACTCTGCTGGGGCCGGAGATGCGTTCTACCGGTGAGGTGATGGGGATCGATGACTCCTTCGGGATGGCTTTTGCGAAGGCTGCCAAAGCGTCGGGGAACGCGGTCCCGTTGAAGGGCGGGGCCCTGGTGGTGAGCGTGAACGACAGGGACAAGGCCACCGTCACGCCCATCATCCGCCGATTCCATGACCTGGGTTTCCGGATTCTGGCCACCCGTGGGACCCACCGGTATCTCTCCCACCTGGGGATCCGGAGTGAGCGGATCTTCAAGGTGGGGGAGGGGCGGCCGAACATCGTGGACGGGATCGTCTCCGGGGAGGTCGGGCTCCTGATCAACACTCCCCTCGGGAAGAAATCACAATACGACGACTACGCCATGCGAAGAAATCACAATACGACGACTACGCCATGCGCCGGGCTGCCATCACGCATAACATCCCCTACTTGACCACCATGTCGGCGGCCAGTGCCGCGTGCGACGCCCTCATCGCCCTTCGGAGTCGAGTCCACACGGTTCGATCGATCCAGGACCGAATCGCACGCCTGGAGGAAACCGGAACACGCCTCTCGCATGGCCCGGGACGGTCCACGACTGCGGGGTTTCAAATCAGGAACTGACATGAGCTCTGAGAATCCACGCACCGGCTTCCTCCTTCACCCGGCTGCGCCCCTGCACGACCCTGGGTGGGGTCATCCCGAGCACCAGGGTCGGCTGAGGGCGTTGGCATCGGCCGTGTCCAAGGACATGCTGGCACTCCACGGGAGGGTCCACCAGTTGGAGGCCCGGTCCGCAACGGAGCAAGAGATTCTCCGGGTCCACACCAGGGGCCACCTCGACGGAGTCCGGGCAGCGGTGGATCGGGCCATGGCAGAGGAACGTTCGGTTCCCATCGACTCCGACACACGGGTTTCCGAGGCCTCCTGGGACGCAGCAGTGGGGAGCTCGGGAGCGGTCCTGACGGCCGTGGATGGAGTTGCCCAGGGCTTCGTGAGGAACGCCTTCGTGGCCACCCGGCCCCCCGGGCACCACGCCACACCGGACAAGGCGATGGGGTTCTGCCTTTTCAACCACGTGGCCGTGGCTGCCCGATACGTGCAGGACCAGGGGATTGGGCGGCGGGTCCTCATCGTCGATTGGGACGTCCACCATGGGAATGGGACCCAGGATGTGTTCTTCTCGGACCCGGACGTGTTCTACCTCTCCCTTCATCAGTCGCCCCATTTCCCGGGCACGGGCCACGCAGATGAGGTGGGGATCGGGGAAGGGGAGGGTACCACGATGAACGTGCCCCTCCCTCCGGGGACGGCCAGGGAGGAATACCGGGATCGATTCCACGCCGCCCTCGAAGAGGTGAGGGGAAGATTCTCCCCCGACTTCGTCTTCGTCTCGTCTGGGTTCGACGTGCTCGCTGGGGATCCCCTCGGAGGTCAAGCTGTGGAGCCTCGAGACCTGTATGAGTTCACCGGGGCTGTGATGTCTCTGGGCGAGGAGAGCGCAGGAGGTAGGGTGGTGGCCCTCCTGGAAGGGGGGTACGTTCCGGAGAGGGTGGGAGCCGGCTCAGTGGCTGTGCTCAGGGCCCTGGCAGGGCTGGATGCCCCCAGTTGAGGAGTGCGGATGGCCCTTTTATGGGAAAAAGGGGTAAATTGTCCGGTGCAGGGGACCCGGGAACGAACCCTGGGCCGGGAATGTGGATCGTAGAACGGAGTGTTTCTGGATGATGAAGTGGTTCTCCAGGCCGGGCATCCTGGCCGCCTTCGTACTCCTTCCGGCGGTGTCCGCCGGCGCCCAGCAGACGCCTCGCCTGGATGAGCCGGTGCAGCCTCATCCGGAAGGGGAGGCCGCCATCGAACGGCTCCGTTCTCCGTATTGCCCAGGATTGATGTTGGAGGTCTGCCCCTCCCCGCAGGCCAAGCTGCTACGGGACTCCCTGCAGATGTTGGCCTGGGAAGGCGCATCGTCGGATTCGCTGGTCGAGTGGATGCTGGGGAACCATGGGGAGGAATACCGGGCGGTTCCGCAGGTCGCTGGATCGGGGCTCTGGGCCTGGATCATGCCGCCTCTGGCGCTTCTCGGTGGACTGATCATCGTGGCCATGGCTCTCCACCACTTCCGGAACCGGGAGGAGGAATCCGTTGGGCCTCCGTCGGAGATGTCTTCCGAGGATGAATCCGCTCTGGAAGCCGCCATGGATGAGCTCAAGGCTTCGGAGGAGGTCGCGTTCTGACTTCCGCCTCCCTGGCAATGATGGACGATGAGAAGGGGACCGAACAACGGTCCCCTTCGATGTTGGATCTGGTCCGCCTCTCACCCCGCCGACTGTTCCCGCCCGGGGGGCCCGACCTGTATCGTCAGGCCGCCCGGCTGATGGATCTATCGCCGGGGGTGGAGCTCCTGGACGTCGCCAGTGGTTTGGGGATCCCTCTGGAATTCTTCGTCAGGGAGTTCGGAGTACACGGGACCGGCATCGAGGAGGATCCTCACCTCCTGGCTGCGGCAGAAGCTCATGGTCGAGGAGAAGGCCTCAACGGCCGCTTGAGCTTCCAGAAAGCGTCTCCCGGTGACCTGCCCTTTCGAGATGAGACGTTCGACGCGGTTGTGGGAGAGCTGGGGCTGGCTGCTCGAGTGGATCCGAAGGAGGCGATTCGGGAGTTGGCCCGTGTGGCTCGTCCGGGCGGTCGGGTGGCCCTCATTCAGTTGGTCTGGAAGGCCCCGGTGGATCTGGACCGGAGGCGAATTCTCTCGGACCATCTCGGCGCCCGACCCCTCATGTCTGTGGAGGTTCGGCGGGTCCTGATGGACTCTGATGTGACGGATCTGGTCACTGAGGACTGGACCGATGAGGACACGGCCTTTCGGCAACAGGCGAAGATGCCCTTCCCGGACTTTTCGGAGCTGTTCTCCGTTCGGGAGAAGCTGGGGATTCTGCGCCGAGCTTGGGGCCGATGGGGGTGGAGGGGAGTCTTGACGGTCTTCCAGCGGGAGGTGGAGGTACATCGCCTTCTTACCAAGGAGCGCCTTTTGGGGCTTATCCTGGTCACCGGCACAAAGGCTGCGAGAACACCGGGGAGGGGAGAAACTCCCCCCCCCTCCCGACGGGGGATGGGGACCTTCAGGTGTCGGGACTCCCACTCTTCGGCTCCGATTCCACCGAGTAGCCGGTCCCTGCAACCGAGGCTCCGGCCCGTCTGGAAAGCTTGAGGGGAGCCGGGCCCAGCTTCGAGGTTCATTCACGGTGGATCATCCTTGATGGCTTCGGGAAACCATGCGCTGAGGGTGGAGGTAGCCCTTCCCCTCCCCATGACCCAGACGTTCACCTACAGCATCGCGGGGTCGATCCCGGCCCCGGGAACTCGGGTCCTCGTTCCCTTTCGGAGGGATGAGAGGATCGGCTGGGTGGTCGGCCCGGCGAGCCCGGAGCCGGTGCCGAGCATCAAAGGCATCCTGGATGTGCTGGAAGATGTCCCGTCTGCCCCTCCGGAGATCATGGAGCTCTCCAGGTGGATGGCGGACTACTACCTGGCCCCCCTCGGCATGGTTCTCCGGACCGCACTCCCCTCCGTTCTTTCCGATTCCTCTCGGGATTTTCTCACGCTCGTGGATGCGGGTGACGGAAGTGGGACCTCCAGAGAGGAGAAGCTGTTGTCCGCCCTCGCCGAAACGGGTGGACCCAGCCGGGTCAGGACCCTCAGGAAGAGCATCGGGATGGGATCCATCTGGCCTGAGATCCGCACCCTGACCGCAAAAGGCCTCTTGCGCCATGAGACTCTCCCTCCACGTGACCCGCCGGTCCGACTGAGGCGTGTCGTCCGCATCTCCGACTGGCTCTCGTCTTTGGGGGAAAGGGAGAAGGTCTTCTCCAGGGCGCCCAGGCAGCAGGAGGCACTCGCAATGCTCGAGTCCTCAGGCGGTTCGGCGGAGCTGGCCCATCTCCTTGATCGGGGCGGCTTCAGCCGATCGGTCATCCAGGGGCTCGAGGACAAAGGAGTGGTGGAACTCCTCGAGGAGGAAGTGCTGCGAGATCCGTTCCAGGGCCGCCCGGCCTCCCGCCCCAAGGCCCTCACCCCTACCCAGGACCAACGGGGAGCCCTGGAAGCCATCCTTGGGTCCGGGAGGAGCAGAGAGGTGAAGCCCGTTCTCCTCCACGGCGTCACGGGCTCTGGCAAGACGTTGGTTTACATCGAGCTCCTGAAACAGGTAGTGGTCAGGGACGGCAAGGGGGCGATCGTCCTGGTTCCTGAGATCTCCCTCACGCCTCAGACCGTGTCTCGGTTCCGGGCCCATTTCGGAGATGAGGTAGCTGTACTTCACTCGGCCCTCTCCGACGGTGAGCGATACGACGCCTGGCGACAGCTCCGGAGCGGACAGAAGAAGATCGCCGTGGGCGCCAGGTCCGCCGTGTTTGCCCCTGTGCGGGACCTGGGGGCCATCGTGGTCGATGAGGAACACGATGGGAGCTACAAGCAGTCCGAGGGCCCCCGGTACCATGCACGAGATGTGGCTGTTGTGAGGGCATCGATGGCTGGGGCGCTCTGCGTTCTGGGAAGCGCCACGCCCTCATTGGAAAGCTGGCAGAACGCCCAGAAGGGGAAATTCAGACACCTCTCCCTCCCGGACCGGGTTGGGGGGGGAGCCCTTCCTCCTGTTCGGGTTATCGATCTGCGAGAAGTCTGGCGCCAGAGAAGGGAGAAGGGTCCTGCCCCCTCGGGCCGTGGGCAGGGGGATGACCTTGGCGGTGCGGCGAGGGGTGGCGGTGTGCTGGCCCCCCAGCTGGTGGAGGCCATCCGGGACCGGTTGATCAAGAGGGAACAGGTCATCCTCCTGTTGAACCGAAGAGGGTACGCGAGTTTCGTTCAATGTCGGGAGTGTGGAGAGG
>JBDHCH010000351.1:0-4373 GCA_039592115.1 Gemmatimonadota bacterium | reverse complement strand
TGGCCTTCGGGCTCCCGGCGGAAGAGGGGTTGAAAGCCGGAACCTTGAACACCGCGGAAATCCTGGGGATGGGCGATGTGATGGGTAGCATCGAGCCCGGGAAACGGGCGGATCTCCTGGTCACGGATGGGGATCCCCTCCAGGCTCTCACCTGGATAGAGCGGATGTTCATCGGTGGAGTGGAAGTGGATCCCAGGGACAACAAACACGATCGACTGTACCGGGAGTATGTCGACCGGAAATGAACACTCCATGAGAGCAGGGAGGGTGTTGAGTCTCCTCGCCCTGCTGGTCAGCACCTTCCCGACCTGCGGAGCCTCCCAGGTGACGGGGCACGGATGCCGTGGTCCCAGGGTCCAGGAACCCGGAGGCCATGGCCCGTCCTCTGGCGAGAGCCACGAGAACGGCGTTGCCGATTCTTCTGGATGGGGTCCTGGACGATGCGGCGTGGGCGGCGGCCGAACCGATCACGGGATTCATCCAGTCCATGCCCGATGCCGGGGCTCCGGCCACGGAAGAGACCATCGTCCGGGTTCTCTACGATGAGGAGCGCATCTACATCGGTGCCCTCATGCTGGACTCGAATCCCGGGGGGATCATTCGGCAGTTCCTGATGCAGGACTTCGAGACACACCAGGAGGACGTCCTCGGGATCGCTCTGGACACCTTCCTGGATCGCAGGAACGCATTCATGTTCCTGGTCAATCCCAATGGAGCGGTGAAGGACGGACAGGTCTTCGACAACTCCAGGACCACCAACCTCGCCTGGGAAGGGGTCATCGAGTTGGAGACCACCGTCCATGAACGGGGGTGGACGGCGGAATTGGCCATTCCCTTCACGACCCTCCGGTTCGACCCCCGAAAGGATCCCCAGTCCTGGGGAATGAACTTCATCCGGAGGGTCCGTAGAAAGAACGAGGATTCGTACTGGGCTCCCGTGGATCGGCGGAATCGGGTCCACACCATGGCCCACGCCGGCACGGTAACGGGCTTTTCCGGTCTGCCCTCACCCAGGAACCTCACCCTCAAACCGTTCGTTCTGGCCTCCGATGCAAAGGGCACCCTGCTGGATTCCCGGGAACTGGGGGGTACCGCGGATGGAGGCATGGACCTCAAGTGGGGCGTCACGCCCCGACTCACGCTGGACCTGACCTACCGAACCGACTTCTCCCAGGTCGAAGTCGACCAGGAGCGAGTCAACCTCACGCGCTTCTCTCTCTTCTTCCCGGAGAAGCGGGATTTCTTCATGGAAAATTCCGGCGTTTTCGCCTTCGGAGACCTGGCGGAGCGGAACTTCAGGATGGGCGCCTCACCCCGGGACTTCACCCTTTTCCACTCTCGAAGGATCGGACTGAGCAACGGCCGGCCAGTGCCCATGGTGGCGGGTGGGCGCCTGACCGGGCGAGCAGGCGGATTCGAGATCGGGCTCCTGAACATGAGGACGGAACGGGCCCAGGGACTTCCCGGGGAGAGCTTCACGGTGGCGAGGGTCCGAAGAAACCTCCCCGGTGGCTTGGAGGTAGGTGGGCTCTTCGCCAGCCGTGACGGGGTGGGAGGTGGCGAGGACCGCTTCAACCGAAGCTACGGCGCCGATGTGAACCTCTCGGTGGGCCCGGCCCTTCGCGTCCACTCCTACCTCACAGCAACGGATTACCCGGGGGTAGATGGGAATAACCGGGCCGGTCGGGTGTCGGCGGCGTATCGGGACCAATTGTGGGACGTCTCGGCCCTGTATCGTGAGATCGGGGAGGCCTTCGAACCGGGACTGGGCTTCGTGGCCAGGAGGGGGATCAAGCACTCCTACGGGACGGTGGGGATCCATCCTCGGCCGAATCTCCCCGGAGTGTACGAGGTGAATCCCTACCTGGAAGTTCATTACATCACGAACCTCGAGTCATCTCTGGAGACTCGGGAAGGGACCGCGGGGTTCGGTGTCGTGTTCAGCGACGGGGGGCTGCTAAGGACCCAGTTCTCGGACAAATTCGAGGCCATCGACGAGGCGTTCACGGTGGCGGGCCAGGGCGAGATTCCTACGGGTCGCTATGATTTCAGGGACGCTTCGCTGTCCTACACCTCGAGCGCTGCACGGCCCCTATCCGGGGAGGTACGGGTCTCAGGGGGAGGGTTCTACAACGGAGACCGGACTTCCGTTACCCTGGCCGGGAAATGGCGACCCAACCGGTACTTTGCCGTGGATCTCCAGGCGCAACGAAACGAAATCTCGTTGCCGGGGGACCGATTCACTGCCGATGTATTCGGGACTCGCCTGGACTTCGCCGGCTCCAGGCACTTGTTTCTCAGCTCTTTCATCCAGTACAACGCCGCCTCTGAAGAGGTGGTGACCAACGTCCGCTTCAACTTCATCCATTCCCCTCTGAGCGATCTCTTCCTCGTCTTCTCCGAGCGCAGGGACGTATCCGGGGGAGGGAGCAGGGAGGGAGGGGCTGTTTTGGAGCGAGGCTTGACTCTGAAAGCGACCAAGCTCCTTTCTTTCTGAGGGCAAACCCCTGACCGCGACTCTCGACCGGTGGCTGAAAGACCGGCCGAGCCCCCTGCTTGCGTGACCCGGCAAGGGGCGCCCCCCCTCTTCCTGGGGCCGGACCCGAGTTGAGACCCACTTCTCCTGATGAGGCCAGCTGAGAATGCGACGACTGGCTTTGGTGATGACCCTGTCACTCGCTGGATGCACTGGAGACCCGGCAGCTTCTGGCTACCAGTGCGTCGCTCCGGCGAACCCCGGCGGGGGGTGGGATCTGGCGTGCCGGCTAGCCAGCCGCGCCTTCACCGAGTCGGGTCTCATCCCGGGGAATGTGCAGGTCGTCAACCTCCCCGGTGCCGGAGGGGGGCGAGCGTTCGTTCGGCTGGCAACGAATCGGCGTTCCGATCCGACGGTCTTCGCCGCAGCGAGCCCCGCCACCACGCTGAACCTGGCCCAGGGACTGTTCGGATCTCTGGGTGTGGAGGATGTGCGGTGGGTGGCGGCCCTTGCGGCGGAGCCGGGAGTCCTGGCGGTGAGGGCCGATGCCCCTTGGACCTCCCTCCCGGACCTCCTGGAGGAATGGCGACGCTCTCCCGGCTCCATCATCTCGGCCGGAGGGAGTGCCGTGGCTAGCCAGGACCATGTGAAGGTGCTCCTGGTGGCTGAGGCTGGGGGCGTGGATCCCCTCCAGGTCCGATACGTCCCCTTCGACGGAGGCGGAGAGGCTTTGGCGGCCACCCTTGGGGGATTCGTGGATCTCTTCTCCGGAGAGGTCTCCGAGATCCTTCCTCACCTGGAGGTTGGATCCGTCAGGGTCCTGGCGGTGATGAGCAGCACCCCCCTCTCCCCGCCCCTGGATTCACTTCCCACCACCTTCCAGGCCGGACTCGAGGTGGAGTGGCCGACGTGGCGAGGCTTCTACCTTCCCGGCCAGGTGTCGGACTCCGTGTACCATGCGTGGGTGGAGCGTTTCTCGGCACTCGCGGCGTCCCGGGAATGGGAATCGGTGAGGCGGACCTACCGGTGGGAGCCCTTCGTGCTGACCGGTCCTGAGTTCGAAACCTTTGTGCGGGGTCAGGTGGAGACCTTTCAGGGGTTGGCTCGCAGAATGGGCCTGATCCGGTGAGGCTTCTGGACCGGTGGATGGGAGCAACCCTGGTAGGCGTGGGGTTGGCCGTGGCGGCGACAGCCAGGGGGTATGAAGTCGGATTCGTGGTGGATCCGGTGGGGCCCCGGGCGGTTCCGTACCTGGTGGCCGGTTTGCTGATCCTCGGAGGCGTCGGGATGCTCCGGCGGCGGTCGACGGAACCAGCCTCCGCAACGGATGATGGGTTGCCCACCGCGGCGCTGGGGGGCGAAGAAGAGCAGGAAGCCCAGGGGCCTGACCTGGAGCAGGGAAGGCCCGTTCTCGCCCAAGGGGTTTGCGTTGGAGTTCTCCTCCTCTACGCCGCGGCCATTCCTCTTCTCGGGTTCGTCGTTCCCACCATTCTGGCCGGCGGTGCCCTGGCTCGGCTCTTCGGGGGGCGGTGGCTTCACGGGTTGGGCGTAGGCCTGTTCTTGGGGTTGAGTCTCTACGGCCTCTTCGCCTGGGGTTTCGGCCTCGAGCTTCCGGTGGGGGCGCTCCTCCAGGGGGGCTCGTGAGCGTCTTCGGAGATCTTCTGGCTGGGTTCGGGGTGGCCCTCCAACCCCTGAATCTCTTCCTGGCAGGGGGCGGAGTGCTGTTGGGCACGGTGGTGGGTATGCTCCCCGGGATCGGCCCCATCAATGCCATTGCCATTCTCATCCCCCTCACCTTCGCAGCTGGACTCCCGCCGGAGTCGGTTCTGATCTTCCTGGTGGGGATCTACTATGGATCGCAGTATGGGAACTCCATCAGCACCATCCTCCTCAACGT
>JBDHCH010000350.1:0-4256 GCA_039592115.1 Gemmatimonadota bacterium | reverse complement strand
CGGAGGTCATCCTGCCATCTACTTGGCCTGGTTAACCATTCTTTGTGCAGCTAGAATCCCATCCAACAGCCCAGAGGCCCGAAAAAGCCTCGGACCTTCCGGTCCCACCCCTCTTGGAGAACCGCATGAAACCGTTCGCCAGCGCTTCCGTTGCAGGGATTTTCCTCCTGGGAACCTCCCTCTTCGCCACTCCGTCCACCCTGTCGGCCCAAAATGCGATGATTCTGATCGAGAACGGGAAGATCAGCCGTGTTGGAAAGGACTTCGCCGTACCGTCGGGGGCCGAGGTCCTGACGGCCAAGGTGGTGATCCCCGGGTTGGTGGACATGCACACCCACGTGGGTGTCTACAGCCTCCCCATGGTCCAGGAGAATTCGGATGGGAACGAGATGACGAATCCCATCACTCCTGAAGTCCGGGCCCTGGATTCCTACAACTTCGACGACCCTGCCATCGCGGCCGGCCGGGCCGCCGGAGTCACCACGGTGATCTCCCGTCCGGGGAGCGGGAACATCATCGGGGGCACCAGCGTGGCTGTGAAACTGAAGGACGGGACGCCCTCCCAGGTGGTTCTCAAGGAGGTCGCCGACCTGAAGATGGCCATCGAAGGGAACCCGGTTGGAGCGTACGGAGGGCGTGGACAGATGCCCACGACGCTCATGGGTGTGTACCACCTGGCCGAGAAGGCCTTCATTGAGGCCCAGGAGTACATGGAGGCCTGGGAGAAGTACGAGGAGAAGAAGGAGGAGGATGCGGACGCCACCCCACCGGCGAGGGACCTGGGGAAGGAGGCCATCGTCCTGGCCCTGAACGGAGAGATTCCCGTCCACATCCACGTGGCCACAGCGTCGGAGATCATGTCGGCCATCCGCTTGTCCGATCAATTCGGCTTTCGGCTGAGCCTCTGCCACGCGTACTACTCTCATCTGCTTGTGGACGCTCTGGCTGAACGGAAGGATGAGTTCCACGTGAACATCGGGCCCCCGATGTTCTTCAGTTACTACGACGATCCCCTGACCTTCAAGAACAACCCGGCCATCATGGCGAATGCCGGCTACAAGGTTTCCCTCCAAACCGATGCTCTCGGCGGAGGACAGCAGAACCTCCGGCACCTGGCCGTGCTGACGGTCCGGTACGGGATGAAGCGGGAGGATGCCCTCAGGGCCATCACCTTGGCGCCGGCCGAGGCGATGGACCTGGAGCACCGGATCGGCAGTATCGAGGTCGGCAAAGACGCTGACCTGGTCCTCCTCGACGGAGATCCCCTCGAGATGCTCACAGAGGTGGAGAAGGTCCTCATCGACGGATCGGTCGTATTCGAGCAAACTCCGGCCGGGAAGCCGGACATCACTGCCGAAGCCGTATCTAGAGGCCGGAGCCTCCCCCTTCCTTCAGGGCTCGAGGGCGGGGACCGGATCGCCATCCGGGGCGCCACGGTCATGACCATGGCCGGCCCTACGCTCCAGGGCGGGACCATCCTCATTGCGGACGGAAAAATCGACCGCGTGGGCACGGATGTGGTGATCCCCGAAGAGTATGCCGTCATCGATGCCGAGGGATTCGTGATCATGCCGGGTATGGTATCGCCCCGGTCCCACGTCGGAATCGGCAGCAACTGGCGCCGCCAGAGTCACATCGACGAACACTCGAAGCCCGTGGTTCCGGCTATGCGGGTCAAACACGCCGTTGAACCCCACGCGCCCCAGTTCTCCCACGCCAGGGAGTTGGGCGTGACGACCGCGCTGGTGACCCCGGGGGATCGGAACGTGATCGGGGGGCGGGGTGCCGTACTGAAGACCACCGGGACCGTCGTCGACGAAATGATGGTGAAAGAGGATGCGGTACTGGTCATGGGGTTGGGAGCCTCCTCCAAACGAGAAGGATCGGCACCGACGACCCGGATGGGGATCTCGGCCCTGGCCCGTGAGACGCTGATCAAGGCCCAGGAATACATGGCCAAGGTAGAAGCCGACGGAGAGGAGGCCGACGGGCAGAAAAGGGATCTGGACATGGAAGCGCTGATCCCTGTCCTGAAGGGAGAGGTTCCGGTCCTGATCCACGCCGAAAGGAGAGACGACATCCACACGGCGCTCCGGATCGCCGACGAATTCGGCCTCGAGCTGATCCTCGACGGTGGCACCGACGCCTACAAAACGCTGGATGACCTTCGTGAGAGAGGGATTCCGGTGATCGTGGAGGATCTGTTCCGGGGGCTGGGAAGCGTCGAAGACGAGGGGTTCGATCCCACGACCCCCGCCAAGCTTTCGGAGGCCGGGATCCGCATCGCATTTCGCCCGCGCATCAACTCGGGGTGGTTTACGCCCGGATCGGCTTCACCGGGAGGTGACCTCCTGGAGATCGCCGCCTACGCCGTCAGGAATGGGCTCGATCCTGAGGTAGCCCTTCGAAGCGTCACCATCGACGCCGCCAGGGTCATCGGGATCGAGGATCGGGTCGGGAGTCTCGAGACCGGGAAAGACGCGGACATCCTCATCCTCACGGGCCATCCCCTGCTCACCGAGTCCGTTCCCGAGGCGGTGTTCATCGACGGGAAGCTCGTCTATCAGAGGAAGCCCGGGGCTCGCACCCGAATCAACCCGGTTCCGGGAGGTGAGCAATGAGAACCCCACGGGCCATGGGCCTGCTTTTCCTTCTGGCTCTCTGCGCACTGGATCCGGCGATGGTGCCCGGGGTCAGGGCGCAGACGGATCCTGTGGCGCTCCATGGCGGGACGATCCTCACGGTAACCCAGGGGATCATCGAGAATGGCACCATCGTCATGCAAAATGGGCGGATCATCGACATCGGAGCTGCCGTCGCCATTCCACCCGACGCCAGGATCGTCGATGTATCCGGAAAGGTCTTGATGCCAGGATTGATCGACGGCTTCACGAACCTGGGCACGGCGGACTATCCATCTCTGGGAGCGGATGATGACGAGGCCACCGACCCGGTCACGCCCCACATGCGGATCATCGACGGCCTGAATCCGGACAACCGCTTCATCCTCCTCGCCAGGCGATCCGGGGTAACCGCTGCCCTTTCCGCACCGTCGGGAGGGAACCTCTTCACCGGCCAGAGCGGGTTGGTCCAACTCGAGGGCGCCACTGTCGAGGAGATGGTGAGGAGCTTTCCGGTGGGGATCCATGTCACCCTGGGCGAGGCCCCCAAAGCCCGATACGGCACCAAGAATCGGGCGCCGATGACTCGGATGGGAAGTGCAGCCCTTTTACGGCAGACGCTCATCGACGCCCTGGGGTACGACGAGAAGCTCTCCGCGTATCAACGGAAGGCAGAGGCCTACCAAGCAGGTGATGAGGAGAAGAAGCCGATCCCCGTG
The DNA here is from genome assembly GCA_039592115.1 of Gemmatimonadota bacterium. Classification (GTDB taxonomy): domain Bacteria; phylum Gemmatimonadota; class Gemmatimonadetes; order Longimicrobiales; family Gaopeijiaceae; genus JBDHCH01. The sequence goes on along the minus strand of JBDHCH010000350.1, from coordinate 916 downwards.
CCCAGGGACCTCAAGCTGGAGGCACTACTTCCGGTGGTCCGAGGCGAAAAGCCACTCATCATCGCCGCCGACCGGTATGATGACATTCACACCGCCTTGAGGGTGGCTGCCGAGTTCGATGTCCGGATGGTCCTGCACGGGGGTGCCGAGTCACATCGGCTGGCAAAGGAGCTGGCCGATGGCGGGATCCCGGTGATCTGGGGACCGACCGCGGCCCCCTTCAAGGAGCTGGAAGCCAGAAGAGGGACGCCCCGAACCCCGCTAACCCTGGCCGACGCCGGTGTGCCGTTCGCTTTCCAGACCGGGTCCGTAGAGAATGTGGGCGGCCTGCTCAACGAAGCCCGACTCGCCTTTTCTCACGGCCTGCCCTACGGGGAAGCCATGCGAGGACTGACCCTTTATCCAGCCGGAATCTTCGGGGTGGCGGACCAGATGGGTTCCCTGGAGGCGGGGAAATCCGCCGACATCATCGTTTTGAGCGGAGACCCACTCAGAGAGGCCTCGAGGATCGAGATGGTGTTCGTGAAGGGTCGGATGTCGGACGGTCTTCGCTAGGCATCGAGTCCGATTGCGGCGTGCTGCGGGCGCCTCGCTCAGGGGGCCCGCAGCCCCCTCTTGTTCGCTGAGGTCCCCCTTGGTGACGGTCAGGTCCGGGTGGGGTTGGGTGCGAAACCTGAGCTCGCGTTCTGCACCTCCCCTTCCCAGAGGTAGCTTGGTAACCGCGGCTCCGTCGTTCCAACCATGGGAACCCTTCTGGACGCCCCGGGGTTCTGTCTCCCCTGCGGGTTCGTTCCGGGCCAAATGAAAGCGGCCCCTGCGTTCGAGCTTCTTCTTCGACTGGAGGCCATGTGCCTCCCTCCCTCCTCTTCATCCCGGACATCAGCGGATTCACGGAATTCGTCACCCGGACGGAAGT
>JBDHCH010000349.1:0-4046 GCA_039592115.1 Gemmatimonadota bacterium | reverse complement strand
CGTGTTGGAGCGCACCGATACCGGCAGCTACTTGACCGACCCGAGCTCAAGAATCGCCTTCTCGTCCAAGACTTCCACATCCACCCCATACTCAGCGGAGAGATCGCTGAATCTACGCAGGATCGAGGTGGCTTGTGGACCTGCGGCGAGCTGAGCGAGACCGCGACGCGACAAGAACTCAACGTCGTCATAATCCGAGCGGTAGGTCTCGCCCTCATCCAGGTCGAGAGCCGTGAGCTCGAGGCGGAGGACGCGACCACCGCGGATGGTGGCTTCAACGATCAAGCCATCCCAAGGACGGTACTCATCGTAACCCCCGATCTCGGGATTCAGGCCCTGGTACGCAAGGCCACCGAGCTGGCGAAACAGGGGCTTCCCGTCATAGACCTCCACGCCATCGAACGCTCTATGGCCGTGACCCACATACATCGAAGCACCAGCATCCAGGACCGCATGGGCAAAATCGGTCTGCCACTTGGCAACATCGGCCACCCAGAGGTGGCCATCGCTGGTCGTGTCACCGGGAGACGTCTCACGGAACTCATCGAGATCGAGTTGAAAATGCTGGTAGAAGAGCACGAAGTCCGCGGTCGCTGCCGCTTCGCGGACGGCGGCGAGATTTCGATCCCAGTCCTCCCGCCGGCCCGTCCATACTCCGTTCACGGCGTGGCGGATCGCGCTTCGCTCGTCGTGGCTCGTTGTGGCCGCCACCAACGCAATCGTGAAGTCGCCAACATCCAAATAGCCCGGAGCTGAGGCCTTGGAGATGTCCGGACCGGTTCCGGCGTGCGCGACATCACTTGCGTCCGCTGCCGCACGGGTCGCGGCCACACCACAGTCCCCGAGGTCCCAAGCATGGTTGTTGGATAACGACATGAGGTTAAACCCCAGACCCGCCAGAAACTCCATCACCTCAGGCGCCACGGCGTGCGGCCCCCCTGAGTTCCCGGGTCGACCGCCACCGGGTAGCCGAGGAGTCCCCAAGGACACCTCATAATCAGCAGGTACGCCGCATCGGTCCGATCCAGGCAGGACTGCCATCTCGAAGTTTGTGAATGCAACGTCGGCGCGTTGGAGGATCGGACGAAGAGAGCCGTAGGGATCGTCCCAACGGATTCGTGGGTCCTTCTTGATCAGGGCTTGTCCAGAGAGAACGAGCCTGACTTCAGGTTCCGACGGAGGACTGGAGCAGGCGGAAAGGACGGCGGCGCCCACCATGACCAGAATCCGATACGACACGCGGGAACTCACCTTTGGGCTGGGGCAAGTTGGGACCATCGTCATCTCCTACGGAAGCTCAGTTCATGTTGCACACCAACGGTTGGCGAATCTGCTACCGGGCAGGATGCAATCAGACACCCGGAAACTCAAGCAGGATGCCCGCGACGTAGGCACGGATTGCAGCAATCGCGGATCAGACCTCATCTCTCCCCATCCGTTGAGTTGGTAGAGATGCCTTCCCCGGACGTCTCATCATTGGGAGTTGGACGCGGCGGCGTTCTCATTCGCCCGGGTCCCTCGAAGAACCCGGACCCTCACCGGTCCCATTGTCTTATCGGAGCCCAGAACATGGCCAGGATGAGTGCGGATTGTGTGCTGGCTTCAACGTCCTCGCGATGGGCGTCTTGCCTGCTGCTGGTGGGTATTCTCGGTTGTTCGGATCCTGTTGACACCGAGCCCATATCCTATCCTGCTCCGCTGGACACGGGCGACGGGTGGCCCACGGCGTCACCCTCCGATGTAGCGATGGATCCAGCACCTCTGGTCGCTCTCCTGGACGCCGTCCGCGCCCATAACCGTCATTTCCTTCACGGCGTGTTGGTGGTGCGAATGGGGCAGCTCGTATTCGAGGAGTACTTCGATGGCCAGCAGTTCGACCTCGTCGAAGGGTCTCCCTGGGATTACGAACCCGTGTCATTTGGCATCAACACCCTCCAATACCAAGGGTCTGTCTCAAAGAGCATTACTTCTGCACTCGTAGGAATCGCCGTGGACCAGGGTCTGATTTCGGACATCGATGCACCGCTATTCTCCTTCTTTCCCGACTATGAGGAGCTGAGTACCCCTGAGAAGGAGGAGATAACGATCGCCCACCTCCTGACCATGCGCGCTGGATGGCCCTGGTACGACGATGACATCGACGGCGAGGGAAGCGATGAGGTCCTGATGTTCCAGCACGAAGATCCCCTCCGGTTTATCCTGGAACGCCCCCTGGAATGGGTGCCCGGCTCTTACATGGAATACCATAGCGGGTCCACGGTCCTCTTGGGCGAGATCGTACGGCGGGTCGCGGGTATGACCCTGGCGGAATTCGCGACCCATAACCTGTTCCAACCGTTGGGAATCAACGAATCCATCTGGGCTGATTGCCGAAACGCCCCCGGGGTGGCGTTCGCCGGGGGCGGTCTTTACCTGCGGCCGCGGGATATGGCCAAGATTGGGCAACTCTTTCTGCAAGGTGGCCTGTGGGAAGGTACCCAGGTCATCTCGAGCGAGTGGGTGAATCAGTCGGTGCAGACCGCGGTCATTAGTCAGAGTCAGTCAGCAGATCACTACCTCCGAACAGGATACGGATACTTGTGGTGGACCGGCCGGTTCGACGGAGGCCATGACGCATACATGGCAAAAGGGTGGGGGGGTCAGTTCATCGTCGTGATCCCAGAGTTGGATCTGGTGACCGTGGTTACCGGGGGCAACTACGATGTGAACAGCAGCAGCGCGGACGTTCCCTTCAGCATCTACGACGACATAGTCTACGGGCACGTGCTCCCTGCCATCCGGTAGCCCCCAACGCACCTGTGGTCACCCGGCCTCCAGTCTACGGAAGCTCAAAGCCCTGAATGGTCGATCGACCTGCGTCTTGAGAGGGACCGACGCTGTCCAGATGTATGTGCGAGCGGGACGTGGTGCGGACTGACGGCTGGCGTTTCTGCTCCCTGGCAGAATGCCCGTAGGCACCCAGAGACTCAAAGAAGACGCGAGAAATGCACGGTCTGTAGCATATGCTGTCATGTGGCCACAGTTGACATGTGGAGGGCGCCATCGAATACTGATCCGAGGCGATCGGAGGCCGCCGCCTGGCCTGCGGAAAGGGTCAAACCCACCTCCGGACCGGTACCAGTTCCGACCTTCTTTTCAGCCCGACCGGGCAGGCCACGGGCGTGATTGAAAGGAAGGATCCGAATGTCCCCGTCGCTTCCACGACACCCGAACGTCGACCTCCTCAAGAAGCAAGCGAAGATGCTGCTTGCGGCTCAGCGCCGTGGTGCGCTCCCGTCCTGCGAGCTGTTCCGGAGGCTGGGCCGGTTTTCGTCCCAGCGGGATGAGGAGATCCTGGGAGCCAGGGTCTCCCTGGCTGAAGCCCAGGTCGCCCTGGCCATACACTACGGACACCGAAGCTGGAAAGAGCTGATTGACGAGGCCAGTTCGTACCCGCCCAGCGACGAATTCTCCCTCGCGGCCACCCGCGGACGTTCAGAAGAGATCATCCCCGACTACGCTGGAGCCGGAGTGCCATTGGGTGTGGTCGCGGCCCTCAACCAAGCCGGAGTCGGTGTCGGCTTCATGGAGTTTGCTGCGGCCAGTGGCTGGGCGTTCAGCTTTGGTTACCTCTACGCAGATATCTCGCCCGCGCACATGGCCGTCCGCGGCAAACCCGGATCGGACGGGCCTCTCGAAGTCTTCGCTTTTCTCCCTCAAGAGTATGGTCTTGGGTATGAGCATGCTCTCACTTCAGAACCAGACCGGCTCTGGAGCTTCGTGAGGCAACGTGTGGACTCTGGCGTAGCGATCATGAGCGAACACATGGATGGAGGTTTGATTTCGTCCTATCGGGAGAAACGGGGACGCCGTCAGCTGTTCTTCGATGGCACGCCTGCCCCGGGCTGGATCGACGTGGACGAGTTGAATCCCTATGCGGTTTACGCCTTCGTTCAAGAAAGGGAAGCAAAACCCCAAGGAGAGATCCACCGGACCGCAATCCGACGGGCCCTGGCGAAGGGAAGAGAGCATGATTGGCAAGGTGTGCCCCAGGGTATGGCCGCCCT
>JBDHCH010000348.1:0-4237 GCA_039592115.1 Gemmatimonadota bacterium | reverse complement strand
AACCGGGCCGCCCTTCCTGGCCCGAGCTGCGGAAGAGCACTCGGGGCCCCACATGCCCTGGTTCTGGGAAGGACAGCTGCAGGGGGGCGGAGTCCTCAACGATATGATGTGCCATTCCGTAGAGGTCGCCCGACACCTCCTGACTCCACCCGGCTCACCCCGGGATATCCTGACCCCGGTCAAGCTCGACTACGAGAACCGGCCCGCGGAGGATTTCGCTCGGGCGTTGGTCGAATACCGGGATCCCGCTGGGAACGTGAAGATCGTGGAAGCGACCACATCCTGGTGCTTTGTCGGGGCGGGGCTCCGTCTCAGCATGGAACTCCTGGGGCCAGAGTACTCCCTCGCCCTGAACTCCCTCGATGCCGGACCCAAGGTCTTCTTCAGCCGGGAGGTAACCGGGGAGGTCGGGGAGGATATCGTCGAGAAACAGAATGCCGAGGTCGGCTTGATGCCCGTGGTGGCCGACGAGGAGAGCGAGTACGGTTACATAGGAGAGAACCGGCACATGGTTCGGAGCTTCCTGGAAGGGAAGCGCCCGGATGAGAACTTCACTGACGGTGTGAACGTGGCTGAGCTGCTCATGACGGCCTATCTGAGCGCCGAGGAAGGCAAGACGATCCCGTTCCCGCCACCGAACCTGGAAGCATTCGTACCCGCGGTCGCCCGCGGGGAGTGGAATCCGAAGAGGGAAGGAGCGTGACCATGAGGAGACTCGCACCGGTTCTTCTGGGGCTCCTTCTGGCCTGTGGGAGGGGGTCCGAAGCCCCGCCCGCGGCGGAGCAGGAATCTGCGGAGGGAGGTGAGTCCGTGAGTATTGTGGCTCAAGAAGTGCCCGAAGGGTATGAACCGATCCTGAAGTCCTGGAACGGACGCTATAGCAAGCACGGATGGAATCACTATGGCCCGGGCCACTTCGAGCTGGATCCGGAGACGGGCGTTCTCACCTCCCATGGTGGCATGGGCCTGTTTTGGTACAGCGTGAAGGAATTCGAGAACTTCGTCCTGGATCTGGAATTCAAGTGTGCGGACGGGTTCACGAACTCGGGCGTGTTCGTTCGCGTGCCCGGTATCCCCACCAGCGACGACTACATCTACCACGCGTTCGAGATCCAGATCGACGACAGCGGAGAGGGAATCCACCAGACCGGGGCGGCCTATGACGCGGAGGCCCCGTCCCATAAGGCCTCAAACCCCCCGGGGGAGTGGAACCACTACCGGATCAGCTTTGTCGGGAGTCGGATCAGAGTGGAAGTGAACGGAGAGGAAGTCTTGAACTGGGAAGCCGAACCCCGCGGGAAGGTTGAGGACCTCAGCCCCAGAGGGTACATCGGCCTGCAGAACCACGACGACCGGAGCCCGGTGTACTTCCGGAACATCTTCGTGAAGGAGTTGGACTAAGGAAGGTCTGCACAAGTGGGGCGAGCAGCATGTCGTGCGCCACGGGGCCTGAAGGGAAGCGGAGCCGGCCCGTCGACGGCCGGGCCGACTCCATCTCCGAAGGGGCAGCACCCCTTACGCTCTCCTCCCTTCCTTAGAACCTGGGGATTACCACGGGCGTCACACCCAACTCCCTCACCCGGGCGTTGAACCGGTCAAGATGGATATCCAGGACGGCTTGGAGGCGTCCCAGCAGCAACGCCAGCATCCCCTCCAGCTCCTCCAGGCGGGCCACCTCAGACGCTGTGGGACTACCGTAGGCGGAAACGACGTGTCGGTAGAGGTACCCGAACTGATTGTCCAGCTGAGGCGGAAAGTTGATGGGGTCCTGGCCGGATTCGGCCTTCGTCTGGATAAGCTCACTCTCGATGGGCTCGAAGGCTGCTGATATCGAGTCGGCCAATTCCTTCAACTCCCCACCGAACCCGCCTTCCTGGGCCTTGGTGGCCACGGCCTCCGCCTGCGAGCGAACCGACCGGATCGTCTCGATGGCTCGGTAAATCTCCTCCATTCGCCCCCTCACTCGCATGGCGGTCCCGAACTGTTCATCGAGATTCGAAGGCTTCACCTCGGGACGGCGGGGATCGGGAGCGATCTCGAACGAGGCCTCGCCCGTCCATTCGCCGACCGTCAGGCGAACCTGATAGGTGCCTGGGATGGCCTGGGGGCCTCCCGTATATCCCAGGTAGGCCATGGCTCCTTCTGGGAGGTCCAGGGGCGGATAGGTGAGGTTCCAGGCGAACTGGTTCATTCCGACCTCCACCGGGAGAAGGGGACCACCGTCATCCCCTGGCTCGCTGGTAAAGGTGCGTACTTCCGCCCCACCGTCGTCGAGGATCTCCAGGACCACCGCCTCCTCGGGGGGTTCGGCCAGATAGTACCGAATCACAGCTCCATTGGGTGGGGCTTCTCCCGCCCGGGCTCCCCCGCCCCTGTTCCCTGGAAGGCGATAGATCCTCCCAGGCTGGAACAGGATGACGCCAGGGTCGGCGGTCTCGCCCTCGAGTTCATGAAGGGGCGTAACGTCGTCCATGATCCAGAGGGAGCGTCCCTGGGTGGCCACCACCAGGTCCTGCCCCTTGACCCGGAGGTCGGTGACGGGGGTCGCGGGCAGATTCTGCTGGAAGGACTGCCAGTGCCCTCCGTCGTCAAAAGATATGAAAAGCCCGAACTCGGTCCCGGCGTAGAGGAGTCCCTCACGGCCCGGGTCCTCCCTCACCACTCTCACCGGGTGGCCGCCGGGAATCCCGTTCTTTCCATCGGTGAGGAGTTCCCAGGATTCCCCGAAATCGTTGGTCATGAAGACGTACGGGGCAAAGTCATCCATCCTGTATCGCTGAACGGCCAGGAACGCTCGCCCATCCGCGTGGGGGGAAAGCTCCAGCGTGTTCACGGTGGCATCGGGGGGCATCGCCTGAGGCGTCACGTCCAACCACGTCTCCCCGTTGTCTCGGGACACATGCACTCGGCCATCATCGCTCCCGGTCCAAAGGACGCCGCGTGTATGAGGTGACTCGGCGAAGGCGAAAACCGTCCCGTACACCTCCACCGATGTGTGGTCATGTTGGAGTGGTCCGCCAGGAAGCTCCTGTTTGGTTTCATCGTCGGCAGTGAGGTCCGGGCTGATGACCTCCCAGCTCATGCCCCTGTCTCTGCTCCGGTGCACGTGGTTGGAGGCCGTGTACAGGACGTCTGGATCATGGGGGCTGAAAAGGATCGGGAAATTCCATTGGAACCTGTACTCCAGATCTTTCGGCGCCACTCCATCGACCAGAACGGGCAAAGGCATCACGCTCCGGGACTCGCCGGTCCGTCGGTTCACCCGTGTGATCTCCCCGATGTAGCACCCAGCGAAGTAGACGTCGGGATCGACAGGATCGACGGCGATGTGGCCGCTCTCACATCCCCCAACGCTGAACCACTCCTCGTAGGGCGTGAGTCCTCCCTGGGGCCGGCTGGGGAGGGAGATGGTCGAGTTGTCCTGCTGGGCAGCGTAAAGACGGTACGGAAACCGTTCATCCGTCACGACCCGGTAGAGCTCCGCGGTCGGCTGATTCAGGAGGGTGCTCCAGGAGATCCCGGCGTTCAGACTCACCTGCGCGCCTCCGTCGTTCCCCACCACCATCAGGTTGGGGTCCGAGGGATTGATCCAGAGGTCGTGGACGTCTCCATGCGGCACCCTGATCCCTTCCCAACTCTTCCCGCCGTCGATGGAGCGGTAGAGGCCGGTGTTCATGGCATACACAGTGTTCTCGTCTCTGGGATCCGCAACGATGTGGGAGTAGTACCAGTGGCGTTGCCGGAGGAACCGCTCGCGGTTCACCCGGCTCCACTGGTCCCCCCCGTCGTCTGAGCGGTAGACGCCGCCCTGGGGGTCATGGGCATTGACGATGGCCCAGACTCGGTCCGGATTCGCAGGGGAGACGGTGATCCCGATACGGCCGGTGAGGCCCTCGGGGAGACCTGTTTCCAGCTCTTCCCAGGAATCACCCCCATCCGCGGACCGAAACACCCCGCCATCCTCGGAAGCATCGATGAGGGTCCAGGGCTTCCGTTCGGCCCGCCACATACCGGCATACAGGATTCGAGGGTTGGCAGGGTTCACGGCCAGGTCCACGGCCCCCACCGAATCCGAGAGGAAGAGGACCTTCTCCCACGTCGTGCCCCCGTCACCCGACCGGAACACTCCTCGCTCCTCGTTCTTTCCGAAGGGGTGTCCGAGAGCAGCCAGGTAGACCAGGTCCGGGTCCTCGGGATGGACCCTGATTCGGCTGATGAGGCCGGCCTCCTCGAGCCC
>JBDHCH010000347.1:0-4061 GCA_039592115.1 Gemmatimonadota bacterium | reverse complement strand
GGAAAGTGCGTTCATGGTGATGGATCCCCAGGTCACGGAAGTGCTCAAGGACGCCAATGTGACCTTCCGATACGAGGTGGAGCCGATCTTCAGGAAGGACAGCCTGGAGATCACCGAGGAGGACCGTGAGGCGATCTACCAGAAAGTGAAGGAGGATCCCTCTTCCCACATCCTCATCACACATGGGACCGATACCATGGCCCTGACGGGTCACACGCTGTCAGGCATCACAGACAAAACCATCGTCCTCACCGGAGCCATGCAGCCGGCCGCGTTCAAACACTCGGATGCGCCGTTCAATATCGGGTTTGCCCTGGCCGCGCTTCAAACGCTCCCCCCTGGCGTCTATCTGACCATGAACGGGCGGATCTTCGATCCCCGCGAAGTCCAAAAGAACGTGGAACTGGACCTCTTCGAATCGGGTGGATAGGGGGAACCCCCGGTCCGTCGCGGGGGTCACCCGGCAACCGCCGTTACCCGGAGATCACCCTCCCCTGATCACTTCAAGAGCCCTCTCCAGGAGCTCATCCCTGCCTTCCCGGACTCCACTCAGGGTCCTTTCCGTGGGTATGGTAGGCTGGATGCCGACCATGTGGTGCTGGGACCCATCGTGCTTGACCACTCGCATGCCGGTCCAGGTGATTCTCCAACCCCCGGGAAGGGTGAAGGGATTCACGTTGCCGTTCGCCCCCGCCGTGGCCTGTCCGACGATCTCTCCCAGGCCGTAGTACTCCACGATCCCCATGACACTCTCGGCGTAGCTGATGGCCCTTCCGTCGGTGAGGAAGACGATCTTCCCCTCGAACCGAGGTTCGCTCGGGGGAAGGTTCCATCGAGACTCGGCGAAATGGGGCTCACCGGCGCGGTCCGGGTAGATGATCTGGGGAACGTTCCAGTGGGCGGATTGAAGGTGCTCGTCCCAGAGATAGGTCAAGGCCATGTGGTTCCCGTTGGGGTATCCCCTCAAATCGAAAACGACGCCCTCGGCCTGTGCCAGGTCCTCGACCCGAGCCCGGAAGGCCTCGATCTCCACCAGGTCCAGGTTCACGTAGAAGACCCCCGGTTCGATCTCCTCGATGTTCTCTGGGCGGGCCTCAGATGGCCGCTGCACGGCATCTCTCGGAACGGTGATATTCAGTGTCCGAGCCCCCCGTTGAAGGGTCACGACCGCCACGGTCCCCCTCTCACCGAAATCGAATGAGTTCAGGGCCCGCCATCGGCGCCACTGGGGAGACCCGGAAAACGTGCGAGCCCTCTCCTCCAGGACCTGCGCTGCCGGCAATCCGTCCAGACGGTCGATGACATCCCCCACCCCAAGGAGATCCGGCACGTCGGAGGCCACAACGACCACCTGATCCTCGATCCAATCCACGGCAATGGGAAGCCCGGCGAGGGGGGGGTCAGGACTCGGGCCATAGACCCCTCCGTGGCCGTCCTGGAGCTGGGCCACCATCCATTGCAGGGTCGACTGGAAGTCATCCCGGTTTCGATCAGCCAGGGCTCTCTCCATCGCCGTTTCCAGGACCTCGTCCCAGCCGGTGTCCACGACGTCGTGGTAGGGATAGAAATGCTGAAAAACGTTCCACGTGATCACGACGTCTCCGAGGCGAAGCGGTTCGTCTTCCGCCGTCATACCCGCCAAGCCGACCCCGGCCAATCCCTCCCTCAACGCCCTCGCCAGGGTGGAATTGGGGGAGCCCAGGGTCCTCCCGTTCCGGCTCGGAAGGGCCAGGGGAAGTTGAACCGCGAGCCCAGCCCCCAGTGGTCTCGTCACGACCTCGCCGAGGGAGGGGGCCTGTTCGAAGAGAGGACCGGAAACCGTAGTATGTTCCTGAGACACCTCGAGGTAACGGGCTCCCGAGGGAGCGTCACCCTGGACACTCAGATATGTCCAACCCTGGGATGGGGCCGACCATCCCTCTGGGTTCTCCGGGTCTCCATCCTCGAAGTCCCCGTTTTCCAGAGGGATCGGGGTCCAACCGTCCTCCTCCTGGACCTCCAGGGTGAAATGGTCCACTGCCCCTCCACCGCCCAGGATTAACGCCCCGAACAGGATCCGGCTGGCATCCTCGCCCACTTCCCCCCGGATCTCCATTTCCGTCCACTCGAGGTCGGTGACAGGGCGGTCCATCATGTTGTCGAAAAAACCCATCCCCCCTCCCTCCAGATCCACTCGGAGCCAGAGCTGGACCCTCCCCCCAGCCTCCAAACTCCTTCCCACTCCAGTCAACCGGATCCCCTTTCCCAGGAGTTCCGTGGCATCCAGGCTTCGGGAGACAACAGCGTTCCCGGATCCCCCCCCCAACCGTGTCTCCCGGTTCAAGCGGACACTCCGGTAAATGCTGTTTCCGGATCCAAAGCCCACCCCCAGGTGCTGCCAGGCCACGACTTCCAGACCAGTCTGGTCCTCGGGGAACAGGCCCGGCGGAGCGACGGGCGGCTCCTCGCCCTCCTCATAGATCTGTACCGTCGGCGCAACCGGACTGAAGAGCTCCAAGAGTGTCTCTCTGAGCTCCTCCGAGGACCGAGAGTTCTTAACCCTCGTCGTGCCGTAGGCAGCGAAGGCGTCCCAATCAAGCGCGGCAGCTTCGTCGCTGGGGTGGAAATACCTTATGTAGCCGTAGAGTCTGGCGAATGCGCTCAGGTTCTGGACGGGATCGACCTCCTGTGCTCGCAACTCGACAGGGATGCATGAGAAGAGTAGGGGGAGGATTAGGAAGGGAGCGGATCGGATCCTCATCTCTGAACCTCCTGGAGCGAATCGGTCGGGGCGCTGGGAAAGTATCGCGGTCCTCAGGGGACCTGCCAGTGGGAAGAACCGAAGTGTCCAGAAACACTTCGTCCCATCCCTCCGTAGATATGATCAGCCAGCCGACAAGCCCCCGACCCACAGGGGAGGTACGATGCCACCGAGCACGGAAGACCGGGACTTTCTGTTGGACCCGGGCTTTCTGAACGCTTTCCGGTCGGGAGACCCGGACGCCATGGGCCGAATTTTGAGCCGGCTCTGGGATCCTCTACTGGTCTTCGCCCGGCGGCTCCTTCCAGATCATGCCGACCCTCAGGATCTGGTCCAGGAGGCATTCGTCCGGATCTGGGTACGGCGCGCCCACCTCAGGGACGACGGCTCCCTGAAGGCACTTCTCTACACCACCGTTCGGAATGCATGCCTGGACGAGGTCCGCACGAATCGCAGACGGCAACGCCTCCAGGCTGTCGGCCAGCCACCTGCCCCTCCGCGCACGCCCTACGAAGACGTCCAGGGCGCCGAGCTCCAGCGCCTCGCCGCGGCCGCGGTGTCGAACCTGCCGGAGAAGCGGCAGGAGGTGTTCCGGATGGTGAGAGAGGACGGGCTCACCTACCGGGAGACCGCGGAGATCCTTGGCCTCTCAGAGCAAACCGTGGCCAACCACATGAGCCTCGCTCTGGCAGACCTCCGAGTGGCCATCCGGCCGTTCCTCGGGGACAGAGCCCCCGGATTTGACGGCAACCGGATCTCGAGCCCGAACAGGGGCGGGGCAGAAGGCTGAGGCCGAACTGCACGGCTTCACGCCGTTCCACTCCTCACATCTCCCCGACAGTATTCCAGCCCCCTTCCTGGTCTGAGACCAACCCATTGGTAGACCACCCCCGTTCATGCCGTATAGCACTCGAACGAACCAGGCACCCATCCTTGGGAGAAACCGGACGTGGACGATCTCATTATCCGTGTGCTGACCGGGGACGCTTCCGAATTCGAAGTGGAGCGGCTCACCCGGTGGAGGGCACAGTCGGCGGAGAACGACACCCATTTCTGGGAGATCGCACAGATATGGGAGCTTACCGCTCCGGAAGCTCCAGTTGATCTGGCCACCCCCCCGCCGGCCCAGGAGATTCTCGACTCGGCCGGCGCAGGGGCCGTCACACCGCCGTCCGTGAAGGGTCCGACGGGGGATGCACCGGGCGGTGAGCGCTCTGAATCTCAAACCTCTGAAGGCGAAGAGCGGGCCTCGAAGCCGAGGATCCGCCCCCCATGGAAAGTCTGGGGTCTCATGGCAGCTTCGGTGGCTGCCCTGGCACTG
>JBDHCH010000346.1:0-4062 GCA_039592115.1 Gemmatimonadota bacterium | reverse complement strand
ACCCAGAGTTCTCAGGCGACATCCTCCGGAAGATCTTCCGGATCCACCATCCCCGTGTTCTCTGCGCAAGCCTTCATCCGGGCCAAGCGACCGGGATCGAACCCGATGATCAGGTCTTTTCCGTGGGCGGTCACCGGCACTCCGACCCCGCCCGAAAGGGCGCGCCACTCCCTGAGGGCGGCTACATCCTTCGTGATATCCAACTCGGTAAACTCACATCCCTGGTCCTTCAGCCAGCCCTTGACCTTATGGCAATAGGAGCAGGTAGGGGTTGTAAATACGCGAATCTCGGCCATCATGTGCCTCCATTTCATATGTGTTTCGAGGGTAGAACCTCAGCTACTGCCTGAAAAGATGAAAAACGCGTCAAGGGGTAAAGGTTGATGCCTTTCGCGCTCGCCGTCCTGAAAGCGTAAGATCCTGGTCCCGAGCCCTACAAGGCCTTGTGGCCAGGGCAGTTCCGGGACTGGATTTTTTCCCCACAAGGGGCGGGGACCAATGGCTCGGGTGGATCCGATTGCCGGGAAAACAACTGACAAGGGAACGGTTGAAATGCTGACTCCTGAGGAGCTTCAAAAGAGGCTGGATCGGTTCGAGAGGGTCCCCCTCTCCCACCTCCCAACTCCCCTGGATGCCCTACCTCGGCTCTCCCGACGGGTTGGATGGGCTTCGATTTACCTGAAGAGGGACGACCAGACAGGACTGGCCTTCGGAGGCAACAAGGCGAGAAAGCTCGAGTTCATCATGGGGGACGTGATGAACCGGGAGGTGGACTCCGTGGTGACCTGGGCGGGAATCCAGTCCAACTGGTGCCGCCAGGTGGCTGCGGCCACTGCCCGCGCCGGACTCCGATCCGTGCTGGTTCTCCTCAAGAAGCCGGGAATGCCCGTGGGGGAAGATGGGAACCTGCTCCTCGACAGAATCCTGGACGCCGATGTGCGAGTGGTGGAGGCACCGGGTGAGAAGGGGTTCCTGGAGCTGGAGCACGTCAAGGAGTACATCACGCCCGTGGTCGAAGAAGAGGTGGCGGCGGGCCGGACCCCCTACCTGGCTCCAGTGGGAGGGTCCCTCCTGGAGGGGGACATGCAGCGGCCGCTGGGCGCTCTGGGATACGTGAAGGGCTTTCTGGAGATGTTCGAGCAAGCAAAGGCCATGGGGTTCGTCCCGGATGCGGTCGTGCTGGCCACGGGTTCCGCCGGGACCCAGGCCGGGCTTCTCGTCGGAGCCAAGCTCACCTCTCCGGACACTCGGATCGTCGGTGTCAGCGTGGCCGGTTCCACTCCGGTGGTTTCCGGATACGTGAGACAGATCGCCGAGGCCACTTTGTCGGAGCTCGGAGTGGCCCCGGAAGTCATGGATGAGGAGGTCGTCGTCTTCGACGACTATATCGGAGACGGATACGGTGTGATGAACCAGGCCGTGGCGGACGGACTCAGGCTAATGGCGGGAGAGGAAGGGATCCTCCTTGATCCGGTATACACCGGAAAAGCCCTGACCGGCCTCATGGACCTCGGGGGAAAGGGGTATTTCGGAGAAGGGAAGAACCTGATCTTCCTCCACACCGGCGGGACGCCGGCACTCTTCCCGTACCGGGAGGAGATCCTCGGTCGATTTGGCTAGGGAAGGGAAGCGCAAGCGGGAACGGACGTCCCCCATTTCTTGAATACCCCCTTTCATTAACCCCTATGTGATCTGAGGGTATACACCCATGTCACATAGGGGTCGTCTTCGCGCTCCCCCTTCGGCTTCCTTCCCGGGTGGATAGGCCGTCCTGGCCTGGGATCAGCCTCCTGCGACGTCTGCTCGGACGATGATATCGAACCCGTCGAAGGTGTAACGCCGCAAGCCGTCTCCCTCCTGGTATTCACCTCCCCCGGAAAGAATGAGGTCGAACGCCTGACTCACTCGGGGAAGGACCGAGCTCCCGATCCAGGGATCGTTGTGCCCGGAGAGAATCCAGTCGAACTCGTCCAGGCGGTCCACCAACCGCTTGTTGGAGCTGATGTAGTCTTCCAGGGTCACATCCTCCCCGAAAGCGTAGAGTGGGCCCGGGAAGAAGTGGTCTCCGGTGAAGAGCAGGCGATTCTCCCGGTCGAGGAGGCTCATCTGGCCGGGAGAGTGGCCCGGCGTATAGATCACCTCCAGCGTCCGGTCCCCCAGGTCGATCAGATCACCCTCCTGCACGAGGGAGGTGGGCACGATGGGTGGGATTGTCCATGTGGACGGATCCCATGCGGGGGGGAGAGGCTTCCAGAGATAGTCTTCGGTGACGTACTGCTGGAGAGATTCGTTGCTCCTGCCCTCCGCCAATCGGGCCAGGGACGCCTGGTTGTCGAAGGCGACAATCTCATCGAACCGCCACGCGCCGGCCACATGGTCATAATGCTCGTGGGTCAGGACCACGGAGATCGGGAGGTCGGATAGTGCTTCGACGACCGCTCGGACATCTCCGATCCCGTTACCGGTGTCGATGAGCACGGCACGGTTAGTCCCTTCCACCAGGTAGCTGATGGCCTCTTCGAATTGGTTCGGCTCATAGATGGCGTATGTGCCCGGTGTGAGCCGGTAGACATCGAACCACTCCTGGAAGGTGCCCACCTTCTCCAGATGGGCGTAACCGGGCCTGGGATGGACCTGCCACCATTCCGAGGGTTGGACCAGGTCCGGGTTGCCCCCGGCCTCTCCGGCGTCCTCAGCTTCCTCCCCAGGTGCGCATCCACCCAGGATGGCTCCCGCCACCAGGAGCACGGAAAGGGACCGCCGGGACCTGTACTCGACGAGCTTCATGGCGCCCTCGATTCAAAATGAGGTGATTAACCCTAACTCACTGAGAATATTTGCATTAACGCCCAACGTACAGCCTCAGTTCAGAGCCTGATTCAGGAAGTCGTGGACTTCCTCCGCCAGGCTCTCGCCTCTCTCTACGAGGCCTTCCAGTTTCGACAGGATTTCAGCACCCCAGGCCTCGTCCTGGATGCTCTTCAGGTTGATTCGAACGTTGTACGCCGCCCCCATGAGCCCGGCCCGGGCCATGAGGGCGCCGGTCCCCACATCGGAGAGCATCTCCTCCGGGGCCATCCTGACCATCTCCAGGCATAGCTCCAGGGCGTCTCGGCACTGCTCAACGGTCGCCACGGGCACGAGGGTCGCCCCCTTGTATCCCTCCTGGATCGCCGCGGCACGGGCCTTCTTCTCTTCCGGAGTGTCCTTGGGCATGCGCATCCCGGCGATGACCGCATCGAAGGCCTGAGTGTCCAGATCTACGCCCCGAACCAGGTCGTCCTTCAGCTCCTGGGCCCGCTCTGCCAGGGCGCACAGGGTCTCGTATCGATCATCGAACTCGCCCTTTCCAATGGACAGGTTCGCTACCATGGCCCCCAGGGCAGCCCCCAGGGCGCCGGCCAGCGCGGACACGGACCCTCCACCCGGGGCCGGGGTGTCCCGGGAGACCTCGTCTACGAAGTCGAAAGTGGCGCGGTTCACCAGATCCCCGTCCACTGTGGGAAGCCCCAGGACCTTCTCGGCCGGATCGAAGGGCGCCACGTCCCGGAGTCCCATGGATTGAATGGCCGTTTCGACCAGGTCCGGCACGGGGATCCCCGTGGACTTCATCATCTTCCGGCGGTAGTACCTGCCGGACTCCCGGATGCTCTCGAAGGGGACCAGCCCCACGACCTCGGACCCGGTGAGGGTGATCCCCCGCTTCCGGGCCACCTCCCGGGCCGCATCCAGAACCTCATGCGGAGAGCTGACCCTGTAGTTGGTGAGGTTCATGCTGATCTGGGCCCGGTTGTATTCGTCGATAACCCAGCCGATGGCCTTCACGTTCTTGAAGGCTCCGTCTTTGAAGACGTGACCTTTGGGGTGTTCCGGATCGATCTCCAGGTCCTCGAAGCGGGCCCGAAGGTCTCCGCCATGGGCCTCGGCATAGTGGGACTCCAGAGTCTCGAAAGAGTCCCCCAGGAAGTCACAGTTTCCGCACGGGTAGGTGCCGTCTCCGGAGAAATCCACCACGTCGCCCTTGTAATAGAAGGGCTCCGTGTTTCCCACTCTCTTCCACCG
>JBDHCH010000345.1:0-4419 GCA_039592115.1 Gemmatimonadota bacterium | reverse complement strand
CTCGTCCCCAAACCAGGCGGTGATCCTGCGTTCCGCCAGATCCCCGGTGGGGAGTGAGAACTCCACCCCGAAATGATCCGCCACCTCCCGGGCCGCATCGGAAAAGGGCGTTTCCTGGAAGACCAGCAGACCACCCGGCCAGCTCAGGAGAGAGCGTATGTCCCCCCCATCTTCGGCTACAGGTACACCGTCCGCCGGGACGTACGCGATCTGGCCGGGACCGATTTGGACGCTGCCCCTCTCCCCCTCCACCTCCACCGACCCTTCAAGGACGATGACCCTCAGACGGGCCCGGTCCACCTCGACCTCGAACCGTGTGCCTCTGACCCTCACCTCGCCCATTCGGGTCTGGACCGCCCGAGGCAACGGCGAAGAAGGCCTTCCCCTCGACCACCACGGTTCTGCCCTGGGACGAGGGTGGGAACTGGATTCGGGACCCAGAAGCCAACCGAACTACGCTTCCATCGGACAGCCCCAAGGTGGTGACCTCCCCGCGCCCGATGGAGGTCTCCACGGGGGAGAGGGCGGATCTTTCCGGGCTCGGTCCCACCGCAGTTCGAGTCCCTACGAAGACGAGAGCGATCACGGCTGCCGCAGCGAAACCCACACCAAGGAGTGGAGAGCGGAAGGCCCGGCGGGCTTTCCTTCGAACCGAGGCTCGCTTCCTCACGCGGTTTCCCTCTTTCAGAATTTCCGAGAGCGTCGGGGGCGGAGGAACCGAAGCCTCCTCAACCTCCAAGGCCCGGGCCCAAAGCCTTTTCAGCTCCCGAAACTCCAACTCGTTCTCCGAAGAGGTGCCCCGCCATCGGTCCAGCTGCCGGTGTTCGAAGTCCGTAGCCTCGCCTCTGAGCACCTTCACAATCAGCTCATCCATTTCCGAGCTCCCTTCCTCCGCGGGCCTGCGATTCGGGAGCAGGTTCCGAAACCAGATCTTGAAGCAGGCGCCGCAGGTCTCGATGCGCCAGGGTCATCTGGTTCGCCACTGTCTGATGTGAGATGTCCATTGTCCGGGCCACCTCGGCATAGGAGAGCCCCCTGAACCGAACCAACTCGAAGACCTCACGCCGTCTCTCGGGAAGCTCGGTGAGGGCCCCGCGGAACCGCCGGGTGAGTTCCGAAGCGACGGCGTCGTCTTCCGGCGACGGGGAGTAGTCGGGAGTGTCCTGGGCTCGGTCCTTCGCCCAACGAGAACGGACCTTCTCCTTCCTGACCGTATCCAGGGCGGCATTTCGCCCCAGGCGAAACAGAAGGCCCCGAGCCGATCCGGGTTTCCAGCCGTCCCTGCCGGCCCAGATCCGGACAAACGCCGTCTGTGCCGCGTCCTTCGCCTGATCATGAGAAGAGAGGAAAGTCATGAGGTAGCGTACCAGGGAGTCCCACGACGCCTGGAGGAGGTCCTCAAGGGCCGTTTCATCGCCTCGGCTGATACGCTCGAGGGTATCCATAGGCCTTCCGTCAGGGTCGGGGCCGGAGCTGAGGAGGCAGAGCCCCCTCCATTCAATAACGTCCGACGGAGAGGGGACTACCATGCCGGCGAGAACGGAAGGGCTCAGCTGACTCTGAGCTGCTCCAGCTCGTGGCTCCACAGGCGCTGGGGAGGAGTCAGGCAATAGCTACGGGGTTGAGCCCGCATCGACGCGGACCGGTCTAGTCGATCGAAGGCTCCGGGAACAGCAGACGGGCGACCATGGAACCGAGCAAGCCCAGGAGGAGGACACACGATGCCATTCCCATCGGGAGCGCGCCCCAACCCAGGGGAAGGAGGTCACCATTCTCCGCTTTCCCCCAAAGCATCATCCCCCCCAGGGCCACCGGGGGAACGAGGGCCACCATCGCGGGTTTCCTCCAACGGCGTCCCGCCAGGAACCCGAAGCCGAGACTGGCCACCGCCAGGGGGATGACGGCCCTCAGCTGCACCTCCAGGCTGGACATGCCCGGAGCACCCGCCAGGGACCGCCCGAAGAAGGAAAGGAAAGCCCAGGCGGAGAAGAGGACCCATCCAACGGTCGAAAAGGAAACGGCATTGTGCGAGCCCACGAACAGAGCCAACGACGACCACCGTCCCGGTCCAGAAGCAGCCACTCGGATTACCGTTCCTTCCTGTTTCCTCGACGAGGGATAGCCCTGTTTCGCAGTCCCCTCCTGACTCAGGACACTAGCATTTCTCGTACTTCCAGTTCCGCTTCTTCCCTTCGAAGGTGGACCTGGCCTTCTGGTTCTTCTCCAGCTCAGCCAAGAGGTCCTCAGGCACCTCAGGTTCTCCCCTGGGTTTGGCTCTCCGGCTCATGGGACCGGGAGTTCCCGCCTCGTTGAGGGTTTTCCCTTTCTTCACATAGCCACGGAGAACCGTCTTGACGGGCAAGTCCTTCACCGAGGGGTTGCGCCCGAACTGACCCAGGACCTGAGGGCAGGCATCGTGCACGGTCTCCCGGATCCTGGTGAGGATCGGTTGGGCGAAGTCGGCGGACCGTTCGGCGAAGGCGTCCACTCGGGGATCTCTGGTACCCATGGAATCCTCCGAAAGAGCGTTGGAGAGGAACTCTGGGGCCGTACTGCACCGGCGTCCCTTCAAACCTTGGGTGTGCTCCTCGCCCGGTCGGGTGTGCAGTCTGAGCCGACCGGCACTACCGCGCCCAGATCCGTGAAAAGACACGGGTTGAAGGACTGACGGCTGATGTCGGTAGTCCGGCTCAGGTGGAGGGTCCTCCTGTCCCCTCCCCTTCACTCTCGCTCCCGTACCGGAGCTCCATGAACCGGCGGATGGGAAGGGCCGCATCCCCCCGGTTCAGAAGCATCACTACATAGAGGTCTCTCTCCAGGTAGTACACATTGGCGGAGACGTGGCCAATAGCCCGACCGGCGTTCCCCTCGGATTCCCCGAGCGGTCCCGACATGATGAGGTAGTTGAGTCCGTTCACCCGCCCCGGGTCCACTCGGCGCATGGCCTCCCACGAGGGATCGCTCAGGATCTCTCCGTCACGGAGGGCCAAATGGTATCGAAGGAGGTCCGGAGCGCTGGCCACGATGCTGCCGTCCGCAGAGTTGGGAAGGGCGTCGTCCCCGAACGAACAGTCCCCCAACTCCCCGGACTCCTGGGCCCACCCCGGCTGGCCGCAGTACCCCCGGGCCCGGGGCCAGTCCACCGTCCTCTCGTCGTAGAGGTACGTGTGCTCCAGCCCGAGAGGACCAACCATCCGCTCATCGAAGACATCCCCAAGCGGCAGCCCCGTGGCAGCCTCGATGACCGCGCCCAGGAGAAGTCCGTTCGTGTTGCTGTACGCCTGGTCCGAGCCGGGGTCGAACGCGGGCGCCCGGGCAGGCATCATCTCGAAGATCTCTGATGGCGGCCTCGGACGGGAGAAGAAATCGGGAACGCCTGAGCCGCCCCCGGGGAGGCCCAGGGAGCCGAAATAGTCGGGGATCCCAGTGGTGTGGTTCAGGAGCATCCGGACGGTGATCTCGTCTCCCCTTGGCCAATCCAAGTAGTCCGAGAGCGGGTCCTCCAGGCTCAGAACACCCTCTTCGGCCAGGAGGAGGGCGACGGTAGTGAAGAGATTCTTCGATATGCTCCCGATGAAGAAGGGTGTGTCGGGATCGGCTTGTACCTCTCGGTCCAGGTCGGCGTACCCGGATGCCGCCACGATGGGCGGATCCCCACCTTCGGCCAGGGCCACGACAAGGGCCGGAAGGTCGAATTCCTCTCGCACCTGATCCACCTGGGACTGGAGCGCCTCGATTTCAGCCGATCGAGCTCCAGCCTGGTGGGCTCCCCGCTGGTTCCCCTGTTTCTCGATGCACCCCGTCAAACACAGTGAAGCCAGCAGGAGTGTTCCCAAACCGATCAACGGGGGGGCCTGCATCCTACCCACCGGTCATCTCCCGGATCTCGTCGTCCCTCCCCGTCATCTCCCACCGGATGAGGGAGACAGGGATCAGGCCCGAGGCCTCCATCGCGTCCATGAACCCCTTCAGCGTGAACGCGTCTCCCAAGTCTTCAGCCCGCTCGGCCATGAGCTCTTCGATCTCGTACTTCCCCATCAGGTAGCTGGCCCCATAGTAGGGCTGATGGAGATAGAAGTCCTGTTCGCCCCAGACGGTGTTGCTGTCCTCAGGCATCCAACCACGTGGGGTCCACTCAGCCGCGAACTTCACCGCGTCGTCCAACGTGTAGTCGTTGGAATGCAGGAAAAGTCCTGAGATGGCCCGAGCGGCCCGCTGGGCGAGCAGGATGTAGATGAGCTCCCGGGACCGGGGGTTGTCGTCGAAGAGGCCCGCATTCATCATCCACTCCTCCATCCCCGTAGCCATCCCCTCGGCCCGGCTGTCCCAGATGTTGTAGAGGAGCGGCGTGCTTCGGATGGGGCTGGCGTGGGGCTCAGCGGCCATCATGGCGAGGTCGAACCAGTGGTGCCCGTGGGT
>JBDHCH010000344.1:0-4068 GCA_039592115.1 Gemmatimonadota bacterium | reverse complement strand
CCCAGTGAGCTGTGAGGCCGGATGGTGTTGTACTCCCGCCGCCACTGCTCGATCAGGACCTTCGCCTCCCCCAACGTGAAGAAGATTTCCCGCTTCAATACCTCATCCCCCAGCATTCCGTTGAAGCTCTCGTTGTAGCCGTTCTCCCAAGGGCTTCCGCCATGCGCCGCCAGGGACTCGAACCCCGAACCTACTGATTAAGAGTTAAGAAGAGCACATACCCTGAGAGCTCGGGAGGCTACCTAAGTTGCTGGGAGTTATGGCGTTCAGGCGGCGATCATTCCTTGGAGTACTCCTGAGATATGGTCAGTTGCAGGGAGTTTGGGGTCCCTGTTGGGGCCCCAGTCCCAAGCCACGCCTTTCCGTTTCTCAGGACATCCAGGGGAGCGCCCGAAGCGACAGTTTCACTGGACCAGAGGATGGGAAGAACTACCGGACAGAGTCCAATCCGGGTTGAAAACCGAAAACGAATAACTCATCGGCTGATCTACGGCGGGCTTAAGGCACTCCCCTTGACATCTTATGGGAAGCAACCACACTATCCCCTAACTGTCTTAGGGGAATGGGATTCTACTCCAAGGAGATCTGACGTGGCAAAGATGGAACTACTCCAGGGCACTCTCGATGGACTGGTTCTGAAGGCTCTGAGTTGGAGCCCGCTGCACGGTTACGCCGTGGCTCGTTGGATCAGGTCGGCATCGAAGGATGTCTTCCAGATCGAGGAGGGTGCCCTCTATCCTGCGCTACACCGCATGGAGCAGAAGGGCTGGGTGGAGGCGGAGTGGGGTCTCTCCGAGAACAACCGGAGGGCCAAGTTTTACCAGCTTACCGGAAAGGGGCACCAAGCTCTGGAGAAGGAGCGGGCGGCCTGGACCCGGTACGCCGCGGCGGTAGCTCACGTGTTCGAATCCCCTCGGGAGGCGGCGTCATGAGCAAGATCCCGGGATTGAAGAGAGTCTTCAGGCTGACCATTGGCCGGTCCGGGGTGGAAAAGGACGTTGAGGAGGAGATCCAATTCCACCTCGAAGCCCGAACGGAAGAGTTGATACGTGAGGGCGTACCGCCCCGGGAAGCCGCGGCTCAAGCCGAAGCCGAATTCGGGGATGTGGGGAAGTACCGGGACCAGATGCGCTCCTTGGGACGGCGTCGGTCAAATCGGGACCGCCGGACCGATCTGAAAGACGCCCTCCGGCAGGATCTTTCCTTCGCCTTCCGGCAGCTCTGGAGGAATAAAGGCTTCACGACCGCCGCTGCCGTAACCCTGGCCCTGGGAGTAGGAGCCACCACGGCCATCTTCAGCGTAGTGTACGGGGTCCTCCTGAAACCCCTGCCCTACCCCGGCCCGGACCGGCTGGTAGCGGTCCGTTACGTATCCAACACCGCCGGAACCGTCTCCTCCTCCCTCTCCCAACCCGACATCCAGGATCTTCAGGATCAGGCCACATCCCTGACATACGTTTCGGGTTACTCCGCCACCAACAGGACCCTCACAGGAATGGGGGATCCGGAAGTGATTCGGGGTGCGCAGGTGACCCAGGGCTTGTTCGAGACTTTCGGCATGATTCCCGCGCTGGGGAGAGATCTCCGCGCAGAGGAAAACACCCCATCTGGCCCAAAGGTGGTGGTAATCTCCCACGCTTTTTGGACCAATCGGTACGGGCGCGAGCCAGAGGTCATCGGAAACACGATTCTCCTGGACGGCACTGCGTACGAAATCGTCGGAGTGGCTCCAGCTGGGTTCGAGTTCCCCAAGGGGGTCCAATATTGGCTCCCCGCCTACCTGGATCTCGAAGGCTGCGGAAGGGAGTGTCATTTCCTACGGGGCATCGGACGCCTGTCGCCGGACGTCACACTCGAAGCAGCCCAATCGGAAGCAACGGCCATCGCCACGCGCTTGGAAGCAACCTACGTCGAGTCCAACTACGACCGTGGGTTTCTGGTGATGGCTCAGCACACTGCCGAGGTCCAGGACAGCAGAACCGCATTACTAGTGCTGCTCGGCTCCGTGGTGATGGTTCTCCTTATCGCATGTGCAAACGTAGCCAACCTCCTCCTAGTGCGGGGGACCAACCGGATCGGGGAGATCGCCCTGAGGTCGGCTCTGGGGGCGGGGCGGGCCAGAGTTCTGACGCAACTCTTGGTGGAGAACTCGGTGCTGGCAGCCTTGGGGGGAGGATTTGGCCTTCTGATGGCCCGTTTCGGGCTCGGAGCGCTCCTCAAACTGGCCCCATCGAGCCTTCCCCACCTCGATCAGGTGAAAGTGGACGCACCGGTCCTCCTCTTCACCCTAGCCACCGTGAGTCTCGTTTCCCTGCTCTTCGGACTGGCTCCAGCGTTGCGTTTGGCACGTACGCCCATCTCGAATGCGCTGAAAGAGGGTGGGAGGGTCCGGCTGGGGGGGGCCGGTCGGGATCGATCCCGGTCTCTGATGTTGATCGGGGAAGTAGCCCTCTCCCTCATGCTCCTGCTGGGTTCGGGACTTCTGCTCCGGAGCGTGGCCCGCCTCTCCTCAGTTGATCCGGGGTTCGATTCTGAGAGCGTCCACAGGTTTACCCTCTCCTTGCCTGGCGCCAGTTATGAGACGCCGGAAGAGTGGATCGGGTTCTTCGAATCCCTGGAAGAAAGGATCAGGGCCCTCCCGGGCGTTCGTTCCGTGGGGAGCATCTTCGGCGCACCCCTGTCGGAGGTCAGCATAACGGCCGGCTTCGAGCTGACCGACCGACCTCCTCCTCCCCCCGGCCAAGAACCGGAGGCCTCATGGCGAACCGTGACGCCCGGCTACTTTGAGACCATGGGGATCCCGCTCCTTCAGGGCCGGTGGTTCGAGGACCAGGACCGCCTTGGAAGCCAGCCGGTGGTGGTGGTAACCCAGAGATTCGTCGATCGGTTCTACCCAGGTGAAAACCCCATCGGGAAGCCAATCCAATCCATGGTCGGTATGAGTCTCCCGGAGGAGGAGCCCCGAACAGTCGTAGGCGTGGTTGGCGACGCTCGATACGACGACATGGGTGAGGCTCCCTACCCGGCTTTCTACTTTCCTCAGAGCCAGATCGGGAGTGACTACCTGACCACGGTGGTGAAGGCGATGCCGGGCACATCACCCATGCCCGCCATCCAGGAGATTGTCAGGAGCATAGACCCGGATCTACCCCTCCGGAACGTGGAGGAGATGACCGCGGTCATCGATCGTTCCCTCGGGCCGGCTCGTTTCAATTTCCTCCTACTGGGGATCTTCACGGCCGTGGCCGTTGTCCTGGCTGCTGTGGGGTTGTACGGCGTGGTTGCCTATCTGGTCTCTCAGCGCACCCGGGAGATCGCCATTCGCATGGCACTGGGAGCCAGAGGTGAGAGTGTGGTACGGATGGTACTGGGCCAGGGGATTCGTCCGGCCCTGATGGGAATGGCCCTGGGTCTTGTTGGGGCGTTTGCCGGATCCCGGTTGCTGACCGCTCTCCTCTACGGCATCGAGACCACAGACCCGGCCTCATACCTCGGTGCGACAGGATTCCTCCTTTTGGTAGTCGTCGGAGCAACCTTCATACCTTCCGTCAGGGCCAGCAGAATTGCGCCCATGACGGCGCTGAAACAGGAGTGAGCCCTTCTCACTCCTTGCCTACCAGTGCGGATCTTGCACAGCGTTCCTGGCCCTACCAAGGCTCCGGGGACCTCACCCGCAGAGCGAGGGATGGGCTCCTCCCCGAAGACGAGGCCTGCCGGACTAACGGAAGGAACGAGGGTTTGGGGCTGTGCCGAAGGACCCGGAGAGGGCCTCAGAGGAGGCGGATCGGATGCGGAAGAGCGGGTACACGGAAGAGCAGATTGTGGTGGCCCTGAGGCAGGCCGAAGCCGGCATGCCGGTCAAAGACGTGTGGCGGAAGCTTCAGGTGACGGAGTCGACGTCCTCTCCGCGGCGGCGATAGTATGTGGGCCCGGGGATATGCGAGCTGAGGGGGCTCCCGAACCTTCATGAGGAGAACCGTTGCCGACCGACAGGTACCCGACGGAACGTGGAAACGCCTGAGCCGGTCTCACCGGAACTCAGACTACCTCAGACCTACAGATTAAGAG
>JBDHCH010000343.1:0-4094 GCA_039592115.1 Gemmatimonadota bacterium | reverse complement strand
AGGGGAGAGCTTGGCGCAGAAGGGGTTTCGAGCCGGAGACACCTGCTGGCGAAGCAGGGGGCCGGAACAGAGCAGACCAGATCCACCATCGGACGCGGCCCAGGCAGGATACGAGGTGACACTGTCCACCGATGTCCTTGCCCCCTCTTTAACGCATCACATTGTTCCTCTTGGTGGCTGACTGGGCTGGACGAGCACAGCGGGGAATGCTTGGCCATCGTCGTAGGCCGAAGCCTGACATCGGATGATGTCATGGAGACGGTCACGGATCTCTTCACCCGGTATGGGCCACCGGCCCATATTCGCTCCGATAACGGACCGGAGATGACAGGGAGGGTGGTTCGGGATTGGCTGAGAGGCTTGGGCGTGAAGACGCTGTACATCGAGCCGGGAAGCCCGTGGGAGAGCGGCTACAACGAGAGCTTCAACGGAACGCTGGGAGATGAGGTTTTGAAGCGGGAGATCTTCTTCACTTTGGGAGAGGCGAAGGTGCTCATCGAGGAGTGGCGGCGGGAGTACAATACCATCCGGCCCCACAGCTCATTGGGCTTTCGACCGCCTGCCCCAGAAGCGATCCGGCCCGATCCAGCGGTCCTGGATCTGCCGGTCCTCGGGGCCCTCACTCCAAGGACCAAGGAGCTTCGAACTAACGCTCCAGGTAGTACCCGATTTGGCGGCGGTTCAACTGGGAGAACGTGACAGAACCGGTATTTGCGTACCATCTTAATGGACCATGGCTGATTTTGGATGGTGGGCCCGACTTCGCGAGGTGCGCTTCGGACGGCTGGCGCTCGTCTATGCCGGTGCGTCGTGGGCGGTATTGGAAGCGACGGGCTTCTTCATCGACAACTTTGGCTTCCCTCAATGGCTGCTGCGGGCGGAGCTCGTGCTGCTCGCGGTCGGCTTGGTCATCGTGGTTGCCACGGCGATCATGCAGGTGTACAGGGACCCCCCGGAGCCTGGCGAGGACGTACACGCACCGTGGGAGATCGACGTCGCAGGGCTAGGTGACTCAGTCCGTTTCCGCCGCTGGCCGCACCTGACGTGGGCTCGGACGCTCCTGGGGGGAGTTCTGGCCTTTTCCCTGCTCTTCGCCGGAGCGGCCCTCCATGCGCTGCTCAGCCGGAGGAGCACGACAACGGGAAGCCCTGACCCGCAGCTCGTTGCGATCATGCCCTTCCGAGTGACCGGCGATCCGTCGCTCTCCTACCTTGGCGAAGGGATGATCGACCTGCTCGCGGCGAAGTTGTCGGGAGATGTAGGGCCCCGGGCCGCCGACCCGCGCCTTGTGTTGAACGCGTGGCGCCGGGAGAAGGGATCGGAGGACGCGCTCCCGACGCAGGATGAGGCGTTGGAGTTGGCCCGCAGAGTGGGAGCCCGTTACGCGATGGTGGGCGGGATCGTCGGGACGCCACACGGCCTGGTGGTGAACGCCAAACTGTTGGGCGGTGCAAGGCTGGTCCAGGCCAATGTTGAGGGCCCGGCGGACAGCCTGATGGCGCTGGTCGATCACCTTGCGGCGCGGCTGCTCCTGCGTGAGGCGGGAGAGGAGGGGGAGCGGCTGGCTGTACTCACCAGCACGTCGCTCCTGGCCCTGGAAGCGTACATCAACGGGCAGGCGAAGTACCGTAGAGGTCGTTATACGGAAGCGATGCGCGACTTTCAGCGGGCGATTGAGGAGGACTCGAGCTTCGCGCTGGCGGGCTTGGGCCTGGCTTCGGCAGCGTATTGGGCCGTGGGGATCGGTGATCAGTGGTCCGAAGGGCTGGTCAGCGCCTGGCAAAACCGCGAGCGGCTGAGCCCACGCGACCGCGAGTTACTCCTGGCCTGGCTGGGTCCGGAATATCCGGCGCCACCCACTTGGGAGGATCGGTTACAGGGCTGGGAGCGTGCGATCGAGGGGATGCCAGGCCGCCCTGAGGCCTGGTACGAGGCGGGTGACGTCTTCTTCCACTTCGGCGCCGTGCTCGGGGTTGAAGCACCGTTTGACCGAGCCCGCGGGTACTTCGAGCGGGCCCTGGAGCTGGATTCAGCCTTCGTCGCGCCGCTCAGTCATCTGATCGAGATCGGGGCCGCCACCGGCGATACGGCCGGGGTGCGAGAGCTCAGCGTCCGCTACGCGGCGCTGGGATCCTCAGGTGGGCTCGACGACTATCTCCGCTGGCGGATCGCCTACGCCCTAGGGGATTCCGCAGAGGTCATGACGCTGCGGCGCCGGCTGCCGGGAATGGACCTGCTCAGTCTGCGACGAATCCTTCGTTTGGCACAACGCGACTTGGTGGGACTGGACGCGGTCGGCTCCGCGCTCGCAGCCCTCCAGGCGAAAACGGAGACGCGCTGGGCGACCTGGGGGTCACTGCTCGACATTCACGATGTGGCTGCGAACGCGGGACGCCCGAGCGAGGCTCTGCGGATTACCACCGCCCAATCAGAGATCCAGCCGATCCCGCGTATGCACCTGCGGACCCGCATCAGCGACGCCCTCTACTGGGACGGGGACACCACCGCGGCCGCCGCCGCGGTGGTGGAGCTCGCCGCCCAGCAGGTTGAAGGGTCTGCGGAGTCCCGCGAAGAGCGGGGCCTGCGGTTTCAGGACCTCTGCGTCGTGGAGCAATGGCGTCTCTGGCACGGCGTGACGGATCGGGCGGCGGCGACGATCCAGAGTCTGCGGAAGGCGAGTGCCCCCGTCTACTCGGACACGACGGTTGTCTACAACCGTGAATGCGCCGTGCTTCTGGAGGCGTTGCTGGCGAGCCTCACGTCCGATAGCGATGCAGATGCCGCTGTGGGCCGACTCGAGTCGATGGCTCGGGCAGGACCGGCCTATCCGTATCTTGGTGCCTATGCGAACCTCGTCCTGGCGCGGGTCCTCGATTCACGCGGTGACCAGCGAGGGGCGCTGGCGGCGGTACGGCGCCTCTCCTATCCATCGGCTCCCTATCTTTCCACCTTTCGGAGAGAAGAAGGCCGTCTCGCGGTTCTGGTCGGTGATCGGGAAGGGGCGATCCAAGCTCTCCGCGGATATTTGGCCTTACGGCCCGACCCGGAGCCTTCACTGACCGCCGACGTGGAGGCCGCACGAGGCGAACTGGAGCGACTCCTGAGGGAAGGGATCGGCCGCTCCCCATAAGGCCCGGGCCGGCACTCTTCTCCAGCTCTATCGTCGGCAGCACCCCGGGACCACCCCCCTGGTATCGTATCGTCCGGGAGCACTTGGAGACCTACGTCGCCCTGGCCAACGAGGCCGATCCCATGGCGACGGCGTGCCGGATGATGCGGAGCATTGACCTCTGCTCGTTGCCAACCCAGGAAAACCTCCTGACCAGTCGGCTCCCGCGTTTTCCGGCCAGTTTCCGAGTCGGGCCTACTCCGTCGCCCTTAAAAGACCAGCCGGTGCCGCACCGACGATGATAGGGACAGCTCCCCCCTCCGACCCGGAGAGCTGGTGCTGAATGGCCGGAGGAGCCAACCTGGGATCGGTCCGTTCCAGATACCATCTGGCCGTCTTCCCGGCTTCTGTCGGATCATCAGCGAACTTCTCCACCGCCTGGGTGATTACCGCCCTACTCTTCTGATCCATGTCCACATGCCAACGGTCAGCAGCCTCCTTGACCGCATCCGACCACGATTCGTGTTCCTGCCAGCGGTGGACCGTACGGAGTGAAACCCCGACAGCACTGGCACAGGCAGCCCAGGTCACCCCAAGGGCTCGGAGGTAGGCCACCATCACCCGCTTCTCCCAGCTCGACGGCCTCTTTTCCTGGACCTGTGTCAGTGTCACTGCTTCGCCGCTGTGATCCATAAATCCCCCGTCTCTCGAATCCTGATCGTCGCTCCCCGGCATGGAATGGGGGAGGGCCAGGAGGCCCCCGGCTTCTTCGGGAGAGGGCGGGCCGAAGCTCTAGAGGCATCCCTTCGGGACCACCCTGGGACTGTGTACGTTGCTGTGTACGTTGAGAGTCCCAAACCATGGGAAAACGGAGAAATCCGTTCCCAAGGCATGGGGAAAAACCGTTGTCTTTACTGGACTTTTGCGAAAGGTAGGATCGCCGGGTGGGCTCCCAAAGCAGGTGCGCTACCGGACTGCGCCACGC
>JBDHCH010000342.1:0-4098 GCA_039592115.1 Gemmatimonadota bacterium | reverse complement strand
TCGCCGCCGCCATGGCCGCCATCAGCTTCGGTCTTTACGAATGGTACGGAGACTCTGGATCCACTTTCGTCCTGGAGGCGTCAGCCGGTGGAAGCGAGACCTTCGTCCTGGACGACGGTAGCTTCGTCAGGCTCGCCGCGGGCAGTCGCCTCTCCCGGGATGGACGGGGGAGCGAGAGGCGGTTCGAGCTGCGGGGAAGGGCTCTCTTCGCGGTGACCCATGATTCGACCAGGCCGTTCGTCGTTGTGGCGGATGGTATCGAAGCCCGTGTGCTGGGCACCCGGTTCGAGGTGCGGCCGATGGGCGGGCGGGGGCAACAGATCGCGGTCCTGGAAGGCCGGGTGGAAGTGCGGAGCGAGGGCGGTCGTGTGGAGGTGGCCGCGGGGGAAGTGACAGTGGCCAATCCCGAGGGACCACTTTCCGCGAGACGGCCGGAGGACCTGCTCGGCATGTTGGACTGGGAAGAGGGTGCCCTTCTCTTTCAGGACACTCCCCTCTCCCAGGTCGCACGAGAAGTGGCGTGGAGATATGGATCCCGAGTCGAAGTGGAGGGAGCCGCCCTGAGACAGAGGCGGGTCACCGCATGGTATGGCGCGGAGCCGTTCCGGGACGTTGTCGAGTCGCTCTGCGCCGCCACGGGAGCCTCCTGCACCGTGTCCGACACGTTGGCCGTCCTGCGCTGAACGCCGATCCCGCCTCCAGGGATCATCCGATCGCGCCGGGGGGGGGTCTGCTGTGATGGCCGGCCCCCCCCCTTTGGCATGGATCATCGACTCCCCCCTGGCATCCCCCGCTGCCTCATGGACTCTCGACGGCTTCGAGGATCCCCGTGAAGAGACTATTGATTCCCTGTGAGAGGATCCAGGACTTGGAGGCAGGATCGCCGGTGAGGACAATCACGAGATCGCTTCCCTCGTCCACGAAGATGATCTGGCCACCGGCTCCGCTGGCCCGGTATACACGGTTCTCGTCCATGACCCACCAGTAATACCCGTAGTCGCCGTTTGCGTGGACGCGTGTCGATTCCACGATCCATTCGGGTGGGACGACCTGCTGGCCCTCCCAGCTTCCACCCTGGAGCATGAGTTGGCCGATCCTGGCCAGGTCTCGGGGCCGGAGCCAGAGGCCGTAGGCGCCGAAGCTGAGACCATCGCCGTGCTTCTCCCACTGGAGATTGTCGATGCCCAGAGGGCCGAAGAGATGCTCACGGGCGTACTCTTCCAACGTCACGCCTGCAGCCTCCATGAGAAGGCCGGCGACCAGTTGAGGAGTGCCGTCGTTGTAGTAGAAGGTGGATCCCGGATCGAATTCCAGGGGACGGTGAAGGATGTTTCTCACGCTGCTCCCGGGGGAGTGGATGAACACTCCAGAGTCGTCGTCGTTATGGAACCTCAGACCCGTCCGCATCGTGAGGACGTCCCGTAGAGTGATGCTCCGTTTTCTGGGGTCGTCGTCGAAGTACTCCGGGATGACGGCGTACAGGGGGGTGTCGAGTGTCTCGAGGAGCCCTTCCCTCATGGCGATCCCTACCAGGAGCGAGGTGACGCTCTTGGTCACGGACTGAACATTGTGAAACCAGTGCCGGTCCCTGAGATCCCTGCTATACCCTTCGGCCACGAGCTTCCCGTGCCGAACAATCAGGAGAGAGCGCACGGTGGGGAACAGGTCCTCTGAGAAGAGCCGTCGATACACCTCCTCGATCTCGGCGGAGTTCAGGCCTTCCGCTTCCTGCGTCGAGAGCTCCCAACCGTCATTGAGCTCCTCGGGTGCGGACCCGGCAAAGGGAACCTTCAACTCCGGATCGACAAGGCAGCCGGTGCACACCGCAACCAGCAGAAGGGCGACTAACCCAAGCGGATATCGGTTCATGATGTCTATCTCCATTTCCAAGCGTTCTAGAACGGGTGGGAAACACCCAGGGTATGCGTGAGTGTGGTGAGGGGGCGGGAATCCGGCAGGCGGGTCGACGTGAAGGCCGTTTGCCAGAAGAAGCGCTGCCTCAGGAATCCACCGCCTTTCCGATGATAGACCAGGGATGCTTTGAGGGCCGTGTGCTCGTGGAGGGAGGTGACCCGCATTCCCTCATGGATGTGGCCGAAGATCCAACCGAAGTCCGGTTTGACTTCCTTGTATTCGAAGCGCTCAGGAGGCCGTGACACGGCAGCGAGGACAGGGGCGTCAAGCTCCAGGTGAAGGGAACTCCCATCAGCCAGAGTCCGGACGAGGGTGCCGGCGAAGCCCAGGTGGGCCGAGGTCAGCCAGTAGGCATGTCCTTGGTCCCAGTTCTCATAGAACGAGAAGTCGGTGTTCCAACCTGCCCGTCCCCCCATGAACAGGGCCACGTTCTCCGTGATTTGAGCCGCTTTCCGGCCGTACCGGACTTCGATGGCGGGACGGAACAGGAGTGAGGACCGGTCGGGAGAATAGCGGTCCGAAAGGGGCGCGAAGGCGAACGAGACCCGGACCCGGTGAACAGACCCTTCGGTGCTCCCCTCACGGAAAACCCCAGCCGAGATGGATGGCCCCTGGTGGCGGAGACGGTTGAGGACCTGGTCCCGAGCCTGGTAAAAGGCAACGCCCAGGGTGAAACCGTACCGGGCATGCGACCCCGGGAGCCTTTCCTGGCCTGAAAGGCTGATGGGTATCAAGAGGCAGGCCAATAGCGCGAGCCTTTGTGAGTGCTTCATGGCGTCATCCTCCGATGGGTGAATGGGACGGCCCCGACCATCCGGGGGCCGAACGTTCGCCCAGGACACGAATCGGATGCGGTGTCTATACCACTCCCCAGATGAACGCGCGGGGTGAACTTTTTCTTGGCCTCCCTGGGTGAGGGGGCCACTTTGGTGCTTGTGCCGTTGAGTCGAGGGGTCCTGGGAGGAACCGAATGAGAGTGGGCCGGCGAAGACCAGAATGGATGCGTTGCATGATGGTAGTGACGCTTCTCTTCGCCCCGGCGGTGGTCGAGGGGCAGACGCCTCGGGATCGGCCGGCCGGCCTCGACGTTCAGGACCAACCCCTGGAGATCGCCCTCATTCGATTGCAGCAGGCTGCTGGGGTTTCCCTGGTCTTCAGCCCGGACCTGCTACCGAGAGGAGTCCGTGTCTCGTGCCCCTGCGCTGCGGCCACGGTGGCCCAGGCCCTCGGGAGAATGCTGGACGGTACGGGGTTGGACTTTGTCTCCCGGGGGAGCCTCATCGCCATCGTGCCGATTGCGGACGAGGTGGATGAACCGCATCAGGGAGCCCTCGGGGGCCGAGTGGTGGATGCCGATGCCGGTGACCCGATACCAAACGCCCTGGTGAGGCTGGCTGATGGCCGGGCCGCGCTCACCAGCCGAAACGGATCGTTCTTTTTTCGGGCATTAGCGCCTGGAAGGCACGCGCTCGGAGTGACCGCCCTGGGGTGGATACAGGGGTCCCTTCACGAGGTCGATATCACGGAAGGTGACACTTCGCGAGTCAGATTGACCCTCTTCAGGGATGTCATCCCGCTGCCTGAGTTGCTCATCGAGCCAGGGACCTTCGGACTCCTGGAGGACGTCCCGCCTGGGACGGCGACTGCGGTTACCAGAGAAGAAACTCAGATCCTGCCCCAGCTCGGGGAGGACGTTTTCCGGGCGATGAAGAGTCTCCCCGGGGTGACGTCCGGCGATATCTCGACCCGGCTCACTATCAGAGGCGGAGGGGACCGGGAAGTTCTGGTTCGGCTGGACGGATTGGAGCTCTATCGGCCCTATCACGTGATGGATTGGGACGGAGCTCTCGGAATCGTCGACATCAATGTGCTGGGGGGAGTGGAGGTCCTCACCGGAGGGTTCGGTGTGGAGCACGGGGATCGGATGGCGGGTGTCCTCGACATGACCTCCAGGCGCCCGGAGGGTGAAGCGAAGACGACACTGGGCCTCAGTGTCAGCAACATGACCGCCATGAGTCGCGGCACCTTCGAAGGGGCAAGGGGAGCTTGGCTCTTCTCCGTGCGCCGGGGCTTCCTCGACCTTCTCATGGACGTGGCGAACGAGGGCAGGCGGCTCTCTCCCGAATACCACGACATCTTCGGAAAGGTGAGCTACGAGCTGGGCTCATCCCACCGGCTGAGCGC
>JBDHCH010000341.1:0-4107 GCA_039592115.1 Gemmatimonadota bacterium | reverse complement strand
TCGGAATCTCCGACGAATCGCTCACGGGTGAATCCCGCATCCTCTCTTCGACCCAACCCGGAAGGCTGGGTTTCGGACCCGCCAAATCATCCCCTCTCTCCGTGACGCAGGATGCGGCCCCTGGGCGATTCGGGGCCTCACCTCCGAAGGTAATGGTCGAACCAGCTCCGAAGACGTTCCAACCTGTCCACCAAGAGCCAGGGCTCACCGGTTCGGGAAAGGCCGTGGGAGGAGCGTGGGTACCGCACCATCTCTACTGGTACTCCCCGCTTCTTCAGAGCCATGAACCACTGCTCCCCGTCGGCGATGGGCGTCCTGTAGTCGTTCTCCGAGTGGATAATGAGGGTGGGCGCCGTGACGTTCTCCACATAGGAGATGGGCGACAAACGCCGGTACAGGTCACGCTGCTCCCACGGAGGCCCGAAAAACTCGTAATCCGTCAGGCCCTGGGCGTCCGACGCCCCGTACCAGCTCTCCCAGTTCGTGATTGACCGTGAGGTCACTGCCGCCTGGAATCGATCCGTGGTGGCGGTGAGCCAATTGGTCATGAACCCTCCGTAACTCCCCCCCGACACGCCCAGACGCCCGGCGTCCGCATCCGGGTAGGCATCCAGCGCCGCGTCTACTCCGGTCAGGTAGTCTTCCTTGTCCACGATTCCCCACTCGCCCCGGGTGGCGTACTGGAATTCATGTCCATAGCCCGAAGATCCTCTCGGATTCGTGTATAGCACATAGAAGCCCGAAGCCGAGAGGACGTGGAAGGTGGGAAAGAAGGTGTTCCCGTAGGCGGAGTGGGGGCCACCGTGGATCTTCAGGATCAGGGGATAAGACTCCCCCGTCTGGTGCCCCACCGGCTGAATCACCCAACCCTCGATCTCCGTGCCGTCCGCCACTGTCCAGGTCAACCGCTCAGCGGGTCGGAGATCCACTTCCCGGAGCCAGCCGTCGTTGAATCCGGTGGCCTTCTGCTCTGTGGTTCCGTCGCCCGCCGCCACGTAGAGCTCGGTCGGGGTGACAGCGTCCGTGGCGGTGAAGGCCATGACAGTAGCGTCTTGGGAGAAGGAGAAGGAGGAGAGCCGGCGGTCTCCCGAGGTGACCTGCTCAATGGGGCCACCTTCGGAATCCACCCGGAAGAGGTGCGAGTTTCCCCCGATCCCGGCGGAGAAGAGAAGGTGAGTGCCGTCCGGGCTCCACTCGGGAGATCCAGGCCTCAGCATCCACTCCTCGGTCAGGTTCAGGGGAGCACCTCGGAAGCTCCCATCCGGCCCCAACTCCACAACCATCAGGTCGGTTTCGGACCCCCGCTCTCCGGAGAAGAGATAGGCCATCCAGCGCCCATCCGGGGATATCGCGGGGCTCTGCTCCGACCCAGGGTTCGTAGTAAGGCGCCGGGCCGTTCCACCGGTCGCCGGAACGGTCCAGAGGTCCCCGGTCGCCTCCTGGTTCAGCTCGTCATCCTCGTACTCGTCGCCGGAAAAGAAGAGCTGGCGCCCATCCTGGGACCACCGGATCGATCCCACGTTGAAGTCCAGAGCGGTCACCTGTCTGGCGGCGCCCCCCATCCCGGAGACCACGAACAGCTGGCGCTTTTCGTTGACAGAGTAGTGGGGACGAAGGGTGAGGGCCCCGTCCCTCTTGTACCGAATCGAAGTGATCACCCGGCCGTCGAAGCGGTCGGCGTCCAGCGTGTTGGTCACCGCATCCGGGGCGATCCAACCCTCCCGGGCGCCGTTGTCTTCCCCGTCTCCGTCACTGGGAGCCCGGGAAAAGGCGATCCAACTTCCGTCGGGGGACCAGACCGGGTCGCCTTCGACCCCGTCGATATGGAAGGCCTCTCCGCCGGGCCCGTCCACCCGCAGGAACCAGACCGGATTGTCGTCCGTTCCTCGCCTCGAGGAGAACGAGAGAAGACGCCCATCCGGCGACCAGGCCGGAGATGAGGACTCCGCGGTGGGGTCGGTAATGCGGAACGCTTGCCCATCCGGTCGACCATCCCGGAGCGGCTGGAGCCAGATGGCCCGGTGACGCGTGTTCTCTTCCTCCAGGACGGTCGTGACCGTAAACGCCACGTAGTGGCCCATGGGCGACACCACAGCCTGGGAGACACTCACAATCTTGTAGTAGTCCTCCGGCTGGAATCCTCTGGTCTGGGCTGCAGCCGCCGATACGGACGCCAGGAGGAAGAGGAAGCAAACTGCCAGTGGACGATGCATCACACACTCCGGTTCGAAAATGGTATTCCGGATACCGCCTTCCGGGGCCATACGGGGATCCCCAGGAGCCTCGGGCGGTTACATTACATAGCGGAATGTACCTACCCACTGTGCGCGGCCTCAAGCGACCCATGCGTTCTCCCATCACGAACCTCCTGGCCATCCTCCTCCTTCTTCCAGCAACAGCGAATGGTCAGGTGGTCCGGGGCCAACTCTTGAACGGGGAGACGGGACTCCCTCTCGAGGGTGCCATGATCGTCCTCCAGGGCTCGGCCGGCGAGGAGGCAACGGTCCTGTCGAATGCTTCCGGACGTTTCTTCCTTCGTGCCCCGTCAGCCGGGGTCTATACCATCCGAGCGGACAGGATCGGCCACGCAAGTACCGTTTCCGATCCCATCGAACTGGCCGTGGGAGACACTGTGGATGTACGGATGGTGGCGGAAATCGATGCCATCGCGCTGGAAGGGCTCCATGTGGCGGGGGAGCGGCGATGCGAGATCAGGCCTGAGGCGGGGCGCGCGGTCGCTACAGTCTGGGAGGAGGCTCGAAAGGCCCTGGCCGCCGCGGCCCTGACCGAGGAGTCAGGCTTCTACCGGTACCGAACCATCCGCTTCCAGCGGGAGTTGGACGAGAGAGGCCGGAGAGTGCTTTCCGAGCAACGGAGAGCCAGCCAGGGGTATCAGCGGGCGCCCTTCGAGAGCCTCCCGGCGGAAACGCTGGTCTCCGAGGGGTTCATACGACCCGACCCTGACGGGGACCTCTATTTCGCCCCTGACGCCAAAGTCCTCCTGTCCGACCCCTTCCTCGACACCCACTGCCTGGGCATCACCGCAGGCCAAGGGGAATCTGCCGGCCTCCTCGGGGTGGTCTTCGAACCAACCGAAGGACGCGATCTCCCCGAGATCAGGGGGGTGGTCTGGATCGACCCCGCCAGCGGTGAGCTCCGGTATCTCGACTACACCTATGAGAACCTCGATCCCGCCCTCCGCCATGACGCTGTGGGCGGAAAGGTGGTTTTCCAGGGCCTTCCCAACGGAACCTGGATCGTGACGGAATGGCGGATCCGCATGCCCAACGCCGCCCTGGCACCGGACTTTCGGGGCGGCCGGCAGCTCATCCTCGCGGGCATACGGGAGGTGGGGGGAGAGGTTGACCGGGTCCAGGACCAGGCCGGACGAACCGTCCTGGAAGCGACTCGGGCTACTCTGGCTGGAGTCGTCCTGGACGACACGGGACTGGTACCCATTGCGGGCGCCACCGTCCGGTTGGTGGGGACCCAATCCACAACCGAGTCGGACTCAGCGGGAAGCTTCAACCTCACCGGCCTGAGCGAGGGCATCTATTCCGTGACCTTCTCTCACCCGAGCGTCCCGTCTCTCGCGGGCTTCCCCCACCCCGTAGAGGTGGAGGTCTCCGCGGGGGAGGTGGCATCCGTTCGTCTCGTGGCCCCGAAGGTCTCCGAGTTTCTGGAGGCGGCCTGCGGGGAGTCGGAGCGGCCGGAAGGCTCGGCCACCCTCACCGGCTCGGTGACGGATGGCGAAACCGGCGGCCCTCTCCCTGGAGCCACGGTTCGGATCCTCTGGTCCGATTACCGGTTCCGCGGTACCGGGGTCGCCCGGGCAGGGGGTGGGCAGATCCAGACCATGCTGGGAATCCAGGAGGAAGGTCTTGAGGGACAAACGGATTCCTCGGGCCGGTATCTGGCGTGTGCGGTTCCGTCCGACCACCCCTTGAGAGTCGAAGCGGAGGCGGCGGACCTGACCTCCGGGGTGGTGTCGGTCAGGGTCCCCCCGGGGTCTCGAC
Source organism: Gemmatimonadota bacterium (assembly GCA_039592115.1). Classification (GTDB taxonomy): domain Bacteria; phylum Gemmatimonadota; class Gemmatimonadetes; order Longimicrobiales; family Gaopeijiaceae; genus JBDHCH01. The sequence goes on along the minus strand of JBDHCH010000341.1, from coordinate 91 downwards.
TCTTGAGCCAGGACCTGAATATCCTGCGCTCCGGCACGGGATCCCTGGTAGGGCTGGCCGTGGACCTGGAAGACCAGGGCCCTCTCGAGGG
>JBDHCH010000340.1:0-4113 GCA_039592115.1 Gemmatimonadota bacterium | reverse complement strand
CCCGACGAAGAGACGCTCGCGGAAATCGCCACGGTCGTGGACGCAGGAGCCCCAACCATCAAGTGCTACATGACCTATCGGGAAGACGGCCTCCTGATCGAGGACCCGGACCTCGTCCGCATCGCCCGTCGGCTCAAGGATGCAGGGGGCATGCTCATGCTCCATGCCGAGGACAACGACGCCATCGAGGCCAACATTCCACCCCTCCTGAACCGGGGGGACACGGCCCCCATCTTCCACGCCCGGAGCAAGCCACCGGAGGTCGAGACGGAGGCCATCCGCCGCATCATCGGGATGGCCCGGGAGACCGGGGCTCGGTTCTTCATCGTCCACCTGGCCAGTTCGGGCGGGCTCGATCTTCTCACCGAGGCCATGTCCGACGGCGTGGACATTCGACCCGAGACGTGCACCCACTATCTCGTCTTCACCGAGGACATGCTTAAGCGGGACGACGGGATCAAGTGGATCTGCTCCCCCCCCTTGAGGGATGAGAGGACCCAAGCCGTCCTCTGGGAAGGGGTCGGGGATGGCCGGATCCGAATGGTCACCTCCGACGATGCAGCCTACTCTTGGGAGGCCAAGCTATACGGAAAAGACCGTTTCGATCTCTGTCCCAACGGGATCCCGGGGATCGAACCCCGATTCCAGATCCTGTTCTCCGAGGGGGTCGCGAAGGGACGAATCTCTTTGCCCCGATTCGTGGAGATCGTGGCTTCCGAACCCGCTCGCCTCTTCGGCCTGGCGCCCAGGAAGGGAAGCCTCAGGGTCGGCGCCGACGCCGACATCGTTTTGCTTGATCCCGAAGCCCGGTGGACCATGAGCCAGAACACGTTGCACATGGCCGCGGATTGGGCAGCCTATGAGGGCGTGGAGGTTACCGGAAAGGTCCAGATGGTGTTTTCCCGCGGAGAGATGATCATCGACGGAGAAGAATGTCTGGGGGCCCCGGGGCGAGGGCGTTACGTGCATCGGAGGTTGAATGTCTGACCGCCTCTTCTCCGGTGCGTCGCCAGCTACGGTCGAGGCCGACTTGGCTCCTCTGGTGGATTTTCAGGAGGCGGGACTCCCTCTGGAAGAGCTGGAGACGCTGGTTGAGGAACGGCTGCTTCCCCACCTCATGCGATACGACCTCCCCTCCTTTCAGGGCCTGTTCAACTCATCCCTGGAAGACGGGGCCGCCATGGGGGCGGTAATGGCCCTGAAATGGAATCAGGGCGTCACCAACTGGCAGGTGTCTCCGGGGGGAGCCGCCCTGGAGGAACTTGCCTGCAAGGCATTATGCCGGCTCTTTCGCCTGGGCCCGGAGGCGGATGCGACGGTTCTCTACTGCGGCACGTATGCCAATCAGCAGGCCCTCTACATGGCCCTGCATCACCGGGCGAGCCAGGAAGGGTTCAATCTCTCGTCAAAGGGACTGGCGGGGTTCTCTGATCCCACCCGCCTGGCGGTGGCCGTTTCTGCCGACTCCCACTTCTCCGTCAGGCACGGGGTCCGGTTCCTCGGCCTGGGAGAGGATGCACTGGTGGAAATCGGAGTGGATGAGAATCGGCGCATGGATGCAGAGGAACTGAGAACCACATTGGATGGAATCCGTGAGTCCAGAGACGTGTTCTGCGTCGTGGCCACGGCCGGAACCACCTCAACCGGATCCGTGGACCCCGTAGACGCCATCGCCGACCTGTGTGAGGAAGAACGGATCTGGCTCCACGTGGATGGCGCATACGGACTGGCGTATGGCCTCCTGCCGGAGAGGGCCCATCTCTTCCGCGGATTGGACCGGGCCGACACGGTATCCTGGGACCCACACAAACAACTGGCCGTCCCCATTCCCAACTCCATCCTCTTCGCGCGAGATCGGGAACTGTTTCGACCCATGGCCCTTTTCAGTCACTACTGGAACCGGGCCGACGCGCCTGGGCCTAACCCCGGCCTCAAGTCGATCCCCAGCACCCGGCCTTTCGCTGCCCTGCCCCTGGTGACCTCCATCCGCCACCAGGGACTGACCGGGTTGGTCGAGCGCCTCCGAAAGCCCGTGGCGTCAGTGCGGAGCCTATATGATCGGCTCAGGGCCGAACCGGACATCGAACCACTCCACGAGCCCGACACGGGCATCCTCTGCTTCCGGGTCGTCCCACCAACTGTACCGAGGGAGAAGCTCGACGAGCTCCAGGAGCACATCTACCAGACCATCCTCGAGGAGGGGAAGAGGATCATCTCCGTCAGCAGGGTCGGAGGAAAAGCAGCCCTGAGGGCGGTTGCCATCATCCCGGCCGTGACCGTGGAAGCCCTCCTGGAAACGGTCACAGAGGCTCGGAGAATCGCGGAGTCCTTCCATTGATCGACGGTATCCTGGATGTGGCGGCACGCATCGACCAACTCCTCTGGGGACCGTGGACCCTGGTCCTCATCGCATGTGTTTCCCTCTACCTGACCATCCGCACGAAGGGGTTCCAGGTGCGAGGCTTGGGGGAGATCTACCGCACAACCTTCGGAAGCCTGCTTGGTGGGGGGACTTCCGCAGCGGAATCCCCAAGAGGAGATCAGGAGTCCGGAGGGGACGCAGCGAGAAAATGGAAGAAGGGTCGAATGACGCCCTTCCAGGCGACGTCCACGGCCCTAGCCAGCACCGTTGGGATGGGCAGTATCGCCGGAATCGCTGTCGCCCTCTCCATCGGAGGCCCCGGGGCCATTTTCTGGATGTGGCTACTGGCCCTCATCAGCACCATAACCAAGACGGCCGAGATCACCCTGGCCGTCCACTACCGCGACATCGACGAGACCGGCCGGATACGCGGTGGCCCCATGTATTACATCAGGCGGGGTCTTGGGTGGCCGGCACTGGCCACGGTCTTCAGCCTGGCCATCATCGTGAACGCCCTTTTCAGCGCAAGCCTTCTTCAGGCCCACACCGTGGGGCGTTCTTTCCTCGCCTCCTATGGGTTCAATCCCTACCTGGTGGCCGGATCCATGACCTTCGTGACGGCGGTGGTGGTCATCGGCGGAATCCGGCGGATTGGCCGAGTCAGCGAGGGGCTGGTTCCCCTCATGTCCCTGGTTTACATCGGGGGCGGCTTCCTCCTCTTCTTCGTGAATTGGAGGGAGATCCCGCAGGTATTCTCCGCAGTGTTCCAGTACGCGCTCGCCCCGGTCCCGGCCGCCGGGGGGTTCGCCGGAGCTGCTGTCATGCAGGCGGTGCAACAGGGTGTGTCCAGGGGGATGTTCTCGAACGAGGCGGGTATGGGCACCGCGCCCATGGCCCACGCAACGGCCGAGACCGCCCATCCGTTTCAGCAAGGGATGTGGGGGGCCTTCGAGGTCTTCGTCGTGACCTTCGTCATTTGCACCATCACCTGCTTCGCGGTTCTTTCCACCGGAGTCCTCGACAGCGGCGAGTCGGGGATCGAGCTGGTGATCCTGGCGTTCTCGTCCGTGTTCCCCGCCGCCGTGGCAGGGAACCTAATCTCCTTCTGCATCCTTTCCTTCTGCCTCTCCACCCAGATCGGGTTCTTCATCTACTTCGAAACGGCACTGGTAGACGTGTTCGGAAGAGGGGTGACTCGGTGGATCCGATTCCTCTACTTCATCCCTCCCCTGGTGTTCGCCGGCGTGGCCGATGTGGATCGACTCTGGGTCTTCGCCAACATTGCCGTGGCGATATGCGCTGTCCCCAACCTGATCGCCGTCCTCTCGCTGAGCGGGGTATTCATGGCCCTCATGGGGGACTATCTCTCGGAGCGGAACCGATACGCCACCAGGTTGATCGACCTCTCGAAAGACTACGTCCAAAAGCGAGGATGACCGCGGCATGACCGAGATCCACCCCATGTCGTTCCAGCTCGGGATGATCAACTGCTTCGCCGAAATGGTGGCGGTCGGGGTGAAGCGACTGGCTATCAGCCCCCCATTGCACCCGGAAGAGTACCGGCGGATCCGGGAGGCGTCCGAGGCCATCGTGACTGGCTCGGGCATTAGATCCTATCTGGAGAAGTCCCTGATCGTCACGGATCTCCAGTCCTCGGACTTCACTCGCGGCAGGTGGTCGATCCTGTATTTCCGTGAAGAAGAAACCCTGGAAGCCTACCTGGCGTTGAAGAAGCAGAAGGAGGTACTGGA
>JBDHCH010000339.1:0-4115 GCA_039592115.1 Gemmatimonadota bacterium | reverse complement strand
GGACAACCGGATCCCACCCTACCGGATGAATTATGAGGAGGCTCGGGTGCGTAACGCGCTCCCCGTTCCGGCCACCCAATACGGGGATCCTGAAGGGAATCCTGCCCAGAATGGGGAATACAATTACTGGGACGAGTTCACTCTCAGCCCGCCGGCAGGGGCGGTCTACGCCACCATCGACCTCATGTATCAGCCCACGAGCTGGGAATACATCCAGTTCCTCTACCTGGCGAATGATGGCTTGAACCCGTTCCTGGCCGATGAGGGCTTGAACCTGTTGAACGCCTGGATGGGCACGGGGATGGCCGAGCCGTACGTCATGGCGTCCACCACCTGGGGAACGCCGCCGGCTCCGACGGTTCCCGTCATGACGACCAACAGCCTGGCTACCTATTGTATCGGCAGGGACGGGGGGCCCACCCAGACATGCGAGCTCTTCCGCAACCGGGACACCATGGGCTGGATTGCGCGGGTCGTGGGTAATGCGGGAGCCCCGATCTCGGGAGCCCAGGTCTTCACGGAGGTCCGGGATGCCGGGGGTGCACTGATCACGGCGAAGCAGGGATTCACGGATGCCAGCGGGGATGCCCTCCTGACCTGGCGGATCCCCCGCAGGCAGACCCCGGGCCCCTACACGGTGCACGTGGTTGGGGTGATCCACGGCAACTTCGAGTACGATTCGTCCGGAGGTGTGACACAGGTCGGATTCGCGATTGAGTGACCTCACGGGGGGTCGGGTCTAGCTCCCCTTTGCAGCCGTGCGGGATGGGCTCGGCCTTCGTAGAATCGAAGGTGCGGGTCCCATGGAGGCCGTCCGGGAAGAGCTCCCGGGCGGCCTCTTCTGGTATTCCACCCACGTAGCCCGGTTCGGTTTCTTCATCAAGCTCATCCTCCGCTGCCCAAAGGCACCTCTCAGGTCAGCCCGAAGAGGACCTCCACACGACGGTGCCGATGGGGCGGAGAACGGGGGAAACAGCCGCAGGACCCACTCCGTTTCCGTACAGGAGTTCTGCAGTGTCCGCATCCGGGGAGCAGAGGATCGGTCACAAAGGGTCCATTTCGATCGTACTCTCTGTGGAACGGTTCAAGAGGTGTCCTCTTTTTGAAGGGAGTCCCGTATGCTTCGGGCGTCCATCATCGCTCTCTCGTCTGCACTTCTGGCGGTGGGCATTACCGGGTGCGGAAGTCCGACCGCGCCTGATCAGACTCCAGACTCCGCTCTTCTGCCAGCCTCCCGGGAGATCGTCCTTCAGCACGGTGAGGATCTCCGCCTCGAGGGGAGCGTGATCCGTCTCGGCTTCGGCGAGGTCCTGGAGGACTCCCGGTGTCCCGTAGACGTGACCTGCGTTTGGGAAGGAAACGGAAAAGTCGTCATCGGCATCGCTGCCGGGATGGGACCCACCCACGCCCTGATCCTCAATACCAGCCTGGATCCCCGGGCCGTGGTCTGGAACGGGATCCGTGTGACTCTCCTGGAGCTGACCCCAGCTCCGCATGCCGGAACCGATATCCCTCCGGAGGACTACGCTGTCAGGCTCAGGTTGGAGCCGATTGGATAGGATTCTACCTCAGTAACTCCTTGGCCGATCTGGGTCCGTCGAAACGGAGGCAAGTAGGCCAGGGGTGAGATAGAGTGGACCGGGCCGGAGGCCAAAGGCCGCCCCGAAGATCGCCGGCTCGAGCGGGCTGGATCCACTTGATCACATCCAAGCCCTCCAGTTTGATCCCCGGACCCCTCCGACGCTGAATGCAAGGAGGGGTTTCTCCGCTATTGGCCCACCGCTCTGAGCGGACCCTCCCGAGATCCTCCAGGCCGGCCAGCGGCCTTCCGCCCAGTCACCGCTTTGTCCGGTTCCCCGGACTTTACACGCATTGAAGGAATGAGCGGTGGCCTCGGTGAGGCCGCCTGACGCACGTGGGAAACGGAATCCTCGACACCCCGAAGCAACAGGAGGCTGAAGTGAGCAAGATAGTCATCAACTGGATGTGCGTGCCCTCGGTTTGTCTGGCCGCGGCCCTGGCCCTTTCTGCTCCGGGAGTGTCGGCGCAGGAGAGCGCGGATCTCCTGAAGGACGCGCTGAGCGCGGCCTGGCCTGGCATGGCGGAGGACGCGACCGTGGTCGACTGGGAGGGGAATGTCCTGAAAGAGGGCTCGAACGGGTTCACCTGCATGCCGACGCCCCCCATGCTCACCGTGTCCGCGCCAATGTGCATGGATGGCGAGTGGATGGAGTGGGCTGAGGCGTGGCAAAACAAAACGGACTTCTCGGCCGACGCACTGGGAATCTCCTACATGCTGGCCGGCGACGGGGGAGCCAGCAACATCGATCCCTTCGCCGAGGGCCCCACAGAAGACAACGAGTGGATCAGGGAGGGCGCACACCTGATGATTGTTGCTCCCGCAGAGTTGCTGGATGCCTTCCCGACGGACCCGCACAACGGCGGTCCCTACGTCATGTGGAAGGGCACGCCCTACGCACACCTGATGGTGCCGATTGGCTCCCGAAAGTGAGGACCGACGACCAGTCGGGATCAAACCCAGCGATCCTCCAACAGATTCCTCACGGAAGCCACCACGCTCAGAGCAGGAACGTGCCGTTCTCCTCCTTCGCCGATCTCGCCTCCCGCCCCGAGGTCCTCGGTCTGGTCCAGGAGGAGATCGATAGGGTGAACGTCCATTGGTCCGATCGGGAGCAGATCCTCGACTTCCGCGTCCTCCAGTGGCAGCTATCGGATGAAGAGGAAGAGCTGACGCCAACGATGAAGGTGCGCCGCAAGTTTCTTTGTGAGCGCTACGGGGACCTGATCCAGGAGATGTACGCCCATGCCGACTGAGCTGTCCCAAAGGGATTGAGATCCCGCCCCCTGTCCTGTCTCGCCGACCGTTCACGCATCTGAGAGCATGGACATCACACTCCTCGTCACCCGCATCGTCCACGTCGGCTTCGGCGTGTTCTGGGCGGGCACCATCTTCTTCATGGTCTTCCTCCTGGAACCCAGTGTTCGCTCGGTTGGCCCTGACGGTGGACGCGTCATGGGGGCCCTCCAGCAGCGGGGCTTTCTGACCATCATGCCCGTCGTTGCCCTTCTGACGATTCTCTCCGGCGCGTTCCTCTACTGGCAGGTATTTGCCGGGCTGGGGATGGAGTGGATCACCACCCCCTTCGGGACGGCTCTGACCATTGGTGGAATCGCCTCCCTCCTGGCTTTCGGGCAGGGGTTCTTCCTGATGAGGCCTGCCTCACTGAAGATCGGCGCTCTCGTCGCGTCGATGGGGAACGTCTCCGACGAGGCTGAGCGAGATGCTCTACTGGCCGAGATCGCCGGCCTGAAGGCTCGGTCGCGGACCCACGCCAGGTGGGTGGCGCTTTGGCTGGGGATTGCCGTGCTGACCATGGCGATCGCCCGCTACCTGTAGAAGGGCTCGGGAACCGAAGGAGGCGACTCGAGTCTTTCCATGATTGATCCCGGCGGCGCGAACCGGTCCCAGTGTCGGCACGCGTGCGCCCCGTCCTCCGGGGTAATCCCCGAGGATGACACCTCATTCTCTTCCGGAGAAGCGATATGACTGAACAGACCTATAACGAGATCCTCCCGAACCCAGGGCTGGAGGTAGACAGGGCCAGGACCGCGGTGGTCATCACCGATCCACAGAAGGATTTCCTCTCCGAAGACGGGGTGGTCTGGGGCGTGGTGGGAACCAGCGTCCAGGAGAACAACACGGTCGAGCACCTGCGACAGCTCATGACGGCGGCCCAATCCGAGGGGATCCCGATCTTTATCTCCCCCCACTACTACTATCCCCACGACCACTCCTGGGACTTCGGCGGAGCCCTGGAAAAAATGATGCACGCCGTGGGCATGTTCGATCGGAAGGGGAACCTTACCACCGAGGGATTCGACGGATCGGGCGCCGACTGGCATGAGCCGCTCAAGAGTCTGATCGAACATGAGAGCGTCGTGATCGCCAGCCCGCACAAGGTCTACGGGCCGGAGTCCAACGACCTTTCATTGCAGCTGAGAAAGCGGGGGATCGACAAGATCATCCTCGCGGGCATGTCAGCGAACCTTTGCGTCGAGGCCCACCTGCGTGAGCTCACGGAGCAGGGGTTCGA
>JBDHCH010000338.1:0-4122 GCA_039592115.1 Gemmatimonadota bacterium | reverse complement strand
TGGTATATGAGGAGGCTGGCCGAACGGCCTGCGAACCTCTGGTTCGTGCTGAAGAATCTCTTTCGCCGATAATACCCACCGGGTCCGAGGTGACACCCGGCCTGGAAGGAGGTGGAGGCCCTGCGCCGCACTGGGGGATACGGATCTGAGACATCCTCAGGCAAGGATTCGGGAGTTGAGCGCTGGGGGATCCTGACGCTCCTCTCGGTGGCGGAGCTCCTGGGGATGTCCGTCTGGTTCACGGCATCGGCAATCGGTCCGGAGCTCCAGCTCCGATGGGCTCTTTCCGATTCCCAGGTGGGATGGCTGACGACCGCGGTTCAGCTCGGATTCGTTGCCGGCACGGCGGTGGCTTCGGTCCTGAACCTGGCCGACCTCATCCCGTCTCGGCGCTTCTTCTCCGCCACCGCGATCCTGGGGGCCCTGGCCAACCTCGGCCTCCTCGTGGCGCCGGGCTTCGGGTGGGCTTTGGCGGGCCGGTTCGCCACCGGCTTCTTCCTGGCAGGGGTTTATCCTCCTGCCATGAAGATGATCTCCACCTGGTTTCGCTCGGGCAGGGGCCTGGCCATTGGAACGGTGGTCGGAGCCCTCACGGTGGGCAAAGCATCTCCGTACCTGTTGAAGGCGTTTCCCGCGCTTACCCTGGATTCCGTCGTATCAGGCGTGTCCGGTGGAGCGGCCATGGGGGGCCTCCTGGTTCTCCTTTGGTACCGGGACGGTCCCTTTTCTTTCTCCAGGGTCCCATTCTCCTGGGGGTTGGTGTCCCGCGTATTGAGCCACCGGGAAACACGCCTGGCGATTGGAGGCTACCTCGGTCACATGTGGGAGCTGTATGCAATGTGGACCTGGGTTCCGGCCTTTCTCCTGGCCAGCGCGGCCATCCGGGGAGGGGGAGGGGAGGGAACCGTCGACCGATGGATGATCGAGCTCGTCTCTTTTGGCGCGATCGCAGCCGGCGGGTTGGGATGCGTATGGGGCGGCTGGGCCGCAGACCGGATGGGCAGAGAACGGTTGGTGAATCTCGCCATGCTGGTCAGTGGGGCCTGCTGCCTGGTCGTGGGGTTCTTTCTCGGTGCAAGCCTTTGGATCCTTGCTCCCCTCACCTGGGTCTGGGGGTTCTTCGTCGTGGCCGACTCGGCCCAGTTCAGTGCGATCGTGACGGAAGTGGCTCCCTCGGAAGCCGTGGGGACGGCCCTCACCCTTCAGACCTCGCTGGGGTTCCTCCTGACGATGGTGACCATCCAGGGGCTTCCACTGATCACCGCTGCCCGGGGTTGGACCTGGGCTTTCCCCGTCCTCGCTCTGGGGCCCATGGTCGGGATCTGGGCAATCCTCAGGCTCGGCCGCCTCCGGAGTGGGTCTGGTCAGGCTGCATCCTGATCTTCCAAGCCCCCAGGGTCAACACAGGAAGAACGAACACCAGAAGGAACACCCAGGTCAGGGTGCCATACCCTCTGGCGATCAGGTCCACGAGCCCGATCCCGGCCAGAGCCGTCCCTGCCAGGAGGAGCCCGATCCCCAGGGCGGGCCGGGCAAGCCCCGGCATCTCCCTCCCTCGCTCACTCAGGACCTTGGCCACACGCTCGTTCATCCCGTGGATGAGCCCGGTCCCCGTCTCGATCAGCGTTCCGAAAAGGACAACCTGGAATACGATCTGGAAGGTCCGACTTCCCAGCAGCTCCAGGAGGTAGTTCGCCGGCACCGGCCTGTCCAGGATGGCCGGGTACTGGCCAACCATGGCCAGGAAAAAGAGGACCCCTGGGATCATGGCGATGGGCCCCGCAAGCACTCCCGCGATGACTGTTTCGCTTCTGGTTCTGAGGTGTTTCACCGAAAAGAGAAGCGGCGGGATGAGCGCGACATTGTAGGCGGCATATCGGACCCCAGCCGTCCCCCAAGCGGCATCTCCCAGAGGCGTCCTCATAGCCGAGGCGGTCTCCGGACCGAACCGCCCGATGCACCAGATGAACAAAACGACATAGGCGCCATAGAGAACCACGGACCACCCAGCCATCACACCCTCGATGAGCTTGGTACCCGCGAATACGAGGGCCCCAACGGCGGTCATGATGCCCACGACTCCGACCCAGTAGGGGAGCCCGAAGGTTTCCTCCAGGAGCGCCCCGGCGGCCGCAGCGATGACCGCGAGGATCAACAGCATGAAGATCAGGTAGGCGACTTCGTAGAGGATCCAACCGGGGCCAAGAAGCCCTTTGAAGAAATTCCGGTAATCATAGGCGCCGGAAAGCCGGGCCAACTCATAAGTCACCAGGCAGACCAGACTCCAGAGGAGAGTGGACAACCCCATGGCCAAGAGCCCACCTCTTGGCCCCTCCATCAGAAAGAACTCGGCCAACTCCCTCCCCGTACCGTACCCGCCGGCGATGACCACGGATTGGAAGACGAACCCCGGCAGAAGGAGGTTCCGGATTCGGGAGAGCTGGCTCATCGGGCCTCATGGTGTTGGGGATTTCGACTAATTGTCGGGTCGAACCGGGCCCGGGCGCAAGCTCGAAAGCCGTTGTAGGAAGCCCACGGACGGTGGAGGGGCTGGATCCGGAAGCTGACAGAAACATTTGCATAGGATGCGTGACCTGGTGTAATTTCGCCTCCAGTCGTTCTCTCTCTAACAGGCTTCCCCACACCGCGAGGATTTCCATGCGTGTATTTCGGGTTTGCTTCCTCGGACTCCTGCTGTTTGGGGCGTTGGGTATGACGGCCCAACTCTCAGCTCAGCAGGGGACCCTGACGGGGCGCATCACCGACGCCGAAACGGGTCTGCCCCTCGACGGAGCCCAGGTTCAGATCTTGGGCTCCGGGCAGGAGACCGGAACCCTCTCCAACTCGGACGGCGTGTATCGGATTCAACTCTCCGCCGGGACGTACGCGGTGGTGGTCCAGTACGTCGGGTATGTCAACGAACGGATCAACGCTGTAGTACTGAGGGCGGGTGGGACTACAACGGCCGACATTCAGATGCGGGGTACTGCTCTGGCCCTGAACGAGCTAGTGGTGACGGCATCACGGGGCCGGCCCGAAAAACAGGTGGAAGCGCCAGCGACGGTCCACCTGGTCGGAGCCACGGAGATCCAGGAGCGGAGCGTGGCAAGCCCCGTGGAACACATCCGAACAGCCCCAGGGGTGGACGTGATCACCCACGGGCTCCAGGCCGCCAACGTCGTGGTGCGGGGTTTCAACAACATCTTCTCCGGAGCCCTGCACACCCTGACGGACCACCGCCTCGCCGGGGTGCCCTCCCTGCGGGTGAACCTCATGCACTTCATCCCGGCCAACAACGACGACCTGGACCGGATGGAGGTCGTCCTGGGCCCCGGATCGGCACTGTACGGCCCGAACACGGCCAACGGGGTGGTCCACCTTCTCACCAAGTCTCCGCTCGACTCACTTTCCCAGGGCACGACAGTAACCTTGGGGGGCGGCCTACAGTCCGTGTTTCAGGGATCTTTCCGAAGCTCCTACCTGATCAACCGGAACCTTGGGTTCAAGATCTCCGGGCAATACATCAAGGGCGATGAGTGGGAATACACCGATAGGGGTGAGGCCGCGGCCCGGGCCGCCGCGATGGCCGACCCCGCCCAGTGCATCGCTTCTCTGGGGATCCGGGGTTACGGCACGGGGGAGGCTCAGGAAGCATGTGCCCGTGTCGGGCTTCGGGATTTCAACATGGAACGGTGGGGTATGGAGGCCCGAGCCGACTATCGCTTTGCCAGGGACGGCACGGCCATCCTCACCTACGGACGGACCAGCGCCACCGGGGTGGAACTGACAGGGCTGGGAGCGGGCCAGGTGGAGAACTGGATCTATGAGTTCTATCAGGCCAGGATGAATAAGGGGCGCCTGTTTGCCCAGGCCTACTTGAACACCAGCGATGCCGGGGACAACAGCTTCCTCCTCAGAGATGGCGTGAACCTGGTAGACAACTCGAAGCTCTTCGTAGCGCAGGTCCAGCACGGCTTCGACCTGTGGGAGGGACGCCAGGATTTCACCTACGGGGTGGACTACTTCGGCACCCGGCCCGACACCGAAGGGTCCATCAACGGGGCCTGGGAAGACAAGGACGACATGGACGAGTGGGGGGTCTACCTCCAGTCCAAGACCGAG
>JBDHCH010000337.1:0-4150 GCA_039592115.1 Gemmatimonadota bacterium | reverse complement strand
CACCCTCGCCGAAAGGGCAGCTCCAATGAGGGTGGCGGTGAGGTCCGAGGTGCCCCGGCCGAGGGTGGTGGTCCGATGAAAGGTGTCCCCGCCGGTGAACCCGGGGACCACCGAAACGATCTCCTCCGGAAGCCGGGTCAGGTGGTTTTGGATGAGCCGATCCGTTTCCTCTCGGTTCACCAAAGCGGCGCCGAAGTTCGAATCGGTCCGGATGAGGCGTTCTGCGTCCTGGGATTCGCATCGGGTCCCCCGGGATTCCAGGAGGCAGGAGAGAAGGAGGGCGGACAGCCGCTCTCCGGCGGCCAGGACCCGATCCCGCAGTGCCGGGACCCAAGCTCCGAGTCTGCGGCTTCGAGCAGCGAGCCCCTCGATTTCTGAAAGGATCGTGGCGACGCCCGTCTCCAATCGTGGGACGGATCCGGCACCATCCCTGGACGCCTTCCCCGATGACTCCTCCGCCAGCTTCCAGACCAGATCCTCCAGGCGGACCATCGCGTGCGACGTTGCCGGCTCTTCCGAATTCCCCTCTGCTACTCCGCGGTTTTCGGAGCCCTCCTCCACCACCTCGAGGAGGAGATCCGTTACTCCCGCCGGCGCCGAGGTCACGACCACCACTCGCTCCTCCTCGGCCGCCTCCTGGATCAAGCCGCACACGGTTTCCACCCGGTCAGCGGTGGAGAGAGACGTCCCCCCGAACTTCATCACACGAAAAGACTCCCCAGGTCGGATAGGGACTTTAGTGGGGGATCGGAATCGGACAACGGCATCGTTCACCTGGTCCTGTTCAATGAGGAATGCGTCGTGGCCGTGCGGTGAGTCGATCCATTGGAGATCTGCGCCTGGAATGCCGCTCGCCAACTCCCGGATCTCTTCGGGGAGATAGAGGACGTCACTCTGGATCCCAATGACCAGCGTCGGTTGTGTGATTCCTGCGAGCACCCCCCTGAGGCTCCCTCTCCCTCTGGCCAGGTCGTGGGAGTCCATGGCCCGGCTGAGAGTCATGTAGGAATTGGCGTCGAAGCGACGGCCCAGCTTCCCGCCCTGGTGCCGGAGATAGCTTTCAACCTGGAATAGGTCGTTCTCCGTCCGCTCGCGGCCGAACCGGGTGCGGAAGCTCTCTGGGCTCCGGTAACTGCACATTGCGATCATCCGGGCGATGGCGAGGCCGCCGAGTGGTGGGCGGTTCGGGTCGTACCTCCCGTCGGCCCAACGTGGGTCGCCCCGGATGGCGGCACGCTGCGCTTCACCGAGTCCCGTAGCCCAGGCCGAATGGCGAGGCGGAGCCCCCAGGACGGCCAGGGATCTCACCGGAAGGGGTTTCATTACCGCCCATTCCAGGGCCTGCATGCCGCCCATGGATCCACCGGCCACCATCTCGAGCCGACGGACCCCAAGTCCCTCGAGAAGGCGCGCCTGCAGGTTCACCATGTCCCGGATCGTGATGTCAGGGAAATCCGGGCCCCACAATGGGACGTCGGGCCGCTCAGCAGAGGGGGCCGGCGACGGGCAGGGCTCACCCGGATCGTCCTCAATGGTGCCCACACCCCTCGGGGACAAAGGCCCCGTCGTGCCATAACACCCCCCCAGTGCGTTACTGGCGACAATGAAGTCTTTTTCCGGGTCCAGCGCCCTGCCAGGTCCCAGTACACCGCCCCACCACTCGTCCACATCCGACGAACCCGTCAGGGCGTGGCATACCAGGACGGCGTTGGATTTCTCGGTGTTCAGGCAACCCCAGCTCCGGTAGGCGACGACCACCTCGTCAAGGACCTCACCGCTCTCGAGGGGGAAGGGGGTCTCCAGGCCGAAGAACCGCGTTTCAGCTGAAACGTGTGCTTTGAGGCTCATGCCACCCTCCTTTCCTGGATGGCCTGGAACGCCCCGTCGAAATCGGCTTTGATGTCTTCGATATGCTCGATCCCTACCGACACCCGGATGAGGTCGTCTCCGACTCCGCTGGCGGTCCGCTCCTTCGACGTGAGTTGTTGGTGGGTAGTGGTGGCTGGGTGGATGACCAGGGTCTTGGCGTCCCCCACGTTGGCCAGGTGGCTGGCCAGCTTCACCCCGTCAATGAACCTCCTGCCGGCATCCAACCCTCCGTGGATTCCGAATGTGAGCACGGCGCCGAAGCCGTTTCGGAGGTATTTCTTTGCTGCCGCGTGATAGGGATGGTCCGGAAGCCCCGGATAGCTCACCCAAGCCACCTCGGACCTGGCCCTGAGCCATTGGGCCAACTCCAGGGCATTGTCCACGTGCCGTTGAACCCTCAGCGAGAGGGTTTCCAGGCCCTGGAGAAGCAGGAACGAGTTGAAGGGGCTGATGCAGGGGCCGAGATCTCTCAGGCCTTCCACTCGGGCCCTGGCGATGAAGGCCTGACCCCCAAACGTCTCGTGAAAGCTCAGTCCGTGGTATCCAGGGGCCGGCTCCGTGAACAAGGGGAATTTCCCACCTGCCCAGTCGAACCGTCCGCCATCGACGACGATCCCCCCAATGGAATTCCCGTGGCCCCCGATCCACTTCGTGGCCGAAGCAACGACCACGTCGGCCCCGTGCTCGATGGGCCGGGCCAGGTACCCCGCGCACCCGAAGGTGTTGTCCACTACAAGGGGAATCCCGTTAGCGTGGGCGACTTCCGCCAGGGATTCCAGGTCCGGGATGTTGAAGCGGGGGTTCCCGATGCTCTCTACATACAGGGCGCGGGTGTGCTCGTCGATTGCTGCGGCCAGGGCGCGGGGTTCGTCCCCCTCCACCAGCTTCACGTCGATGCCCAGCCGGGGAAGAGCGATCTTGAACTGGTTGTAGGTGCCCCCGTACAGGTAGCTTGTGGAGACGACGTTCTGGCCTGCCTCGGCCAGGGTGGTCAGGGCCAGAAACTGAGCCGCCTGACCGCTCGACGTTGCCAGGCCCGCCACGCCCCCTTCCAGGGCAGCGATCCGGTCCTCCAGAACCGCCGTGGTGGGATTCATGATTCGTGTATAGATGTTTCCGCCCTCCTCCAGGGCGAACAGGCGTGCGCCGTGGGCCGAGTCCTGGAATGCGTAGGACGTCGTCTGGTAAATGGGGACGGCCCGTGCGTTGGTGCCCGGGGCCGGCTCCTGGCCCGCGTGGACCTGAAGGGTTTCGAAGCGGTATCCTGCTCGTGTCTCTGTGCTCATGGTTCCTCCTTTAGGTGATGGTCGGAGGACACTGAGAGCCGGGTCGGTGGGGCGGGGATGCAGGGGACACGAAAAACCCGCCCGGCTGCGCCGGCGCGGGTTCCGTGTCCTCTGGGGGTTGAGTCGGTTCTTGAGCTACTCCCTCCTCGGTCCCACCCGTACACGGCGCGCCGGCGCATGGCGCATCATCGCCATGCGCATGCCCATGGCCATCCATTCAGCCATGGGTGTCATTCGACCGGGGCCAGTGGTACGAACGGGATGGGGGTTGATTCGAGGTGGGATCATGGTCCCGCGCCTCCGGTTGTCTCTGAGGAGGCACGCCAGGGGTATCCGTCCAGTACGTCCAAAGCAAGCTCCACTTTCCCGAACGGAGCGCTCACCTGGATCCCCTGGATCTCGGAGGCCAGGTGGTCCCGGATCTCCCGGGCGATGGCGATCCCTTCTTGAACAGCGTGTTCCTTCCCGTTTTCCGACGCCCGGCGCATCCGGGCGAGTGTGTCCTCAGGGACGCTGATGCCCGGCACCTCGTTGGCCAGGAATTCCGCGTTCCGGATCGAAACCAGGGGCCAGATCCCGGCCAAAACCGGGATTCGGACCTTCCTCCGGTCCAGCTCTCCCAGAAACGACTCCATCTGCCGCACGTCGAATATGGGCTGGGTGATGGCGAACTCGGCGCCGGCATCCACCTTCCAGTAGAAGCGTTGGAGCTCCTGTTCCAGGTCGGGAGCGCCGGGGTTCGCGCCTACGCCGATCACGAAGGCCGCAGGGTCACCGATGGAGTTGCCTCCAGGGTCCTGCCCATGATTGAGAGCTGTCACCAGGTTGGTGAGACCGATGGAGTCGACGTCGAAGACCGCAGTAGCATCGGGGTAGGGGCCCATCCTGGGGGGATCGCCGGTGATGACGAGCAGATTGCGAATCCCCACGGCGTGGGCGCCCAGAAGGTCCGAGAGCATGCCCAGGAGGTTCCGGTCCCTGCAAGTGTAGTGGAC
>JBDHCH010000336.1:0-4161 GCA_039592115.1 Gemmatimonadota bacterium | reverse complement strand
GGGACGGTCCAGATCGATCCCCAGACTCTCGCTACGACCGCCCCCGGCATCTTCGCCGGCGGGGACGCCGCCTTCGGCCCGAGGATCGCTATCGAGGCAGTGGCGAACGGCAAGACCGCTGCCCGTTCGATCCATGAATACCTCGGAGGATCCCGACGGCCCACTCACACCATGGTGGAGATCGAGCGGGTCCCCCCCGAGGAGTACCGGATGCCGGCCGGATATGAGAGGCTGGACAGGCGGACACCAGCCTTCGTCGATCTGGGGCGTCGGACCGGTATCGCCGAGGTAGAAACCGTCTTTACCGAAGAGGAAGCGGTAACCCAGGCGGAGCGGTGTCTCGCCTGCCACATCGACACGATCTACGACCCTCACCTGTGTGTGCTCTGTGGTCGCTGCGCCGATGTGTGTCCCGAGAAATGCCTGAAATTCGTTCCGATGGACCAGGTGGAGCTGCCAGGTGCACAGCGGGACGCCGCCCTCGAAACGTATGGATACGATCCTGGCGAACCCCTGACGGTTTTGCTCAAGGACGATACCGCCTGCATCCGCTGCGGCTTATGCGCGATCCGGTGTCCGACGGAGGCAATGACGATGGAGAGATTCAATTTCGTCGAGGTGGCTGAATGAACAAGAACATGGATGGAGGATCGGACAGCACGACCCGGAGGACCTTCCTCCAGAGGCTTACCGGCGGGGTGTTGGGCCTTGTGGCGGCAGTCGGTTCATGGCCGATGTTTCGAGCGTTGGTCCCGAACATCCTTTACGAGCCGCCTAAGCGGATTCGAATCGGTGCTCCTGGTGGGTTCCAGAACGGCATGACCTACCTGGAGGAGCACCGGTTGTTTCTGCTCCGAGACGGAAACAGCTACAGCGCGGTTTCGGGGATCTGCAGCCACCTCGGCTGCACAGTGAAGTTCGCGCCCTTCGAGCAAACCCAGCAGTTGACCGTCCGCGGCATCGAGTTCGAGTCCCTTGGCGAATTCCACTGTCCTTGCCATGGGTCGAAGTTCCACGGGGATGGCACCAACTACTCCGGTCCCGCGCCCCGGCCTCTCCAGTGGCATCACGTGGAGGTCTCCCCGAAAGACGGGTCATTGGTGGTGGACCTCGCCCAGGAAGTGGGCCGCGACTCCAAACTGGTGGTCTAAATGAACCTGCCGTCGATTTCTGGGATCTGGGATAGGCTCGTTTGGTCCTGGCGGCCCGGGTCCAATCGGGAAGCGGGTAGCGGGATCGTCTCGAACTTCCTCCTGCACTGGTTCCCCAACCGGGTGTCATCGAAGGGGATGGCCGCAGGGTACTCCCTATACCTCGGCACGATTTCGGCCGTCCTGTTTCTGATCCTGACCGTCTCCGGGATCATTCTGATGTTCCTGTACGTGCCTTCAGTCGAACGGGCGTACTGGGGCATCAAGGACCTGGAATTCGCCATCAGTTTCGGCTGGCTCCTGCGCCGGGTGCACCGGATCGCAGCTCACCTCATGGTCGCCGTCGTGTTCCTCCACATGTTCCGGGTGTTTCTGACCGGAGCGTACAAGGCGGGAGAGGTCGTGAAGTCGGCCAGGCCGTTCAACTGGGTCCTGGGCGTGATTCTCCTGGTCCTCACCCTCCTGCTGAGCTTCACCGGATACCTCCTCCCCTGGGACCAACTGGCGTTCTGGGCAATCACCGTCGGCACCAGCATCGCCGCTGCCGTACCGGTGATAGGTGAATCCATCAGGCAATTCCTCCTTGGAGGCACGGTCATCGGGCAACCGACGCTGATTCGCTTCTATGTCCTCCACTGTGTCTTCCTGCCCGTTATTCTCACAGGAATTGCCATTTGGCATATGTGGCGCATCCGGAAGGACGGGGGGTTGGCTGTCACCGAGCAGCTTCGGCTGGAGGCCCGGGCACGTGAGCCCGCCCCCCCGAGATCTTCCAAGACCTACAGCATTCTCGGGATAGCCAGCGGCACCACGGTTCAGGTGTCGGATCCCACCACACTCGATGATACCAACTCGGTTCCCTCCACCCCCTTTCTGACGGTTCGCTTGCTGGTAGTGACCCTGGCAACCGTCGCGGCTTGCCTCATCTTAGCCCTGGTCTTCGCAGCTCCCCTCGAAGAAGCGGCGAACCCGGAGGTGACGCCGAACCCTGCCAAAGCCCCGTGGTACTTCCTCGGCCTCCAGGAGCTGGTCGGATACTCTGCGTTGGTCGGGGGGGTGATCGTTCCCGGAGTCGTCATCGTAGGCCTCGGCGTGATCCCCTTCCTGGATAAGGACCAGGCCCGGATCGGAGTATGGTTCACCAATGCAGACGGTCGGCGATGGGGCATCATCGGAGCCGTCTTCGGTATGGCAGCCTCCTCTCTTTGTGTGGCCGTGGCCGTGCTGTTCCCGTTGCGTGATCTTCTCGTCGGCATCGAAAGCCAGCTCTTTTTCGACGTATTCAACCCGGCCACATTCCTTCTTCTCCTCTTCGTCGGGTTCTACTTCCTCACCTTGAAGATCTCCGGGTCGAAGCGATCGGCCGCCATAGCCACGTTCTGTGGATTCATCACGGCGTTCATCCTTCTGACCTACGTCGGGACTGCCCTCCGGGGCCCCAACTGGGACTTCTATTGGCCATGGCAACCGTGGCCCGAGCACCCGATCACCTTCTGAGGCCAAGGGATATCTGGTGATGATTCAACGGATTGGCAGTAAAGAGATCATCCTGTTATGTGCGGTCTCGGTTCTAGTTCTCGGTGCTGGGATCGCGGCAATGTTCCTGGACGCTTCTCCGGAGTGGAAGTACTACCAGTCCGAATTCGAACTCGTCGTGGCAGAAGAGATCGGCGAGGTTGATCCGTCCCAGCTCCCGAAGGGGATTCAACAGATCTGGGTGGAGGATCTGAACCTCGTCGATCGTTGCACCACATGCCACCTGGGAATCGATTGGGCCGGATTGGAAAACGTGGAGCAGCCCTGGACCACCCATCCGGACCAGGAAATCTTCGGGTCACATCCCTTTGAGGATTTTGGCTGCACGTCCTGTCACGGGGGCCAAGGGCTGGCCCTCACCTACGAGGACGGCCACGGCTATGTGGAGCATTGGGAGATGCCACTCATGGGTGAAGCGGTGGGGAGTGAGTACGATCCCCGCTCTCCTCTGCCCTTGTATGAAGTCAACTGCAACTACTGCCATCGTTATGAACGCTCCACCCCAGGTATGCCCTTCATCAACCATGGGAAGCAGCTGGTGCGGGACAAGGGGTGCAAGATCTGCCATGTCATCAACGGTGTGGGAGGGACCCTGGGCCCCGATCTGACCTTTGAAGGGGACAAGCACGCCGAGGGCTACGACTTTTCGAACCTGGTCTCTCCCCAGCAGACGATCTTCAACTGGCACATCAAGCACTTCCAATCCCCTGAGACCATCGTACCGAACACAATAATGCCCGAGATGAACTTCCAGTCTCGGGACCAATATGCCCTGGCCATGCTCGCCATGAGCTGGCGGGACAACACCGACTTGCCCTGGTCCTATTTCCCCGGAATCGAGCTCAAGGACGAGATGACCCAGGAGGAGATCGAGCGGGATGCGCGGATGCGGACCGGAGATGGTGCGTTCTTCGTGGAGAAGAGCTGTTTCGTCTGCCACAGCATCGAAGCCTACGACATCCAGTCCCCTACCGACAAAGGTCCCGACCTGTCTTGGGCCCCTGACGACGTCAGAGCCCGTTTCAGCAAGACCGTGGAAGAGTTCCTCTTCAATCCCACTGGGACAATGGAGATCATCCTCGGGAGCCAGATCGTCCTGACAGACGCGGAGAAATGGGAGGCCATCGAGAAGATCATGCGGGCCTACGACATCGTCACGAACCGAGCCGACAGCCTTCCGCCTGGAACGGCGGGCGGATCCGCCTCGGGTGGCCCTGGGAGCTAAAGACCGCGGACTGACTGTTTGACCAATAATTCCAAGGAGGAGGCGAGAGATGACTCAAAAGACCAAGCACCTGCTGATTTCCCTACCGATGGCCGCCTTTCTGGTAGGCGGAGTTATCAGCTGTGGCGATGGACCACCCCAAGGACGGGGAGGGAGAGGGGGGGCTGCCGGGGGCTCTGAGCTCACGAACGCGGCGTTGGCCACGTACGTGGCTCCTGGAGACCTGGACGAGTACTACCTGTTCTACTC
>JBDHCH010000335.1:0-4206 GCA_039592115.1 Gemmatimonadota bacterium | reverse complement strand
GGGTGGTCCGGTCCGCGCCAGGAGACCGCCACCACTCCCGCTGGATCCGGACTTCCCACCATCCCTCCGGCACCACCAGGGCCTGGTGCTCCTCATGGGTGATGGGAGTCGGTTCGTGGAGGCGAATGACTCGCCGTTCGTCTGGAGTCTCGTAGACCTCTCCCGTGAGCACGTGGGCGTGGCCGGTCCGCTCCCCCTCCACCCTGAGTCCGGCCAGGGGCAGGCCGTCGGGCCCAGTGGCCAGGTCCCTGTTCCGCGGCTCCCGAACCTTGACCAGCAACACGTCTCCCTGCCGAACCTGCTTGATGTCTCTGCTCATCGTCTTCCTCCATAACGTTGCATAGGAAAGGCAGGCCATCCGGACATGGGATGACCCCGCCAGGGATCACGCCTCCAGGGCCGGCTCGTACTCTTCGGGCTTCATCCCGAACGTCCAGGCAAGGGCTGCCCGGATTCTGGCTTCCGAAGTACCGAGCTTCTGGTAGATCTTGGACCGAGGGTTTCCGAATCGGGGCGGCACGGAGAGATGGTGCCGGAATCCCGTGCTGGGATCCCGCACCACCACCTGGACCAGCTGGGGACGGGGCCTGCGATCCGAAACGATCACGCCCGAACCCGGAACGTGGGCGCGAACCCTCGACCATCTCGGAGCAAGGTTCACGCGGTCATCCTCCCCAGGAGGCCCGAGCTGTTCGAGAATTCGAAGGAGGCGATCGGTCTCCAGCGTCCACTTCCAATGGAACCGTGCCGGGAAGGTCAGGGCCCAGCAATGGTAAAGGCCATCCCGATCAGAGGCTTTGGGTAGAAAGAGGAAGGAGTGGGCATATCCGGAATAGGGGCCCCGAGTCGCCCAGGAGCGCACAAATTTCACTCCCCCGACCGTGACCCACGCCGCAGCCACGAAGCTGGTATCGCCAGCATGAAACCCCGTGCTGTGACTGGTCCGATTCCCGCTGTCCTCCATGAATCCATTGGGGCTCCTCAGTACTGGATCGGGAAGGAGGGGGGGGACCAACCGCTTTCGACGCCCTTCGTTGATCCAGCCCGCGTCGGCTTCCAGGGCCTGTTTCAGCACCTCTCGTCCCGGGTCCTGCAGTACCCCGCCCTCGGGGGACTCTTTCTCCTGCCTGGCCAGATCGTCGGCACCCCTGCGCCACCCAGACCGGTTGAAACCGACGTGCCGGAAGACCTCCCGGGCACTGAGACGTTCCTTCCGACGAAGGGGTCCTCGCTCCTGGATCAGCCGTTCGAGGACTGTGGGTGGGCGGGGGATCGTGTAGGGAGTGAGGTCAAATAGCGCGAGCATGTGAGAATCCTCCTATCTCTCCCCTCTCGGGGACGGAATTGGCACCTTGACCCGTCGGATCGGTCAGGTTGCCGGGCGGTCGCAGGGCCGTGTCCCTCGCGCCTCTCTGGATAGGTCCGGTTCCGACCAGGGGATGGCCGGTGCCCGGTATGTCAAAAAAAATCCCTGCGTAGCAGACCGCTCGCAGGGGCTTCCTGACAGCGGTTTAGCACATTTCTAACGCGGGTGCAATCGCTACAAATCGCCGCGGTACTGCTCCGTAGCCTGAATATTAAATATACCCCATTTTTTCAGGAATTTCAACGGTTTTCGGGGTTTTCACGCTCGGAAGGATCGAGTGCCCTGGACTCCCGGTGCGCCGGCGAACTGCTGGGACCGTCAGTTCAAAGAGTAACGTGGGGGTGTGACAGTCTCCCCCGCTGTCACACCCCTATCCGATGTTTCCGTGGGATGGCCGGAAGGGGGGGGTGAGGGGATAGATCCGTCCGGGCGGCCGCGAGAGACGGGCCAGGGATGGGTGACGGCGGATCCCCGTCTACCACTCGAAACGCAGGAACGCCCCGAATAGAGGGGTCGTCCTGAACCGTGCATCCTCCGGTCGCGAACTCCAGGAGGGACCCTCCCCTGTGTCCTCTTCCTCCAGTAACCCGAAGCGCACCAGGGGCCTCAGAACCCACCAGCGAAGGTCCGCTTCTTCCTCCCACCATTGACCGCTCCCCTCCGCCGGGGGCATGCCGGGCCTCTTGGGGAGGATCTGGATGGCGAGAGTCCGGAGGGGAACCCACTCCCGGGCTCGGACACCGATCTGCCAGAGGAGGAGGGGGACGGCGGATTGAAGCGAGGGGTCTACGCCTCCCCTGGATCTGTAGGCGATGTTGAACTCCCCGAAGTAGGTCCGGAAGAGATGGGCAAAGAGCCGGCCCGCGGCCTCGGGTTTCGCCAGCTCCCTCCCCTTCCGGGTCAGGACGAACCTCTTCTTGCGGAGCCTGACGAGCCCCCCCACCTCCAGGTTCACCCTCAGGACATGGAGGGAACCGACGTCCTCCTCGTTGATCACCTTGTTCATCCTGAACAGGTCGTCCAGGTATCCCTCCTCGAAACGCATCCGCTCCACCATCTCCGCCACGAAGGCCCGCTTGAGGTTCCCCGCAACCGTGGCCGCCGTGCCATCCGTCTCCAGCAGCGCCGTGAGAATAACACGGGCGTTGGCAAGGAATCCGGATCCCTCCACCTCCGTCGGATTCAGCGCTTCGGAAAGCCGCAGGGGACTCTGGTCGCCGAAGCCCCCGTCCATGAGGGCCAGGGCCTGGTTCGGGCTGATCCCTCCCAGCTCTTCCAGGGGCCTGGCGTTGAGCTTGTCCACCCGCCGGTCCATCTCAGCCTGCACCTCCTGGAGATCGGGGGGCAGGGGGCCACTCGAGGGCACATCGACGGGCGGATTGAAGTAGCGGAGAGTGAGCCCGCCATCACTCCAGGTGAACGCCCCGCCCTCCGGAGCCCGAAGCCGCGAGCCGTACTTCCCGGCGAGAGCCACCACGCCGTGGAGCAGCTCCGTGAGGCGCCGCACCAGTTCCCGCTGGAGGCCGCCGCCGGGGGTCAGCACCGGCATGAGGTGCGGATAGGCGGCCACCGCTTCCACCTCCCACCTGGAGAGGGAGATCTCTTTCAGCATCGCCCGAGGGAGATCCCGCCTGTGGAGATACCCCATGTGAACCACCCAGCCCCGGAGGTCCCGGAAGGGGTTCCCCAGCCACCGATCCGGCGATTCGGAGTCCTCATCGTCATCTTCGAATGGGAATCGATCATCCTGGTCCTCCTCGCGATCCAGGAGGGCTTCCAGATCCGCTGCCTCGGAATAAACGGCGAGGCCGAACTCCCCCATGCCCGCCCCCATCACCGAGACCGTCCAGGGTCCGGTACCATCCTCCCACTCGGCCATGATGGGGGGGACGTCGTCGAACCAGCGCCAGGGGGCGGCCCGGTAGAAGGCGGCGTAGGCCTGGAACAGGGACTCGACCATGCCGGTCGGCAGCCCCCATGCCGCCCAGGTTTCCGGAGGGGACACGGCGGGCCAGGTGTCCTCTCCGGTGAATTGACGCGTGAGATCCGCCGCCAGCGGGTCCAGCATATCCAGGACCGACGAAACCCCCACCGAGCAGCCTCGGGGCCGGAAGAGGGGTCGAAGGAGTTCGGCCACCTCCCCATGGCGGACCAGAAGGGTGGCGGGCCACACCCCCACGCCTCTGGCTGCCTCCGCCACGGCCGCCTCCAGGGTCCCGGCCACATCCTCCGGCTCAGCGGAAGTGACCGATTGAAGGTCGGTCCAGACCGCAACGTCTCCCGCCATCACCAGGGCCGCCACCGTCCGGGCCCGTTCCTTTCCGGAAATCAACGCCGGGATGGCCACCAGGTCGGCCTGCCAGGTGCTGGCCCCCCTGGCCCGTTCCAGGACGTCCGCCGGAAGGCGTGGGAACGGGCCACGGTCGGCGCTCCCACCTCGAGGCTTTCCACAGCAGTGCTTGAACTTGCGGCCAGAGCCGCAGGGACAGGGATCGTTTCGACCCGGGGGCATGGCATCGCTCCCATGGGGATGCAGAGAGGACGTCGCCGCGGGCTGTGATGGTAGGGAGAAGAAGACGCGTAGAGCAAGGTGTCATTCGAGGCGGGCCGTCCAGGTCCCCGAATGACGTGGACTGTCATACCCCTCGTCGATGTTTCTTCGGGACAGGCGAAACGGGGGGAATCCTTGTCCACACTCACCCCGAACCCGTATCCTGGTTGAGGGGCGAACAGCCAATCCTCGAACCCCATCCACCGCACCGCCCCCCCTGCGGACTCATGGTGGGAATGGGACGCATCCTTGCCGGACCGCATCACCAAGGTCCAGCGCTGGCTGGACC
>JBDHCH010000334.1:0-4207 GCA_039592115.1 Gemmatimonadota bacterium | reverse complement strand
TACGGAGCCCCATGTGAGTCACTCGAAGAGGCCTTTGAGCAGGGCTGCAACTACTTCGTGTGGAACTCCTTCATCAAGGGCCGGAGGTCCAACATGCGCCAGGCTTTGGTCAACATCGCCCGAAAAGGGCAACGGGATCAGCTGGTGTTGGCTCTCCACTCCTACTCCCACAGCTCCGCGTTAATGGGTCCGTTCTGCAGGGCCGCGCTGAAATCCGCAGGTTTGGGTCACATAGACGTGCTTTTGCTCGGGTATTATTCCCGGCGACCACCTGGGCGCATTATCGAGCGGGCCCTGAAGCTGCAGCGGGATGGGTTGGTTCGGTTCATCGGGCTCACCGGGCACAGGCGGACGCTTTTCCCCGTACTGGCAGAAGAAGAGGAAAGCATCGAGGTCTTCCACGTGCGGTACAACGCGGTCAACCGCGGAGCGGAAACCGAGGTCTTCCCAAGGCTCCATCACGCCGACCGGCCAGGGGTAGTGGGCTTCACCGCAACCCGGTGGGGCCATCTACTCAATCCCAAACGCGTGCCCGAGGGAGAGGAGCCTCCGACGGCGCCTGACTGCTACCGCTTTGTTCTCAGCCACCCAGGAGTTGACGTGTGCCTTGTAGGCGCACGCTCCAGTGAGCAGATGAAAGAGAACCTCAAGGTGTTGGATCTGGGTCCCCTGAACGAAGAGGGTCTCTCTCGTATGCGGCGAATCGGCGATCACATATACGGAAAGACGCGGTAATCTGTCTCTTCTCCGGTGCTGGGAGAAAAGGCTGCGGAAAGAGTTAATAGGGGCGAACCTTCGACTTGCCTCGGGTGGGGCGGCATCCAACCCCGTGGGATTCTCAAATGCGCAACAGGTCAGTCCCAAAGGACCTGCGGCGAATCAGGGGTAAGCTTCATCGGGGCTTCACATCGTGGGCAGTTTCGGCTAGCTGACCACGGACGAACGCGACGCCGGTGGCAGTTCGGGCACACGCCGAGGTCCTTGTCGTAGCTCGGATCACCGGTAGGACCTTCCTGCCCCCACTTTCCAACCAACACATCCACCACTTCGTCGCAGTCGCCGCAGGTCATCGTCCGAACGACAGCTACCATCCCGTGATCCAACCCGCCAGACACTGTGGCTGAATACCCACATGCCCGGCAGCGGAACTCATATCTTGTTCCCATTCTCTCCTCCTGCGGTAGCGGTCCCAAGTGTAGCTCCCCCTCACCGCCTGAGACGATCAGCCCCCGCCAAGTCTATGCTCGA
The DNA here is from genome assembly GCA_039592115.1 of Gemmatimonadota bacterium. Taxonomy (GTDB): domain Bacteria; phylum Gemmatimonadota; class Gemmatimonadetes; order Longimicrobiales; family Gaopeijiaceae; genus JBDHCH01. Next base: position 2,959 of record JBDHCH010000334.1, on the reverse strand, counting down.
CCTCCTCGTACTCCACCAGCAGGGCCCGGAAGCGGCGGTGTTCGGGTAGGGGATCCGGTCCCACCGACTCAACGGCGGCAGATTTCAGTCGCGACTTGACGCCCTTCTATCGCTTTTGCTGGGCTTCCAGAAGATGGCCGAGTCGAAAAGCCTCGGGGTCGAAGCTACGTCTCCTGAACCTGATCTTGGAGCCGGTGTTGCCTTCGATGGTGTGTAGATAGTGTTTGCCCTTAGACTGAGAATAGCCGAGGAACATGCCACTGTGCCGCGTCCCCCACATGGCCAGGTAGTCGCCGGGCTGGCCAACCTCCGGGATTCTGGAACCGGGAAAAAGGGCTTCATAGCCGGAAAAATAGCGAGTCAGGCTGCGCACGGAGCTGCGGCCGTCCATCTCGGTTAGATAGTGGCCCGAGACCCAACTGTAGTACTCGGAACACCACAACTCCTCTGGGTCAGCGCCGTACCGGGTACCGTTTTTTTTCGTGCGGCCGAACTCTCCGTACGTGGCCCACTCGGTGATCGCCAGGGTGACGATTCCCGCACGTGCCTGGTCGATCCTGGATGCTCCCGAGGTCATCGCCCAGTACCACGAAGATTCTTCCGAGACTTCAACCTCGCCACCGTTGTTTCCGTCCTTGAATAGCTGGAAGCGCAGACGGTAGACCTTCACCGGATCGAGGTCCTCGACGAGCAAGATGATCGCGTTGGGGTCAGTTGAATCCCTGGACATGCCACTCACCAGGACAGGCTCATGGGCATCGGGATCCAGTATGTGTGAGACCTCCACTTTGACATGCAGGCGGTCATACTCCTCCATCACGCTCTCGTCGTCGACAAGCGCGCGCACCGTGATCGAGGATGCATCGAGGTTTGCCGAGGCCGCCCGGTAGTCGAAGCGAAGCTCGGCCTTATCCGTACATGCCCCGGAGAGGATGGCCGCCAGCGCGACGAGTGAGGCGATCGAGGTCGGAATGGGCCTTTTCATGACACCTCCGAGTCGGGAAGTTTCGCCATCCAACCCTACGGAGGATCGATCGAGCAGGTTCAGTGGGCTATTGACTCTAGCGCCCTTGGCGGCCTCCGGAAGGTTGCCCTCGGTTGAACCTTAGACCAAGACCCCCCGCCTCGATTGAGACGGGGGCTCGGTCGGAACGTCACCTGATGGGCCAATTCGATGTTGGATGCAATCAGCGGTAGCGGTTGCCAAGAGAGTTCACCGATTCAGCGCCCCGGTCTGGATCCCCTGGCCGAGCGTAAACACCGTTCCTACCGCTCCAACCACGGCGGTTTGGCGGATCAGTTTCGCCGCTGCACGCAGTCCGTTCATCGCATGAATGCCCGTGCAGTGGGCACCAACCACGTGCTCCACCCCAAACTCGCGCATCTTGTCACCACTCCAGGCAACATTTTCGTCTGGCTGGTTCAGCAGATGGAATCCCCCGAGCACCCCGTGTATCGGCCTCCCCGGCAGAATCTCCCGCGCGAACTCCATGGTGTTCACGATTCCCGCGTGCCCGCATCCCACGACGATGACCAGGCCCTTCGGGGTATCGAGAACGAGCGCCTGATCTTCGGGGATGGTGTCCTCAATCAGCTCACCGTTCGATTCGATACGCTCGAATGTCGTCCAGTTCCTCTCGGGGTGAACCCTGGGGATCGGCCCGGTCAGCCAGACGCCGGGCGCCAGCTCGTGGGGCTCGTCATGAACCTCGAACTGACCGCCCAGCGCCTCGTAATCCGATTTCACGTCCAGGGCGCTCACCAAGAGTTCCGGCGGAGGCCGGATCGGGATTCTCGCGAAGGCTTCTTGATCGATGTTCCGGGGGAGGAACATCCCTTCGCCGACATGAGTCCGTGCCATTGCAGCGGGATTGGTGTCCTGAAAGTGCTTGCGGAGTGTCACCAGGCCGCCGGTATGGTCGAAGTGGTGGTGGGTAAGCACGACGGTCTCGACCTCGCCAAGGTCAAGCCCGAGTTCCCCCGCGTTCTCCAGCACCGTCCCCGGCCTCTCCCCGGTGTCGAAGAGGATCGTCCCATGATTCGTCTCAACAAGGGCAGCGTAACCCCATTCTCCAACCCCCCTAAGGTCGGTCAACATCGTGGAGAGGGTGGTGATCCGGAGCTCGGTCACCATCTCTTGGGCGCTCGACACGGCTGGGAACAGGCAGATGAACACAAGCAGCGTGGCTCGGAACGGCAGGTTCGCATACCTCACGGCGACTCCTTCGGGCTGAGAACAGACAAGGCGGTTCTTGATGCGCGAAAGACATGCGTCAAAGGCGCGCAGGAGCGGACACGCCGGATCGGCGATCGGCCTGAGGAAGGGACTGGGGATGGCTAGATGGGGCGTGTTACGTAGGTTAGGGGCAAATGCTATCCTCGGTGACCCTGCGGAGACATCGTACCTGAAAGGATCACGCGATGGCAAAGGGGCAGTGGTGGGAGCAGTTCAAGACTCATCCGAAATGGCTCTTTCCGGCCAACCTCGTCGGTTTGATCATCTTTCTAGGGCTCGGGGTGTTTCAGGTGGAGCGAGGTGGAAATCGGTTCGCAACCGCCATAATGATTCTCATCTTCGGATTCCACGTGTGGGCCTTTTGGTACGACCGCAGGACGCGAGCCGAATCGCAGGAGCCCTAACCCGAACCAGGACAGGCGAGCGGACCGGACGTCCAAACGCTTGAGCGTTATCTGGAATGTGGGGGGGTAGGACAGCCACGGTCCCTGTGGGGGACACCGGCAATCTTGGACTATCTCCCCTGCCGCTGTGAGAAGGAGGCACTGATGAAGAAGCATTCGCGAAGGGGCTTCATTGGATCCATCTCCTCTCTGGCCGTGGCCAGCCTCAGCACTCCGGTTGGATTCCTTCTGAACGGATGCAACCGAAGGGCAGAAGTCTGGGCCCAGAGCGATCCAGACTTCGAGCCGGGGTACCTCAAGCTACACAGAACCGGCGATC
>JBDHCH010000333.1:0-4637 GCA_039592115.1 Gemmatimonadota bacterium | reverse complement strand
GCTCCTGGTTTTCCTGGCGTTCACCTGGGCGGGGGTGTTGGCCCTGTTCGCCGCGCCTTCCTCCCCCCACGCCTACCGCCTGGCCCTCATGGGGTTGGCGGCGGGGCTGGCCGTACAGTTCCCCAACGCGGGGAGCTGGAACGGCCTGGTGGAGCACGTGCACATGGCGGCCATGCTCCTCTGGACGATCCTCCTCTTCCGGTTCTTCCTCTTCTTCCCCAGGGCGAAGAAGGTAGCTCGGGCCCACTTCACCGCCCTGGCCTCCTACCTGCCGTGGGTGGTCGCAGTGGGATGCCTGGTGCTGGAGCTCATCTTCCACCCCCGGTTCTACCACACCTTCGGCTTCTTCATCGGCCTCCTCATGTTCGCCTACCTCATCCTGGCGGTGGTGGCCTTCGTCCACGGCTGGGTGAAGACGCCCCGGGTCCATCGGGAATGGGCAGTGTCCTTGCCGGCATGGCCCTGGCCATCGCCGGGGTCCTCTTCTGGATGGCCGACGCCCTCCTGATGCCCAACCTGGCCATCCCCGGCTCGGGATGGGCCACTACGCTCATGGCCGCCATCCCCGTGGGATTGTTCATGGGAGTGAGGCGGGCAGCCTCGGGGGAAACGATTTCTCAGCCCCATCTTTCTTGACACGAAACCAAATTGACTTGCCAATTGGATAGAGCCGCGGCGGGGCATCGGGGAGGCAGCCCTGGACCCCGCCGCGGTAAGATCACCCACGCGCGGCCGTCATACCCGGGGCCGCCGGCCGGTTTCGCCCCTTTCTGACCCGACGGGGACCATGAACATCATCGAGAGCCTGAACGCGGCCCTGACCGACCGATACCTGGTGGAGCGGGAAGTGGGCGAAGGCGGGATGGCCACCGTGTATCTGGCCCGTGACCTCCGCCACAACCGACACGTGGCCCTGAAGGTGCTGAAGACCGAGTTGGCCGCGGTGGTGGGGGCGGAGCGCTTCCTCACCGAGATCGAGACCACGGCCCGGCTCCAGCACCCCAACATCCTGCCCCTCTTCGATTCCGGGGAGGCGTCGGGCTTCCTCTTCTACGTAATGCCCTACGTGGAGGGGGAGAGCCTGGCGGACCGGCTCGGCCGGGAGAAGCAGCTCCCCGTGGACGAGGCCGTGCGCCTGGCCGTCGAGGTGGCGGAGGCCCTCCAATCCGCCCACGAGTTGGGCGTGGTTCACCGGGACATCAAGCCTGCCAACATCCTGGTCAGCCAGGGGCGCCCCCTGGTGGCCGACTTCGGGATCGCCCTGGCGGTGAGTGCCGCCGGAGGGAGTCGACTGACGGAGACGGGCCTGAGCCTGGGCACCCCCCATTACATGAGCCCGGAGCAGGCCACCGGCGATCAGATCGTGGGGCCGGCCAGCGACGTCTACTCCCTGGGCTGCGTCCTCTACGAGATGCTGGTAGGGGAGCCCCCGTATACCGGCAGCACCGCCCAGGCCGTCCTCGGCAGGGTCATCACCAGCGATCCCGACTCCGTCACCTCCCAGCGCCGGGCGGTACCCCTTCACGTGGATGCGGTGGTGGCGAGAGCCCTGGAGAAGCTCCCGGCGGACCGCTTCCCCTCGGCGGAGGAGTTTGCCCGGGCCCTGCGGGACGAAGGGTTCCGGCACGGCGCGCTCAGGGCCGGCGCCGCATCGTCCCCGGGACTCCGGGCATGGATGGTGGCCGGGTGGGTGGTGGCTGCCCTCCTGGGCGCGGGCTTCCTGATCTCCTCCTTCTTTCCCGAGGAGGCACCTCCTGTCAGGAAGTTCTCCCTGAGGATCCCCCCGGGGTTCGGCCCCAGCGAGTGGCTGGAGCTGGCCCCGGATGGATCGGCCCTGGTCATGGCCGACGGTCCCCGGGGAAGGTCCGACCCCCGCTCTCTCGTCATCCGGAGGCTGGACGATCTGGTCCAGATTCCCATCCCCGAATCCACGGGGAGCGTCGATCCGGCCTTCTCCCCCGACGGGGAGATGGTGGCCTGGGGTGGCAGGGACGGAATGTACGCCGCCCCGGTGGCAGGGGGGACCGTCCGGACCCTGCTGGATGGGGAACCGGCATGTTGTCTCCGCTGGGCCGATGACGGCTATATCTATTTCAGCGACGAGCAGAGCATCCGTCGGGTGTGGGCCGCTGGAGGCGACTCGGAGTTGGTGCTGGCGGCCGCGGACAACACCTCCGAGATCCTCATCTACTACGAGCCCCTTCCCGGGGGGAAGCGGGCCATCCTCAACGTTCTGGCATCCGGAGCGGAGGACCGTATCGACCTGGTGGACGTGGCGTCAGGCCGCCGGGCGGCGCTCACGGAGGGGATCCGCCCTTACGTCACCAGGGACGGGCACCTGGTGTTCGCCCGGGAGGGCGGCGGCCTCTTCGGCGCACCCCTGGACGCAGGCGCAATGGCGCTCACCGCTGCTCCCGTCCGACTGGAGGAGGGGGTGGGGGTCCTCATCCCACCCCGGGTGGCGATGTTCAGCCTCTCCGAATCCGGAGACCTGGCGTACTGGACGGCCGACGACGAGGTGGCCCCGTCTCGGGAGCTGGTCTGGGTCGATCGGGAGGGAGAGGCGACTCCGGTGGACGGCAGTTGGAGAAGCGAGTTCGAGTCGGTCTCGGCATCCCCTGATGGGACCCGGGCCGCCGTCACCATCGGAACCATCCTTGCCACCGAGATCTGGATCAAGGAGCTGGACCGGGGGCCGGCCCGGCGACTGACGAACTATCAGGGGATGAACCGACGCCCCGTGTGGGCTCCGGACGGGACGGCGCTGGCGTTCATCTCCGATCGGGGGGAACGGCGGGCCGTATACACCGTCCCGGCCAGTGGGATCAGCACACCCGAGCTCCTCCTGGAGCACCCCGGCGAGGAGGTTGACGAAGTCCTCTGGTCCTCCGACGGCAAATGGCTGGTGTACCGGACCGGGACCTCGCCCGGCAACAGGAACATCTACGCCAGGCGGCTTCGCCCCGACACCACCACCATCGCCGTCGCCGCCCGGCCCGGGGCCGACGAGCGCGCTCCGGCCCTCTCGCCGGACGGGCGATGGCTGGCCTACGTCTCCAATGAGACCGGAGCGGACGAAGTGTGGGTGCGCCCCTTCCCCGACGTGGGGAGGGGGAGCCGGCAGCTCTCCGTGGACGGTGGCGTGGAGCCCGTGTGGTCCGAGAGCGGGAACGAGATCTTCTTTCGGGGTCGTCAAGGCCTCACCACGGTAGCGGTGGAAGACACCGAAAACTTCACCACCGGGGAAATCCGCACCCTCTTCCCCTCCGCCGGCTACAGGCGCTTCACGACCCACCGGGCCTACGATTTCGAGGAGGGGCGGAACCGCTTCCTGATGATCCGGGACACCCCCGCCGAGACCGCTCCCCCCGAGCTGATCTTCGTGGAGAACTTCATGGAGGAAGTGAGGGCAAAAGCGGGAGGGTGAGGTCCTCAGCGCGGCCCCCACTTGCCTGACGCGGAGAATCCCACCTTCTGAAACCCACCCACCTTCCTCTCCGTACGACCCTATGTAGAAAACTGCAAACCTCCAGGGAGGAGCCTCTCATGTCGGTACGGATGACCCAGATCACGGCCCTGGTGCTCCAGAGCGTCGCGGCGGGGTTTCAGTACGGCTTCGACGTGATGGAGGCCTGCGGTCTCCCCAGCGGCACCGTCTACCCGGCCCTTCGGCGCCTCGAGCGGGCCGGCCTCCTCAAGTCCCGGTGGGAAGACGAATCGACGGCCCATGCCGAGGGGAGGCCCCGTCGGAGGACCTATGCGCTGACGGATGAAGGGTGGAAGGCCCTCCCGGAAGCCCAGAGGAGACTCCAGGAGATTCGGCAGCTGTTGGGTGATCTCCCGGCGGTGGAGGCCCGGGAGGCCTGATGGCCCTGCCGCCTGTCTGGATCAGGGTGACCTCTGTCCTGGTGCCCCGGAGCGACCGGACGGACTGGATCGAGGAGTGGGACGCGGAGCTTGCCGCCACCGGCGGCGGGATGCGGAACGCCTGGGGCTCCCTGGGCGACGCCTGGTATTTGAGAACGGAAGGATGGACCATGGATGCGATGTGGCGGGAGCTGAAGGCGGCGGTGAAAGGTCACCTGCGGAAGCCCTTTTTCACGGCGCTGGCCGGGGTGACGCTGGCCATCGGGATCGGGGCCAACACGGCCATCTTCAGCGTGGTGGACAGCGTCCTCATCAACCCCCTTCCCTTCCCGGACGCGGACCGCCTTCTGAGCTATAACCACGAAGCCCCGGGGCTGGGAGTGAACGTTCCGGTGATCCCCCACTCCCAGGCCATGTACCTCCATTACGCCGAGAACGCCCGGGCCGTGGAGGCCTTCGCCGTGTTCTCCGACGAAAATGTGAACCTCATCACCGAGGGAGAGCCCAGGGAGCTGACGGCAACCCAGGTCACCCAGGAATATTTCCGGGTCCTGGGCGTCCAGCCCTTCCTGGGACGTTCATTCGTGGAAGGGGAGGACCGGGTCGGGGCGGAGCCTGTGGCCATTCTGGGCCACCCTCTCTGGGAGGAATCCTTCGGAGGCGACCCCTCGGTGGTGGGGCGCCTGGTGGAGATGGACGGCATAAGTCGTCGGGTGGTGGGCATCATGCCTCAGGGATTCCGGTTCTCCGACGAAGACCTCTGGATTCCC
>JBDHCH010000332.1:0-4215 GCA_039592115.1 Gemmatimonadota bacterium | reverse complement strand
CCAAGACCCCCCGGATGATCGAGTTCTACGGTGAGCTGTTCGATTACCCATATCCCTGGGCAAAGTACGATCAGGTCACGACCCCCCACGTCGGGGGCGGAGCCGAGGCCACATCTGCGACCATCCTCGGCGACGGCGTCATCCATGACCGAAGGGCGGAGCAGGATTTCTCATGGGAGCGGATCATCGCCCACGAGATCGCCCACCAGTGGTGGGGGGACCTCATCACCCTCAGGGAATGGTCCCACACCTGGCTGAACGAGAGCTTCGGGACGTACTCCGACTACCTCTGGACACGGAGTGAGAAGGGTGATGAGGAGGGCGCCTGGGACCTCCTGGGGAAGAAGAACCAGTATCTGCGGGAGGCCAACACCCGGTACCAACGCCCCATCGTCTTCAGCCGCTACGACCGACCTCACGACAACTTCGACTCCCACACCTACCCCAAGGGTGCTTGCATCTTGCACCAGCTCCGTTACCTCCTGGGGGACGATGCGTTCTTCCGGACGCTGAGCGCCTTTCTCCACGAGTTCGCGTTCGAGCCTGTGGACACTCACGACTTCATGAAGACCGTGAAGGACGTGACGGGGCAGAACATGGACTGGTTCTTCGAGCAGTTCATCTTCCGCCCAGGGCATCCCGTGTTCGAGGTGAGCTCGGAGTGGGACTCCGGAGCCGGTCAGGTTCGAATGATGGTATCCCAGGTCCAGAACCGGGATCACGGCGTTCCCATCTACCGTATGCCGGTTCGCGTCGGGATCGTCACTCCATCAGGGAAGCGTATCGAGGAGGTCTGGATCGACGAGGAACGGGAGATCTTCCTGCTCCAGAGCCCGGAGGAACCTCTCCTGGTTCGCTTCGACGAGGGTAATTGGTTACTGAAGGAGTGGACATACCCGAAGAACCTGGAGGAGCTCCTCTATCAGGCACGGAACGATGACGTCATCGGACGGGAGTGGGCGGTCCGTGAGCTGGATGGGCGGGCAGGAGAAGCGGGCGTGGGGGAAGTGCTGGGTGCCGTCGCGACGGAGGACTCCTTTTGGGCGGCCCGGTTGGCTGCCCTGGAAGTGTTGGCCGAGGCCACGGACGCCGGGGCTGAAGGGCTGCTCCGGAATGCTGCCCTGGACGCCAGTTCCCGGGTCCGGAGGACGGCTATCCGCCTCCTGGGAGACCGGGGCGATTCAGGGCTGATTCCGTTCTTCCAGGAGCGCTTCAACCAGGACGACTCGTACCTCGTCCAGGCCGAGGCCTTGAGGGCGATCGGGAAGAGCGGAGACGGCCGGCAGCTCCCCTTCCTGAGGGAAGCGGTTTTGGTGCCCTCACACCAGGACGTCGTACGGGATGCGGCAGAGTGGGCCATCGAGGAGATTTCCAGAAGGCTTTGACGGGAGCACCCGCATGTCTTTCGGAGTGAAGAAGGAAGAATCCGCAGAAGAGCCTCAGCAGGCGTTGAACGTCGTAAAAGCCATCACCACCGAGACCATCGTCGCTCTGATCCTGGTAGCGGGGATCTTCGCTGTGTTCACCTGGAAGATGGGTGTGGCGTTCACCTTCAAGACCGCCATGGCAACGGCCCACGATCTCATCCTGAACACGGTGCTGTTCCTGATGGGGGTCATCGTCCTGGCGGGAGCCTTCACCTCCCTGGTATCGGAATTCGGCATCGTGAGCGTCGCCAACCGATTGCTTTCCCCCCTGATGAAACCCCTCTTCGGCCTCCCCGGTGCGGCTTCCATCGGAGCAGTGACCACCTACCTCTCCGACAATCCAGCGATCATGCCGCTTGGTGTCGACAAGGGGTTCCTGAAGTACTTCAGACGGTGGCAGGTGACCACACTGGTGAACCTGGGCGCGGTGTTCGGCATGGGGCTCATCGTGACCACCTTCATGCTCGCGCAGTCGTCCGAGTCAGAGTCGTTCGGAAGGGCGGTTCTCCTGGGGAACGTAGGCGCCATCCTCGGAGGGATCGTCAGCATCCGGTTGATGGGCGTCTTCGGAAGACGCAAGTACGGCAAGGAGGAAGAGGTGCTGACCGAGGGAGCCGAGGGATACGATCTCCTTCGGTTTCGGGAGGTCCGTGAGGGGACGGTCCCGGAAAGGGCTCTGAAGGCTCTCCTGGACGGCGGCACCCACGGGGTGAAGACCGGTCTGGATATCATGCCCGGTATCATCATTGTTTGCACGGTCGTCATGATGCTCGCCTTCGGCCCGGGTGAAGGAGGATACACTGGAGGGGCGTACGAGGGCATCTCCTTCTTCCCCTGGCTGGGAGAGCAGCTGTCCTTCGTCATCGAGCCCCTCTTCGGGTTCTCCAACCCGGAGGCCATCGCCTTTCCTGTGACTGCCCTCGGCTCCGTGGGAGCAGCCATCGCCATGGTTCCCCAGTTCCTGGAAAGCGGGATCATCGGTGCCAAGGGCATCTGTGTATTCACCGCCATCGGGATCTGCCACGCCGGTTTCCTGAGTGTCCACGTCGGGATGATGGACGGCTTGCGGGAGCGGGATCTCACGAGTGCCGCCCTCGGGACTCACTTTGTCGGAGGCCTCTGCGCCGGTGTCTTCGGGCATGTCCTTTTCTTGCTGTTTGGTTGAACCCGGACATTTACTTCTTTGGAAGGAGCTAGCCGTGCATACGCGTGTCCTTTCCTGGTTCCTGATTGCCTTCATCCCGACGGCCGCACTCCACGCCCAGGACGCGGGGTACGAGTTCCAGTACCACACCTACGCCGAGTCCACGGCTCTACTGCAGGAAATGGCCGCGGCGTATCCGCAGCTCGCCAAAATCTACTCCATCGGGACGAGCGTTACGGGCCAGAAAGAGATCTGGTGCATCGAGATCGGGAACCAGGCCACCGGGCCCGCCGACGCGAAGCCGGCAACCTACTTCGATGGGAACCAGCACGCTTCAGAGGTCACGGGAGGGGAGGTGACCCTCTTCCTGGCCCACTACCTCCTGAGCAGGTACGGGTCCGACCCCGATGTCACCCGGCTGCTTGATACCCGGGTGACCTACATCGTTCAGCGGGGCGACCCTGACGGGGCCGAGGCCACCATGACGGGGCTGATCGACTGGAACCCCGAATCGGTCCCGGGGGCCAGGGATGTCGATGGTGACGGGAGGATGGGTGAGGACGGTCCCGACGACATGGACGGCGACGGAGAGATCCTGACCCTCCGCATCGAGGACCCGGAGGGCGGGTGGAAGACCTACGCGGAGGATCCGCGCATCATGGTCCGGCGGGAGGAAGGGGACACGGAAGGCCCGTTCTACCGCGTCATGGCAGAGGGGTTGGACGACGACAGAGACGGAGAGGTCAACGAGGACCCGCCGGTCACCGGGTTCATCTCCAACCGGAACTACCCGGCCTATTGGGCATCGACGGACGCTAGATTCCGGGGTCAGGGAGACTATCCACTTCAGGAACACAACGCACGGCTCCTGGTGGACTTCATCCTCTCGAAGCCCCACATCTCCCAGGTGGAGTCTTTCCATACCACCAGCGGCATCCACCTCAGGCCTTACGCCGCCCGCCCAGACACCGACTTTCCCCCCCAGGACCTCCAGGACTACAGCGCCATCCTGGCGAAGGGAACTGCCATTACGACCTACCCCGTGGCCTCGGTCTACAACGACTTCACCACCATCGTCCCCGGTGTGCCCTTCGACCAGCAGCCCGGCGTTCGCCACGGCGTCTTCATCGACTGGACCTATGTGCACCAGGGGCTCTTTTCGGTCACGACCGAGCTCTGGACCATGGAGCCCTTCGTCAACGAGATGGGTTGGGGGGACATCCCTCGGGACAAACCCTTGTTCGCCATCCCCGGCCGATACAATCGACCGGACGTAACGGCCGCGGTTCTGAAGTGGCTCGATGCCCACGAGGGTGCGGAGGCCCTCGCCGGTCAGGGGTTCATCGAGTGGAGGCCCCTGGAGCACCCAACTCTGGGGGAGGTGGAGATCGGTGGATTCACGCGGTACTGGCTCCGGAATCCCCCGCCAGGACCGTTCCTGGAGCGAGTGGTGAAAGACCAGGCCAGGTTCGCCGTGGTCAGGGCCCTCACGACGCCCATGGTGAAGATCCAGGAGGTCGCGGTATACCAGGACGGGGATTCCAACCGTTGGACGATCACGGCGGTTGCTGCCAATCAGGGATACCTGGACACGTCCATGGAGCAGGCCCGGAAGACCGGCGTCGCAGTTCCTGACCGGCTGAC
>JBDHCH010000331.1:0-4943 GCA_039592115.1 Gemmatimonadota bacterium | reverse complement strand
CGATCTCGGTCTCGAGCAAACGGCATGACCCCCCAGTCCGGAATCGAGAGGACCAGCACCCGGCTGGGCTCGCCCCCCGCGAAGCTCACCGCCTGGGACAGCAATGCCAGAAACTGCTCCCGATACTCTTCCAGCTCCCGGCCTCGATATTGGTTGTTCACGCCAATGAGGAGCGAAACCATTCCGTAGGGCCCTCCGGGAGCCTCCTCACGGATCCCCGCCGCCAGCTCATCTGTGGTCCATCCGGTACGGGCGATGATGAGGGGATCCATCACGGCAGTCCCCTCCGCCCGAAGAAGACCCGCCAGCTGGACCGGCCACCGGAGAGTGGAGTCCACGCTCTCTCCGATCGTGTAGGAATCCCCCAGAGCCAGAAAAGACGTCGGCTGGGCTGGTTCAGCCACGTCACCCTCACCCTTTCCACCGGATTCGCATCCCTGAGACCAAAGGACGGAAACAGTGAGAATCGTGGCCAATCGTCCGCTTTGATTCGGATTCATTCGGAATCACCCCGTTGTCCCCACATTTTGCGCCCGAGCCCGACCAGGGTCACCCTCCACCGCAATAAAAGAAAGGGGAATCCCTCCATGCGCTACAGGCCTCTCGGGCGAGGGGGGCTCCGGGTTCCCTCCGGCAGGGAACCCAGAGCGGTGGTCGGGTGTTCTCATACGTCCACACCCACAGAAATCCGAGAGTCTTTCAAGGAGGCCCCCGATGCCTGGATCCCCTTCCCGCGGCCGTTTTGTCTGGTATGACCTCATGACCCCCGACCCCGAGGGGGCCACCGCGTTTTATACCAAGGTGGTCGGTTGGACCCTCACCGAATGGGAAGGCGCCGAGGAGACTGCCGGCGCCCCCTACCAGATGTGGACTGCCGGAGAGAAGCCGGTCGGGGGACTGATGGCCCTGCCGGAGGAGGCCCAGGAACGGGGTGCTCCTCCCCACTGGCTGGCTTACGTCACCGTGCCCGATGCGGAAGCGGTGGCCAGGAAGACCCAGGAGCTGGGCGGAAGCATCCTCAAGGAGCCGACCACCATGCCGGGGGTGGGCACCTTCGCGGTCCTCAGGGATCCCCAGGGTGCGGTCTTCGCGCCCTACACTCCGGAAGGGGACGAGCCCACCTCCGGCGGCCCACCCAGCGATAAGGAGTTCTCCTGGAACGAGCTGGCCACCACCGATCTTCAGGCCGCCTACGAATTCTACTCCTCTATCTTCGGCTGGAAGACCAATGAAGATATGGAGATGGGAGGAATGGGGACTTATCGGATCTATGGCCCCGAGGGAGAGTCGGATATCTCCTACGGTGGGATGTTCGCCAAGACCGAGCAGATGCCCGGGTCCCAGCACCCTCACTGGTTGTACTACATCTCCGTGGAGGACATCAATGCCGGGGTGGAGCGGGTGAAGGAGAATGGGGGACAGGTCGTGCATGGGCCGCAGGAGGTTCCAGGCGGGGACTTCATCGCCCAGTGCCAGGATCCCCAGGGCGCCTACTTCGCTCTTCACTCCTTGGCGAAGAAAGAGGACGGCTGAACGAATGAATCCTCCGGGGTCATCCCCGTCGAGGGTGACCCCGGAGGACGCTCTCCTCAGACACTCACCGACCAGATGTAGGTCACGAACCCGGCCATGACGAGGTCGTAGGAAAAGCAGAAGGCGGGGTAGCCCTCCGGGGTCCCATCTCCCAGAGCGGTGACTCGATGTAAGAAGCTCCAACTGGAGTGGACGAGGAACGCACACGCCAGGAAGACAGGGGAGGCCCATAGCCCGGCCAGGGCCATGAACATGAGGGACAGGGCCACGAACCACTCCAGGCTGGGGCGCCCATTCTCCGGGTCCGCCATGGCCATCCCCGGGAAGGTCCCGGCCATCAGGGCCATCACGACGGTAAGAAGCGGGAAGACCAGGGACTCGGGGAATCCTGCTGCGAAACCGAGGGTGATTCCACCAACCAGCAAACCCTTCAGCACGGGGCGATCCTCCAACCAAATCCTCGATCGTTCTGGTCCGGGGAACCTCGAACTCAACCGGCCAGATCTGGAAGCCTCCTCACCCTATCCCTGTTCTCGGAGATAATCCAGACCGACGTCCGCAGGCAAGTCCATCGTCATCTTCGCAATACTCCAGATCAAGCCAGTGTCGACTACGCACGAACAATGTTACGGAAGGGAACTTGAAAAAGGCTGGTGGGAGGGCCAAGGTATCTGGAGCAGGGTAACAAATCCGTACCGCATGCCGTACGAACTCGAAACAGAAAGCCCTACGATGGCCGCATTCCGATTTCCCCGTCCCGCGATGGGCCTGTCCCTGTTCCTCCTCCTGGGTGGGTGCACCTGGGGTGTCGGGGGAAGAGACACCGAAACCACCCTCATGCACCGCCGGTTCTCTCGCACATTCGAGCTCCAGACCGGGATCATTCAGGGAGACCTGAGCAAGGCGAAAGACGCGGCGGCCTGGCTGGTGGAGGGCCTCGAAGGGGAAGGCCCTTCGACGGCGACTGACGAGCACCTCACCAGGCTGAGAGGGTACGCCGCGCTCATATCCCAGGCCGAGACCATCGAGGCGGCCGCCAGGCAGACCGGGCAGTTGGCCGGTGCGTGCGGGAACTGCCATATGGCAACGGGAGGAGGGCCCCACTTTGTGGTCGGAACGGATAGGCCGGACGGGAGGGGCCTCACCCAGACCATGATCCGGCACTTCTGGGCCGCGGATCGAATGTGGGAAGGGTTGGTTGGGCCGTCGGAAGAGGCCTGGGCTGCTGGCGCGTCGGCACTGGATGCGGAATGGGCCGTACCCGAGGACCTCGAGGTAGACGCCGGGTCGGCCGAAAGTGCGGAAGCCTACGCCAGAACGATCAGGGAGTTGGCCGGGGACGCGCGGTCCGCAACGCGCCAGGAGGAACGCGCTTCAGTGTACGGAGCGCTCTTGGGCACGTGTAACGGATGCCACCAGGCCGTGGGAGTTGAGGGGGGCACCTGATCAGAGTCTGTATCGTCTGGAAGACCAAGAGAGAGGAAGGGTAGACGGGGACACGCCCCGTCTACCCTTCCGTATGTTTCGGGGGGGCCCTCGTTTAGCGGCCCCGCTTCCTCAACTCCAACTCGTGGAACCACAGGTCGTCGTTGGGAACGTCCAGCTTCACCTCCGTGACCTCGCCGTAGGGATCGAGGATGAAGGTGGCGGCGCCTTGGCCGAACCAGGCGAAGGTCTCCCGCCACCGGACGAGGTAGGTGTCGTAGTGGAGGTGGGTCAGGTCAGCCACAAGGTCCGGGTTGGGCAGAAGTCGGAGGACCAAACCGTCGTCCTCGACCGAAATCGTAGCATCGCCGTACATCGCTCCGCCATACCGGCCAGCATAACCATACAAGGGGAGAGAGGGCTCCGTCCCCTCCACCCGTTCGTCCAGAAACCGGCTCTGTCTCGCCTCGAACCGCTCTCTGGCCGACCGCCAACTCTCCAGCATGGGGCCGCTCCAATCCCTCCCCTCCGCACCCAGGTACTCGTCCAAGATGGTGTTGGTCACGGCAGTACTGATGCTGGTCATGGAGTTGGTGAGAACGGCGATCCCCAGGTTCTCCTCCGGAACGAGGACCACACGCGAGAACATCCCGTCGTAGCCACCTCCGTGGCTGGCCACCAGGCGTCCCTGATAATCGTTGAGGCTCCACCCCAGGCCGTAGCCCCGAAAATGCGTGCTGGGTGAAGATCTTCTGGATCCCGCTGACACCGCCCGAGGGGTGTGGACCGTCCACATCTCCCAGGAGGACGCCTCGGAGAAGAGACTCGCCCCCTCCCACCGTCCGTGGTTGAGACGGAGCTTCATCCACTTCGCCATATCCGACACGCTCGAGATGATTCCGCCGGCGGCTGCCATGGCATCCCAGTCGTACCACGCTACTGGAACGACTCCGTCCGTTCGGTTCTTGTGAGGTGTCGCCACATTCGTCGTCCCGGGCAGATCCCCCACCGAGACCAACGTCCGGTCCATCCCGAGAGGTGAAAGGAGACGCTCTTGGATGAAGTCCCCCCAGGACATCCCGCTCACCAGGAATCGAGCCCGTCGTACCACTTCCTCTGCCGAATAGTCGGTGCCGTACCAGAGGAGGTCCCCGCTGTAGGTCCCCAGTCCACTCCGGTGGGAGAGGAGGTCCCGGATCCTCATCTCCTGGCTCACATGGGGATCGTAGAGCTGGAAGTACGGAAGGTGCTCCCGTACCGGGTGGTCCCAGGACAGCTTCCCCTCCTCCACCAGCATGGCCAAGGCTGCGGAGGTGAAGGCTTTCGTGTTCGATGCGATGGCGAATAGTGTGTGCTCATCCACAGGTTCTGAACCCCCTATCTCCCTCAACCCGTACCCCTTCTCCAGAACCGTTTCGCCATCCTTGACGATGACGACCGCCATGCCTGGTACCGGCCACGCTTCTTGGGCCTCGGAGATGAACCTGTCCAGGCTGGCCAGATCCTGCCCAAACGCACCGGGGCTCCATGGAACCGTCCATGCCAGGACGAGTGTCCAGAAGAGGTGCCTCAACCTCACTCGATGTTCTCAAGCTCTCCGGGGAGGATGATGGGGGTCCGAACCACCTCCGACAACACCCTCACAGGCATTGTCTTTTTACGATCGGAAGAGCATTGTACAAGCATCTTCCAAACCCTTCCCTCCTCAGCGCCTTCCCTTTTGGCGCGGAAAGGAGTTCGGGCGTCATGATGCCGCCTCCTGCCAAGGGCTATCCCAGGACTGTCGTCACCTGCGTCCTCTTTCCCATCCTCCTCTCTTCTTGTGGAGCGCCCCCTTTTCGCGAGGCCGTCACTCCCACGCAAGCGCACATGTATGCTCACTTCGATCGAGCGGGTGAGGTCCATGACGCCCTGGTCAGAGGAGAGTTGGACCGGGCAAAGGTGGCGGGGGAGTGGATCGCATCCCATCCGGAGCCACGGGGCCT
>JBDHCH010000330.1:0-4375 GCA_039592115.1 Gemmatimonadota bacterium | reverse complement strand
TTGGGGATGGGTGAGCCCGCCGGTCCCATCTTCACCCTCCTCTTCGCGGCAGGCGGGATCTTCTCCGCTTACCGGACGACGATCTCCATCGAGGCGGGGGATCGTGGGCCGCAACTCCAGGCCTTGGCGTTGGCGATCTCCGAGATCGGAGAGGAGGAAGCGGCAAACAAGCTCGGCCCAGGTCCTTCGCCGGGCTGACGGCCGGCGGGCGTCTACTCTCCTCTCAACGCCTCGGTCGGGTCGACTCCGGCGGCTCTTCGGGCGGGGAGATAACTGGCCAACAGGACCACGGCCATAAGGGCTGATGACACTGCCCCATAGGTCACCGGGTCGACCGGGCTCACCCCAAACAACAGACTGGCCATGAGACGGGAGAGCAAATAGGCCACTCCGATCCCCAGGACGATCCCGGTGCCGGCGAGGGAGCCACCCTGTCTGAGTACCATCCCTCGAACCTGCCTGGCCGTGGCGCCAATCGCCATCCGGATCCCCATTTCACGAGTCCGTTGGGAGACCACGTAGGATACGACCCCGTATACACCCACCATGCCCAGGAACAGTGCCACTCCCGCGGCAGTCCCTAGCATGACCATGGCGAAAGACGTTCGGGCGATGGACCCGGCGAAGATCTCCTCCAGGGTTTGAACGCTGGACAGGGGTAGTTGGGGGTTCACCGACCAGACTGCCTGCCGGGCGGTTGGTAGGATGTCGGTGGCACGAGGCCTCGTGGTGCGGATCGCGTACCGGAGACCTCGGCTAGCGAACGTCTGCGTCCCCCACATTCCGTCCATCACGAAAGGGAAGAAGACGATCGAAGGTGGCGCCTCCTGCACGCCTTCCGTATGCACATCCCCCGCGACCCCGACGATCACCTTCCACGGCTGGTTTCCCCCCGTCCGGAATCGCTTCCCCACCGCTTGTTCCGGGGTTGGCCAGAATTCACGGGCGAACGCTTCGCTGACGATGGCGACGTGGCGGCGCTCCATCACATCCGGCCACTCGAACGACCGGCCTGCGCGGAGGGGATTTTCCAGGGTCGCGAAGTGACCAGGGGTGATCCAATTGAGCCTTCTGAGTGGGTTTGGGTCTCCCTCCGCGACGGGGAAGTCCTCCATGAACATGTCCTCCCAGGATTCCCATGACTCCATCGCCACGGAGAAGGCGGCGCTGACCGAGGTGACCTCTGGAATCTCCGAGAGGCGGCGAATGATCTCCCGGTGGGCCTCTGCAACGTCATCCGGCGTGGGTGCGTCGCTCGCAGGTACGGTCAGGCGGAAGGTGAGGACTTCGGTGGGGCGTTCGTACCCCGGTGGCACGCTCCGGAGGGCGAGGAACGTTCGGACCATCAGCCCGGAGCCGACCAATAGCACCAGGGCGAGAGCGATCTGAACGGTGGCGAGGACGTTCCTCGCCCGGCCTCCGCCGCTTCCCCCTCCGCCGCCACGACCTCCGTCGTTCATGGAGGTCACGAGGCCTGCCGCCCCCCCGCGAGTGGAAGAGAGTACCCCAAGAAGGGCGCCCACCGCGAGAGTAATGACCAGGGCGAACAGGATGATGATGGGCTCCAACGCGATCTCCTCGAGGCGAGGAAGAGCGGGGGGAGCCATTCGAACCAGAAAGAGAGTGCCCCCGTGGGCCAGGACTAGCCCGGTGGCTCCGCCCACCAAACCCACCAGGATGCTTTCAGTGAGGGTCTGGCGAACCGTGCGCCCCCGGGAAGCGCCCAGCGCTTTCCGAAGCGCCAGATCCTGGACATGACTCTCGGCCTTGGCCAGAAACAGGTTCGCCAGGTTGGTGCAGGCGATGAGCAGAACCAGCCCCATTGTACCGAACACCACCCAGAGAACCGTCGTCGCCTCTCCGACCACTGCGATCTTCAGGGGTGTGGCGAGGGTACGGAAGCCCCTCCTCTCCAGCTCTTCCAGGGGTATCCCCGGATAGAGCTCACACGCTAGCGGAGTGAGTTGAGATAATTCGGCGGTGGCCTGGGCTGCGGTGACGCCAGGCTCCAATCGTGCAATGCTCGGCAAGCTCCAATTTCCAACGGCCTGAGAGGCTTCGTTCAGATGCAGAGGTAGGATCAGATCCGGGTTCCGGTCCTGGATCCGAGCGTCCGGGGGCAGTACCCCCACAATGGGCAGGTCCTCGCCCTGGACCCTGATCGTTCGGCCCAGCACGTCCGGATCGGCGCCGAAGTGGGATTTCCAGTATCCACTGGAAAGGAGTACCGGAATCGTGCTCCCCGGGGACCCCTCGTCCTGGGAGAACCCTCGCCCAATGACGGGAGTCAGTCCCAGCATGGGGAGGAGATTTGGAGTGATCTGGAGGGCTTGGACCTCCTCGGGCTCTGCGAGGCCCGTCACCGTCCGGATCCCGGGCCTCCAGAAACCGACCTCCTGGAGGGTACTGGAGTGATCCCGAAACGTGAGAAACAGAGCGGGGCCGAGGGGGGCCTGGTATACGTCGATGGCAGGCATGTTGTGGGTCAACGCCACGAGGCCGTCCGGATCCGGATAGGGAAGGGGTTTGAGCAGGACCCCGTGCACGACGGTGAAGATCGCCGTTGTGGCTCCGACCCCGAGCGCAACAGTGAGAATCGCCACGATGGAGAAACCGGGGTCCTTCCGAAACCTGCGGGCAGTGAGTCGGGCGTCGGATCTGAGGTCCTGGATCCATCGGACGCCCCACGAATCCCGGGCCCTTTCCCTCTGTTGCATGGGTTCGCCAAAGTTCCTCAGGGCCTCCCGGTGGGCATGTGCGGGATCCAACCCCTCCCGCATCAACTTCCTGACCTCCATGTCCAGGTGAAAGGCCATTTCCTCATCCATCTCTTTTTCCATTCGGTCCGGCCGGAGGATAGCCCGAATACGGAAGCGAATGTTGGATACCCAACGCATGATCTGGTCCTTTCAATCCCTGCAGGCGTGATCCTGGAAACGCCACGGAAGAGAGTCACTCAAGACAGGGCCATGATGTGCTGGACGGCGGTGGCCAGCCGCTCCCAGTGCGCGGCCTCCTCGCCGAGGCGTCTCTCTCCTGCCCGGGTCAGGGAGTAATAGCGGGCTCGTCGGTTGTTCTCCGTCGCCTCCCATCTGGAATTAATCCATCCCTCCCTGGTGAGCTTGTGGAGAGAGGCGTAGAGGGACCCCTGGTTCACGTGCAACGCATCCTCCGAGAACTGTTGTATCCGCTCGCTGATTCCCCACCCGTGCATTGGTCCCAGGGAAAGGATCTTCAGGACGAGCATATCCAAGGTTCCTTTGATCATCTCAGGCTTCTGCTTACCCATGAGGCGCCCTTCTTCGCTCGGAGGGTTCCTGGTCCGTCGCTTCGGTTCCCAGCTACGGCTTGCTTGCTGGACGTCCACGAGCTTCAGGTTCTCGGCACAGATCGACCGTGGTCCCGACCCCTCTCCCGTCGGAAAACAGGAGGAGAGGGAACTCCTTCCTCTCTGTAAACAGGAGGGGAGTCATAAGGTTGGATGGGGGTTGTGTCAGAAAGGTTTGAATCAGGAACCCCGGCCGGCCCGACTCACCGTCGGGCCGGACCTATCGCCGCGGTTCCTGAAATCCGGCAGAGTCTAGGGGGCAGAACGGGCCGCGCCGGCCCCTTCATATCACTCAGCCCTCAAGGCCACCACCGGGTCCACCCTTGCGGCCCTCCGCGCCGGAAGGAAGCTCGCCAGGAGTGCGGTGAACAGGAGTCCAATCGCGACCCCGCCGTAGGTGATGGGATCCGCCGGGCTCACGTCCACCAGCACTGCGGACATCAGCCGCGTGAGCCCGAAAGCGAGAACCAACCCGAGGATGACCCCTACTCCCGCCAGGGCTGCGCCCTGCCGTACCACCATGGCCAGCACCTGCCCCGACTCGGCGCCCAGCGCCATGCGCATTCCCAACTCCTGGCTCCGCTGGCTCACTGCGTAGGAGATGACTCCATAGACACCCACCATACCGAGGATGAGGGCCACCGCGCCGGCGATGCCAAGGAGGATCATGGTGAAGGAAGTCCGGGCCGTAGAGGCCGCGACGTATTCGGACATGGGGCTCGCTTCGAGGATCGGAAGGTTCGGGTTTATGTGCGACTGCTCCGGATGGCGAGTCCGGCACCTCGCCAGGTTTGGACCTGGTCCGGTGCGTTTCCTTCCCAGAATCCCAGGGTCACCTGCGGCCAGTAAACCAGATCCGGGGGAGGAGTATCGAGGCCGTCATCTCGAGTGTCTCGCACGACCCCCACCACTTCCTTCCACGCCGGTGGATCAGGCCGGGCGGCGATGAATTGCCCCATGGCCTCCTCCACCGATCCGAAGACCTCGATGGCCAGCGTCTCGGAGAGAAGGGCGATGGGCGCTCGGTTGTGAACGTCGTCCCAGGTG
>JBDHCH010000329.1:0-4698 GCA_039592115.1 Gemmatimonadota bacterium | reverse complement strand
AGAGCCACGGTAGTTGGGCCTCAGGACAGCGTACCCGGCCCCGGCGTACACCTGGGCGGTGGTGTTGAACCGGAGGACATCCGCTGAGGCCGGTCCGCCATGGATGGACACGACCAGGGGGTACCTGGTTCCCTCTTCATACCCCACCGGGTAGGTCAGGACGCCGCCGGCCGTCTTTCCGTCGGTGGACGTCCACTCCACCTCCACGTCTCGCCCGAAGGCCATTTCCTCGACCACAGGGTTCACGTCCACCAGTTGGATCCACCGATCACGTTGCGCGACCCGCTCCAGACTCGGAACGGTGAAGACTGTGGGGGAAGTCCATGGGTCCGAATAGTTGATGAGGATCACGCCGGAGTCCTCGTCCCGATTCACTGAGAGCGCAGCCCGTTCGTTGGTGACCTGGGTCACCTCCCCGCTGCGGGTGTCCAGGGCGACAGGGCGAACAGCTGCTGAGTGACCTTGATCCCCGCGCCGAAATAAAATGTGCTGCCGTCTTCAGCCCAGAACCCACCGCGGACGCTGTTGTCGAAATCGGCCCCCAGCATCCGAAAGTCCCCTCCCCGGTCTGTGACTTCTCGGACATAGGCCTTGGACTCCGTCATGCTGTACCGGGTCATGTCCTCGGGGGCCATGTAGGCCACCCACCGACCGTCAGGAGAGAAGGACGGCCCACCCTCCCCGATCTCGAAGTTCTCCGTCAGCCGTTCGATGTGGCCCGTGGCCACTTCCATGAGGAAGAGATCGGCGTAGAGACGCGCCCCGGTGATGTTCCGCTCATACCGTTCGGCGGAACCGCCCGTGAGACCGATCCAGAGCCCATTGTCGGAAAGGGTGAAGTTTGTGACATCCACCTCCGGATCGCTTGTCAACTGCCGGGTTTCCTCCGTTTCCAGATCGAGCACCCAGAGGTTGGAGAGGGGCGTGACCATGTTCTTCACGTCAACGGTGAACCCCTTTTCTCGGCGATCCTTCTCGGCCTGGTCGAAGGAATCGGCCCGGATGAAATAGATGCTCCTCGAGTCCGGAGCCCATTCCCACTGTCTCACGCCGGCTTCGTGATCCGTGAGCTTCTCCGGCTCCGCTTCTGTCAGGTCGCTCGTCGGGAGAACGTAGAGTTGGGCCTGTCCGGAAGGGCCGCTCTGGAATGCGAGCCACATCCCGTCGGGGCTGAACTCGATCCCCGACACACCGTCCTTCATCTCCGTGAGCTTCCTGGCCTCCCCGCCGTCGGTCCTCATGAGATAGAGCTGATTGCCTCCACTACCTCCCGAAGCGTCGCGGTTTGAGAGAAACAGGAAGTAGCTCCCGTCCGGGGCCCAGGTGGGAGAGCCCTCGTTGCTCTCCTCGGTGAAGGTGAGTTGGCGACTGGACGTGTACCCCTCCCGGATTTTCACCAGGTGGATATCCGACTGGGAATTGGCCTCCTCCCAGTTCGGCGTGGAGACTGTATAGAGCATCCATTGACCATCGGGGCTGGGGGTATACGACCCGGCCCGTTTGAACAGCTGAGCGTCCATGAAGGTCATGGGGCGGTCGCCGTCCTGCGCGTCAGCGGAAGTCGGAACCAGGGGAAGGAGGACGGTCCCCAGGATCAAGCAAGAAAGAAAGGACCGAACCGAGGAAGTGCGTCGAGTTAGCATTGGAGCCTCGCTCAAGAGTGTTCTGTGATCAGAGAGGAAGGAGCAGGGTCACATCGCTGCCTCAATCCACTCCACAATCCCTACGTCGATGTACTGCCCACCATCGGATTGGCGCACATGGACCGCCAGCGTGTTCGGGCCTTCTCGAAGAAGCCCAACCACATCCGGGTGCATGGCCCTCATCACGTACCCGGTAGTGTAGCCCTCCAGGGTGGCTATGCGCACGCCGTTGAGGAAGATCTCTGCGTCCTCATCATGGTGGACCCGGAGGAACAGGTTTTCGCCCCGGAGCCGTTCCATATCCGAGGGAGACAGCTCGAAACTCCGCCTCAACCAAAGGCTCGAGCTTTCCCAGATCGTGCCGACTCTGGCACCGGGCGTCCCCTCCGAACCGAAACCCCCGGGCCCAACGGGCCAGGAACGGTCGTCGAACCCAGGTTCGAACCAGCCCGGTTGGGGCTCCTCTTCCGTGTACGACCAGCTTCGGCCCATCTCTCTGGAGGACGGAACGACTTCTCGGATCAGGGGTGGCGGGTCGAAAAGCGTCTCGTGAGCGCGTACCGACTCCTCGGAAAGCTTCACCACTTCCCGGTCGTAGGTCATGATTCCGTTGACCTCGACTTCGACGTCCGTGGTCTGGGTGTACACCGCGGCGGAAAGCCCCTCGGCCTGGAGCGGTCGAAGCTGAATCAACAGGTCCCGGTAGGCGTCGTTCAGGGCGTCCAGATCCTCGAAGGATCGGTATCCCCAGTTGTCCTCCTCCTCCCAGGTGTGACGGGAGAGGGGAAGCCCCAAGCCTCCGAACTCACCGAGGACAGCGACCCTCACGTCGGGGAAATCGGGGAGGCCGGCAGGATAACGCCTCGGGGCGGGGGCCCACCTTGGAAGCTCGGACGGCACCGGGGCCCCCGGGCCCGGATACCGATGGACATCCAGCACGTCCCCCCCTCCCTCATCGGTCCATCCGCTGGCGGCGTTCACCAATCGCCCCGGATCGTAGCTCTTCAGCCACCCGGCCAAGGGCTCGGTGTCATGTTGCCCCCATCCTTCGTTGAACGGGACCCACATCACGATGGAGGGGTGATTCCGCAGGGCGTCCACCATCGCCTTGAGCTCCCGAGCGAACTGGATCCGGGCCTCCTCCCCCTGGTTGTCCCCGCTGGGCATGTCCTGCCAAACCAGGATCCCCTCTCGGTCGGCGTGATGATACCAACGGGCCGGTTCCACCTTCACGTGTTTTCGGATGAGGTTGAACCCCGATTCCCTGGATCTGGCAACGTCGAACCGGAGGGCCTCATCCGTCGGAGCCGTATACAGGCCATCGGGCCACCAGCCCTGATCGAGAAGCCCGTACTGGAAAAGGGGATCACCGTTCAGGAGGAGACGGGGGACCCCGTCGGGGCCAGGTCCGACTCCAATGGAGCGCATGCCAAAATAGCTTGCGACCTCGTCCACGATGCCATCTGGCTGTCCATCCCCCTCGGCCAGAGTGACCACGAGGTCGTAAAGGAACGGATCATCCGGTGACCAGAGGCGGGGCTCCGGGATGGTGATGGAGACCATCTCGCCAACCACGCCCGCCCCGGAGGCCACCTCTCTGCCGCCGTCCTCGACCACCACGCGAACGGCCAGGCCTTCGGCGGGCGGGGTGGCCGTCACCGTGATCTCCACGGCATCCAGGTTCGGGCTGGGCCTCGAGGTGAGCTTCGTGATGTGCGCCGGGGGGACCGGCTCCATCCACACGGTCTGCCAGATCCCGGTCACAGCGGTATACCAGATCCCGTGAGGATCCAACACCTGTTTTCCCCGAGGCTGCTCACCCTGGTCCGTGGGATCCGTGACGGCCACGACCAGCTGGTGTTCCGGTCCCTCGCCCAACGCCGCGGTGACATCGAAGGAGAACGGATCATAGCCACCGCGGTGGACCCCGACCGGCTCTCCGTCCACGAAGACCTCAGCTTCCCAGTCGACCGCCCCGAAATGCAGTTGCCATCGGCCACCCTCGCCATGGACGGCTCTCGAGTCCTCGTCCACGGGAAGCGAGAAGGATCGGTGGTACCAAACCCGATCTTCCGGCATCACCTTCCGGGCCAGTCCGCCGAGCGCCGATTCCACCGGGAAAGGCACGAGGATGCGATGGGGGTAGTCCGTGGGCATACCCTGGGTGCGCGGGAGTATGGCCAGGTCCCAAAGGCCGTTCAGATTCACCCACTCCTCTCGAACCAACAGGGGCCTGGGATATTCCGGCCATGGAGCATAAGGGTCCACCTCCTCGGCCCACCGCGTCTTCAACCCCTCTGCCGGGGCCCAACGACCAGGCGGCTCCAGGCTCTCGCTGCACGAGGCCGCCAACGCCCCCAGGAGGAGGATGGCCAAGGAGGGCTGGGACCGGTTGAGCTCCGTCATGATTTCTCCCAAATCCTGAGCTCGGTGATTCCCGAGGCCGCGGGCGGATCATGACGAAAGATCACCCTGACCCGGGAGGTCTCGATGGGGACCATCCGGACCACGAACCGGCCCCAAGCCAGGGGGACGGCGGGAGCGCTCTCCAAGATTCTTGGGGGTTGCCAGGATTTGCCGTCCCAGACCTCGACCCGGACCTCTGCCGGAGCCGCGACCCCTTCTCCGTCTCCGTAGAGGAACATTTCCAGGGCGGTCGGTTCTCTCTTCGCTCCGAAGTCCACTTCCAACCAATCCTCGGAGTTCGACGTCTCGAAGGCGGTCCAGCGGCTCCTCGAGTACCGGGTGAACGCGATTCGCCCGTCCACGGTTTCCCAGGGGGAGTCCCCAGGGTAGGTGTATGACGCCGAGACGCGTGGGAACCCCTCCCGATCCAGGTTCAGCGCAAGGTTGGGGATCTGGATGGGACCGCTTCGAGAAGAGGCGAAGTCCGGCCCCCAGGTCTCGATCTCGGTCAGGCCAGGAACGGTTCCGGATCGCGGAGTCATGAGCACCCGGAGTTTCTCGGTCTGGAGCTCCGGGAACGATATGGTGTTGGACCTGCGCCCGGACGGACGGCGAGGGGAGCGAACTTGCCCCGGGACCTCGACCCAAC
>JBDHCH010000328.1:0-6551 GCA_039592115.1 Gemmatimonadota bacterium | reverse complement strand
GCCTGGGCGGCGGGAGGGGTGGTAGGTCTGCAGGAGAGAAGGAGGAGTAGAGTCGCGGAGAGGAGAACGATCGAGCCCTTCATGCCAGCCTCCGGGTGAGACGGTCGGTAGGTTCAGGAAAGTACGGGGCTCCCACCGTCCCGTCACGGGAACCCGGAAAGGGTTGGCCGACCCTGAGCTCACCTTTCCTAGACCCGTCTACTCCACCGGCCCCGCGCCGGCTCCGGGAATGGGGTCCTGACCCTTTCTCACCTCCCTCTCCCCCCCCGGGTGGCACCGACCGTCCTCGTCCGGCTCTTGCTTCGTCTGGCCCACGAGCCTAGTCTTCTTTAGATCATCTAAGGAGAAATCATGACCACCAAACGCGGCGACCTCCTTCGGGGGACTCTTGAAATGTTGATCCTCCGGAGCTTGGAGGATGGTCCCATGCACGGGTACGGAATCACGGAGAGGCTCCAGCGCGTTTCCGACGACGTGCTGGCCGTGGACGAAGGGTCCCTTTATCCAGCTCTCTACCGCATGCAAAAGCGTGGGTGGGTAACGTCCCGGTGGGGGCGAAGCGAGAAGAACCGAAAGGCCCGGTTCTACAAGATCACGAAAAAGGGCCGAGGACATTTGGCGAAAGCCTCAGCAGCCTGGGAGAAGTTCAGCGAAGCCGTGACTCGGGCCATGGCAACCTGACCCTTGGGCCGCTTCCGGACCTGGATTCTCCGAAAGCTTCTCCGGGAGGATTTTTCCCGGCTGGAGAGGGAGATCCGGGAGGAATTCCGCTTTCATATCGACATGAAGGCTTCGTCTTTCATGGACCAGGGGTTGGATTCCAACTCGGCCAGGCGAGCTGCGGAGGACTGTTTCGGGGACAGCCATGCCCTCCTCCGAGAAGGCTTGAGGACCCTGACGGGGGCTCATCGGATCGAGAGAAGAAAGGACAACATGGTCTGGTTCAGCCAGGATCTGCAGGATGGAGCGCGGCGGATACTGCGGCATCCAGGGTTCTCGCTTCTGGTGGCCGGCACTCTGGCGCTTGGACTCTCCACGAGCACGGCGGTCTTCACATATGTGAATGCTTATCGGCAGCCCTTCCCAGGAGCTGACGGGTCCGGTCTATTTCAGGTGTTCCAGAGCTCCGGGGAAGAGGCTTTCGGCGCGATCTCCTATCCCGATTTCCTCGATCTGGCCAGCCTCGAGGACGGCGGCTTCCGTGTGACCGGGACCGCCCAATCCCTGTTTGCGGCCAGCGTCCGCCATGAAACTCTCACCGAGGTCGCGTTCGGGCAGAGTGGCACCGGAGCCTTCTTCTCCACCCTTGGCGTGGAAATGAGTCTGGGCCGAGGACTGGATCCAGAGGATGATCGCCCTGGAGCGGAGCCCACCGTCGTCATCTCCCACGAATACTGGGGTCGGCGGTACGGGTCAGACCCGGAAGTCCTGGGCGCCACCATCTTCCTCAACAACGAGCCGTACACCATCGTCGGTGTCGCAGGGCCCCGATTCCTGGGGTCGTCCTCGGCATTCCGTCCACAGATATGGATTCCCTTCGAGCAGTACAAGCGTGTGTACTGGGCCCGGGACGATCGAGAGATCAACAGGGAGGTCCCTTCGGTCAGCCCATATGTCCGCCTGGCAGGGGGGGCGGAGGTGGGGAGAGTAGAGCAGGCCTTGGCTGCTCTTGCGGCGAACCTGGACCGAGAAGCCCCCCTGGCCGACCGGACCCGCAGGTTCATCCTTCAACCTGCGACCTGGATCCACCCCAGTGTCAGGCAGGCGGAGCTCCCTACCACCCGGATCATGCTCGTGGCGGCGGTCTCTCTCCTCCTTTTGGCGTGTGCCAACGTCGCTAACCTGATGCTCTCGGCCGGAGCGAGGCGGGATCAGGAGATGGCCTTGAGGGCCGCTGTCGGAGCTTCCCGGGGCCGGTTGTTCCGGCAGCTGCTGACTGAGAACCTCCTCATCTCTCTGGTGGCCGGGGGTCTGGCCCTGGCAGTGGCGGGCCCTGCCGGGAATCGCCTCAGCTCCTACTTCGCCCGCCCCAGCGTCTGGGGCGCCAACGTCCCGCGGGAGATCAGTATCGATCTCTCGGTCCTCGGTTTTGCGGGTCTAGCCGCGGTGCTTACCGGCCTCCTTGCTGGGCTGGTTCCGGCCCTGAGGGCATCAAGACGAGATCCGGCACCGGCGCTGAAGGCAGGGTTGGGACGCTCTTCGGAGCGACAGATCGGGGGTGGAACGCGCCTTCTGGGCACCCGTCACCTCCTGGTCTCCATTCAGGTCGCCATCTCGATCGTCCTCCTGTTTGTTGCCGGGTTGGTGGTCCGGACCCTCGATTCGGCGAGAGATGTCGATCCGGGGTTCAACGTGGATTGGACTCTGGCCAGCTATATCAGTACCAGCAGCATGGGCACACCCGTATCAGAACGGGAGGAGTTCTTCAGAGATGTCGTTCGGCGGTTCGAAACGATGCCCTGGGTCCAGGCTGCAACCGTGGCGGAGATGGCGCCGCTTTCCGGCCACCCCCGCCAGGATCTGAGGCCGGGAGGATCAGATGAACCGGTGTCCACCACCGTGGCCAAGGTGGTGCCCGGATACTTCGAGACGATGGAGATGCAAATCGTGCTCGGACGGTCTTTCCTCCCCACCGACACGGTAGACTCCAGGGGTGTGGTGGTGGTGAATGAAACGTTGGCCGGTATCCTGACGGGAGGTACCGGGGCGGCGGTACCCCGTGACGCGCTTGGGAGGAATCTTTGGTGGCCAGCCGAGGGCGATTCCCCTGAAAGGCAGTTTGAGGTGGTGGGCGTGGTGGGGAACGCTCGCCAGACCAGCCTCCTGGAAGAGCCAGGTCCCGTGGCTTACTTCTCCTTCCCGCAGCACTACTACCGGCCCGGAAACGCCTTTCTCCTGAAGGTTACGGGGAATCCACAGGGGGCAGTCCAGCGGATGGAGGAGGAGCTCCGGGCCATCGATCCTCGCATCGCCATCGTCAACATCCTCCCTTACTCGGAGGTTGTCGCCGGCTTTCTTTATACGCAGAGGATGAACGCTGAGCTGTTTTCCCTTATCGCCTTTCTGGGACTGATCTTGTCCGCCGCGGGAATCTTCGGGGTCGTGAGTCTGGCTGTGGCTCAGCGGCGGAAGGAGATCGGCATCCGATTAGCCATCGGCGCCGATCCCCGAGCGGTGGTTAACCTGGTAGTTTCTCGAATATCCTTCGCTCTCCTCCTCGGGCTGGCCGCTGGGCTCGCTGGAGCCTTCTTTACCACCCGGTGGATCGGGAGTCTGCTCTGGGGCGTATCACCCGCCGATCCCCTGGCTCTGTCCGTAGGAGCGGGCGTCCTTACGGCGGTGATTGCCCTGGCTGTTGGCGTCCCGGTTCGGAGGGCGATCCGTATCGATCCCGTCAGGTCGCTCCGAGTTGAATGAGCCTTCGGTCTAGCCACTCATCCCGACCATCCCATCGTAGACCAGCCCCACCCAGAATTCCGCATCCCTGAATCCACCTTCACCTCCCCAGGTCTCGTCGAGGTCTGCCGTCGGCCGCTCAGCGATCACCTCCTCCCGGGTCTTGCCCCCGTCGATCAGGGCTTGGACCCGATCCAGGACGGTACGAAGCATGTCGGTATATGCACGGAGATCCTCCCGATCGGCGAGAGGACCGTGGCCGGGAATGAAGAGGGTGGTTTCATTGGAGTGGGCGAGCACTTCCTCGAGGGCTCCTACCATCCCGGGTAGGTTTCCTCCGTGGTCGACATCGATGAAGGGATACGTCCCATTGAAGAAGAGGTCGCCCATGTGGATCACATCGGCATCGCGGAAGTGCACGATGACGTCCCCGTCGGTGTGAGCACCCGGGAGGTGGACGAAGTGGAGCAGGTCCCCGTTGAACGCCATGTTCAACCGGTCGTTGAAGGTCATGACGGGCCGAGCCTGCACTGGAGCGGCGGCGACTTCACGGCCTCCCAGGGCGGGCATGACCTGGTCGTCGGCCAGGAGACGGCCGACGCCTTCATGGGCAATGATCACCGCGCCGGCCTTCGCGAAGGCTTCATTTCCGCTCGTGTGGTCGAAGTGCCAGTGGGTGTTGACGAGGTAAGGATCCGCTCCGACATCTCAGCGTAATCGCCGTCCACAAAAAGTGTGCCGTCCGGGCCGACGAACACTCCCAGGTTCCCGCCGGCCGCGGACAGCATATGGACTCCCCCTCGCAGGGCCGTCACCTCGATCTCCACGGCGTCCCAGTTCCGTTGGGCGTCAAGCGGGCAATGAATCAATGAGAGAAGGCCGAGACAGAGGAGTGAGCTTCTGACGGTGTTCATATCTGCGTTCTCCGGCGGGATGGGCTTGTCCCCGACTGTTTGAGCGCGGCTTGGTGACATCGCCACTTAGATCTTCTGCGGAGTCTCCCATATTCTACGGTCTGGCGGTCCCAAAACCGAGCTTGCCCCGAGCCGACCGACCGGTCCGGGGGCAGGAGGCACCCAACCGACAAAGAACTGCGGCCACCCCCTTCCTTGGGGATGGCCGCTTCAACGTGGCTCCGGAGCTGCGGCGATTCCCGCGCGCTCAACTCAGGTCGAAGGGCCCATGCGGAGCTCACGTCGGGCAAGACGCCGGAGAGGAAGGAGACCCATCAATCTCAACTCCCCGGGTCGATGCAGAGTACAGGCTGAGGGATGATGAAGCCTGAGAGGAGCCAGAAGAGGTCCGTACCGATGGAACCTCTGTCTGGCGTCCCGGGCCCGTCTGCAGAGATCATGAAGTGCTGGGGTTGGAACATCTCGGTGAAGAGTCCGACTCCGTTATTGAGGATCCAGGCTGTCCCATTGGCCATGATGTCTTCCTTGGCTGCGCCTCCCGCAACTGCCGCGTCCACTTCGGTCCAGTCCCCGATGCGGTAGCCGCTGCCGAACTCGGCCGCACAGGCTCCGGTCATATCTGCCGATGCCGATACAGCCGCGGTGGTGACCCCAAAGGAAACTGAAGAGGCCGCTTCCTCTGCCGTGGCGGTGAAGCCAACCTGGAGGTCCAAGAAGGAGATGGTCGTGGCAGCGACGCCTTGGGCGCCGACGAGGGAACCGAGGGTCCAGGACACGCTGGCAACCCCGGCGGCATCAGTGGGCATGCTGGCGTCCGTCGAGCTCCCGTCCAGGATTCCTCCACCTGATGTCACGGAGAACTCGGCCAGGAACCCGGCCAGCGGGGTACCGCCCTGGTTGGTGATCAGGACCTCCAATGGATCTGCCAAGTCCGCGCCGGTCTCCCCGGTCTGCCCGTCTCCGGCGAAGATGGTCAGATTCTGGGGCGTTGCGTCATCTATGGTGGCGAAGGTCAGAAGCCCGGCTTGGGCGATGCAATCCCAGCCGGTGCATCCTCCCAGGCCCAATGAGCCGACTACCGTAGGGAGGAAGGGTTCGTACCCGACATCTTCCGTCCACTGGTCCCAAAAGGCCGGGACCCCTTCGATCAAGCTGGTTCGGCATGCATCCGCCGATGGGGGCAGTGCCCCAGCCACTTCCAGGGCGCACCATGCGACCTGGGTGGCCAGGGCCTCCCCATTCGACAGCGCCTGAAGCTGTGCAGTCCCGAACACACCTCCAGGGCTCTGGGTGGGAGTGGAGGACAGAAACCAATCCACCACGTGGGACAAGGCGCTTGGGAGGGCGACTGAAATGGCGGCAGTCGGTAGGGCGCCTCCGGGAGGAATATTGACTGAAACTGAAGCTGTCCCGCCGTCGACAGCCCAGTTATCGAAATAGGCGACTCCGCCGCCGAAAAACGCGGCCAACGGGGCGCCGGTGGGGCCGAATCGAACCAGCCCGATACCGTCCACTCCTGGAAGAGCTGTGCCAGCTCCACGGGGGTGCCCGGATTCCGGGTCGGTGAGGAGCCCACGGGGGTGCCCGGATTCCGGGTCGGTGAGGAGCATGATGGCCAGGCCGTCGTCATCCGCGACCACCACGGGGTTGCTGGGGCTCTCGGTGGGCACGATCCCGACGTCGGTGGAAAGAGGCTTCCCTGTGTCAGGGGGATCCGGAGCCTGGCCGGCTTCTACCCAGAACTCCACCTGGTTGCCTGGCTCCGCGCTCGACCGTACCTGCTGGTCACCTGGCTTCGCGCTCAACCGGACCTTCAGGATGTTGTGCTCCTGGAAAACCAGGTGCACGCTGACCCGGGCCCCACCGAACTCGTCCTCATCCGCCTGGGGAATGGCTGAAGGTCGAAGAACCGTCTCCCCGTTCAGCCAGGCCTTCACAGTGGAGGTCTTCGGGTTGGAAGCGTAAACGACCAGCTCCGCCTCCTGCCCCGCCGTGGCTTCGCACACGATCTCCTTTACGGTCGGGCTCTGCTTCTCCCGAACCATGGGTGTGATCTCCGCGAGAACGGCCATGCATTCCCCAACCGGTTCGAGGTCCGGCAAGGCTTTCTTCGCATAGAGCGGCCCGTCCACCTCCGGACCCAGCGGGGACTCATTGCGCTCAGCATCGCATCCGGCGAGTCCCAGGAGAGTCAGGAGGGAAACCGACATCAGGCGTTTCATCGTTTTGAGTGCCCCTTTT
>JBDHCH010000327.1:0-4280 GCA_039592115.1 Gemmatimonadota bacterium | reverse complement strand
CACAGGAGGCCCCGCTCCCTCACTCCTCCGCCAACACCTCCCTTGGCGGCACGGTGGCGGCGCGGCGGGCCGGGCCCCAACACGCCAGGGCAGCCACGAACGCCATGCCGGTCAGGGCACCCAGCACGACCCGGGAGTCGGTGGGCCCGATCCCGTGGAGGAGGCTCGCCATGAACCGGCTGAGGAACAGCGCCGCCACCGTGCCACCAAGGGAGGTATTGGCGGAGGAGTAAAGGATCGGGGCCTCCTGTGCCGAAGAACCTGGTCACAAGGGGAGCTAGAATCGGTGCACCAAGGTAGGAAACATCGAAGAGGAGATTGGAATGAATATGCGGAGGCTTCTTGGTCTCACTGCGGTTCTCGTCACGATCGTCGGCTGGTGTCCGGACGCGGCCCTGGGGCAGACCCCTGACCCAGACGAAGCCTCCATAAAGGAGGAGATTCTGGCGCGTTACAGGTCCTTCGAAGGCAGCAGGGAAGAGCAAACCTGGGAGAAATGGCAGGACTACTTCCTCCGCTCCCCGAACATCGCCAACATGCATGGGGACCACCTCGAGATCGGGTGGGAGTTGTACCGTGAAGGTTCGGTGGCTTACTACCAGAGGCCCCCGGAACGTCGTGCGGCCGTTCGTTTTGATGACCTTCAGGTCTATGTGATCGATGACAGAACGGCGTGGGTGACGGGAGTCTTTGTGAACATCATCGGGGAAAGGGAGTTGCGGCCGCTCTTTTACGACATGCTGATCAAGACCGGTGAGGGGTGGAAGGTCTTCTTCAGTTATGTGACACCGACGCGTTGAGGGCTGGAGGGTCTTTCCCGGAGGTAACCTGCCACGCTTTTCCGGGTGTGGGAGGGAATCGGTGAGTGGCGGGACAGGAAACGGCACTCGGGAGGCCGGGCGGGTCAGCGTCAGTGGTGAGGACGGCGGGAGTCCCGGTCAGGGCCAGCGTGGGGCCGGTGATTCGGCCTGAGTGGTTGGGGCCGGATAAGCGTGAGGTCGGTAGTTTGAGTCTACCCAGGCCAATTACTGAACGCGCTGCCCTCCGGGAGTTTCCGAGGCTCCCTCTGGGCCACGCGTTGTGTATTAGGGGGTTGGTGCATGACTCCGGATTTGGGCGCATGACCAAGAGACAGTTCCCGCCCCGGAATCATCCCCCAGGAAGTGCCCGCAGCGGAGTCGGTGAAAGTACGCAGAGCCTCGAAATCGGATTCGGAAGTTGCCCGAGTACGAAGAAGGCGTCCCCTCTCACCCTCTTCGGGGCTCAACCTGATGGGCCGGGACCATCGTCGCGCCACGCCAGGAGTTTTGGATCTCGAAGGTGCGGAACCGGCTCGCCGTGTTGCCGGTCCTGAGGTCCTCTATGGTCACGGTGATTCGGTAGCTGCCTTTTTCCAGGGACGTTCCCACGCGGCGTAGCTCGGGCAAAGTGCCGTCGACCGTGGCTGCGGACTCACCGGTAAAGTGCAGTTGGACCGGTTCTCGGCCCTCGGCCGTCCCGCTGGAGATGCCTTCAACGCGCTCGACCGTGACAACCGTCGTGTACGGGTTACCCACCGGCAGGTTGTAGATCTCGTAGTAGACGTCGAATGCGCTCGATGGGAATAGCCTGGTGGGCAGGAGGGCGAGCGTCGCCTCGCCGCGCGTCCAACCGGTCGGTGCGTGGGGCTGACCGAGCGCCACATCGCTCAACATCAACTCCGTTCCGCTGTAGTCAGGGGTCGGGGTGTATTTCGAGTACATCTGTCCGACGAAGGCCTTCGTCGCATCGATCATGGTCACGCGCTGCTGGATGTCGTGGGACGGAGGGGCCTGCACCTCGATGTGTGTGTACAGCAGGTGCTCGTCGCGAACCCGGCGAGGGAGCTCCGCAAACACGGTGTCATGCCGGTTCGTCACGGAGCGCAACACCGTGTCGGCGAGCACCAGCCCTACGCTGAAGCGGTAGCGCTTGTTGCCGCCGACACGCTCCGACTCGAGTTCGCCCGCCTCGACCGCAAACGCGGCGACCACCGCCGTGTGGCCGCCCTCCCCCCGGAACGTGTAAATGTCGTAGAAGAAGGGAAGCGGGCGGGCAGGACTGGCATCGACGCCGGAGATCGGCGGCGCTACGAGCATATCTGAAGGCCCGGAGACCTGCGAACCAGCGTCGAAGCCAAAGCCGGCAACCAGGATTGCCGTGAATGGCCATGTGAGAAGAAGCCTTCCAACACTCATGCGGTTCATCGCAATGCGACTTTGCTCCCTTGGACAGCGTGAGGTGAGAAGCCGTTCACTATGTTATTCCCCGCAGTGACACGCCCAGTTCCGCGGGCTGCTTTGTCTGTGCTTCCATCCTGCACAAACTCGCATCCATCGTGCCATATCCTCGGACCACACCGGTGCGACCGCCTCGGATTCTCGGGATGCCCGACTGGTCCGTGTTCGATGAGCTCGGGGTGTATCCCAGGTCCACTTGCCCCTAGGCCGAGACGCAACGCGGGGCCCTCCCTGGTGTATCGAAGTCGATGCCCGTGCCGCCACCCGCTGCCATAGACGGCTGCGCCGGTGGACGAGCTCGGCCACCGAGCTGGCAACCCACGAAGGAGGCCCCTTGCCCAACCAATCCCTGAGCGCACTGGCTCTGCTCGGTCTACTCCTCATTCCGTCGGCTCCGATCTTGGCGCAGGACGACTCGGCCTCGTCCGTTGATGCGGCGGGACTGCTCCAGGAAGCCCGGGATCGCCAGGAAGAGTTCGAGCGATACCGAGCGAGCCGCATACCGGTCACCCGGGAGCGGTCTCAACCGAGCTGCGACGAACAAATCGGACGCATCTGCATCTGGTTCGGCGGCGAGGGCGAAACGGGCTACCCGCGCGAGAGGCCCGAGGTCGGCGAAGCACGCGTCGAGCTGATCTCATTCCTGACCGAGACGGCGGAGCGTGTGCCGGACCGCTGGGTGATGGGGCAGTTGGTTCTTTATCGGATCGAGAATCGCGATGTGGCCGGAGCCACGCGCGTAGCGACGGAGTGTGGGATTCCCGAGGTCTGGTGGTGTGCCGCGTTGCGAGGGTACATCTTGCATTTGACGGCCGACTATGTGGCTTCGGAGGCCGCCTTCCGCGAGGCGCTGGCGTCGATGCCGCCCGTTGAGCGCAAGCGTTGGACATCCCTGCGGTTCGTGCTGACGGGGCAGGGAGTGGAGTGGTTCGAGGGCATGGAGTCGGCGGAGCGGGACCGCCGGTGGGAACTGTTCTGGCAGCTCTCGGATCCGCTCTTCCTAGTGGAGGGGAACGATCGGCTGACCGATCACTTCGCGCGCATGGTGGAGGCGCTGAACTGGGAGGATGCGGCGAACCCCATGGGGCTGCCCTGGGACGAGGACATGGAGGCGACGCTGATCCGGTATGGGCGGAACATCGGCTACAGTCGAACCTTCGATCCTATCGCCACCTTCAATCTCCGGGGGGACACCCGGCGCGTCCTGGGACACCACCATCCGAAGAGTCGCGGCTACCTCTTCCCGGAGATGTTCCTCGAATCGCCGTCGGATGTTCCGCCGGAGAGCTGGATCACCGCGCCGCGCGAGGCACGCACCTGGTACGCACCGCGCTACGCCCCGGATATGCGCGGCCTTGAGACGCAGGTCGGGCGATTCCGGCGGGGTGAAATGATGTTTGTGGTAGGCGCCTATCGGCCCGTCCCGCCAGTGGCGGACTCGGTGCAGGCAGAGACACCGGAGGCGGATACTCAACGGGGCGGGGAGTTCGGGATCCAGGGGCTCCCTGCGGCGGCGCTTTTCCTGATCCCAGAGGACGGATCGGAGCCGATATTCGTCCGAGGCATCGACGCCGAGGGCGTCCTGACGATCAACTCCCCGCCCGGCCGGTACGTGAGCGGACTGGAAGTAGTGGACCTGAGGGGCAGGCAGGCATGGCGGGCACGTCAAGGTGTGGCGCAATTCCCGCTGGCGCCTGGTCTCATCGACGTGTCGGACCTCCTGATCCTGAAGGAAGGCACACCCCTACCGGAGAGCCTCGAGGAAGCCATCCCCCACGTCCGTCCGGGTGTGCGAATCCGGAAAGGAGAGCGGTTCCCGGTCGTCTGGGAAGCGTATGGGCTGCGGGTCAATGAACCGGTGCGGGTAACCCTCGGTTTCACCCAGGGGCGACCGGGCTTCCTTACACGCGTCGGCGAATTCCTCGGTGTGCTCGAGCCGGACCGCCCGGTGGAGGTGATGTTCGAGGACCGGGGCCCGGATTCGGTCCAAACCGCCTTCCGATCCATCGAGTTTCAGCTGCC
>JBDHCH010000326.1:0-4285 GCA_039592115.1 Gemmatimonadota bacterium | reverse complement strand
CAGAAGCGCGTTTCGGATCGCCGTCATCGAAGGGGACGTGGATTCGGCGGTGGATGCCGAGCGAGTGGCCCGAGAAGGTACGCAGGCGATTCAGCTCAGAACCGGAGGATCCTGCCACCTCAGCGCGGCTATGGTCGATAAAGGCCTGAACGCTCTTCCGTTGGACTCTCTCGACCTGATCCTCCTCGAGAACATCGGGAACCTCATCTGTCCGGCGGGATCCGACACCGGGGCAAACCTGAGCGTGGCCATGTTGAGCGTACCGGAGGGAGACGACAAACCTCTGAAGTACCCGAAGATCTTCCAGACCTCCGACGCCTTTGTCGTCAACAAGATCGATGTGCTGGAGCACTTCGACTTCCAGGTCGAGGCGTTCGGTCGAAGGATGAACCGACTCAACCCCCGCGCCCCGGTGTTCGAGGTGTCGTGCCGCACAGGGGAAGGGATCGACGTGTGGTGTGAGTGGCTCAAAGGAAAAGTGGAGGCTGGCAGCTGATTGTGCCGCCAGCCTCCAGTCCTGCAGACCCGGACTCTCCTCAGATCTTCATCCCCAACGCCTTCTTTGCGACGATCTTCGCCGCCCCCAGAGGCCCGAACCGCTCCAGCATGATCTGCTTGTAGAGATCGCTCTGCGTCGCGGGAGGTGTCTTGACCTCGGCCTTTTCACAGAGCCCGATGGCCCCACTGGGACAGGTGGAGATACAGAGGCCGCAACCGATGCAGCGGCTCACCTCCACGGAGGCCACCCCGTCGGTGTACGCGATAGCATCCATCTGACAGCGATCGCCACAGGTCTCACATTCGGTGCAAAGGTCTTCATCGACCTCGGCGAAATAGTTGGCGTCGAAGTATTCGGCTGGCTTGGGTAGGGTCTTCGCGCTGGTAATCACCCCGCAACAGCACCCGCAACAGCAACATATGAAAGCCGGATCCTGGGTATTCTGGGGTTGCAGCACCATCCCGGCTTCGTCGGCCCGGTCGAGAAGGCCGAGCATCTCGTCCTTGGTGATCTCCCTGGCGCCTCCACCTCGGATGGCCCCTTCGGCGAAATCCCCCATGAGTAGACAAGTCTCCCGGATATCCGTCTGACGGCAGGGATCTTCCAGCAGGTCCATTCCCTGCCGGCAGACGCAGTTGATCACCGCGAGTCTCCTCTTGGTGTTCATCACCAGCTCCCGGGCGCCATCGTACGTGCCGATGCGGCGCTCGGGGATCACCTCTTCACTGATGGGGATGGTCCTCATCTGAGATGTCTTCTTGGTGTGGAAAGCCTCCTTGAACTCCCCGTTCATGTACTGAACGACGTCGGAGAAGTACTCCTTCGTGAGGCGATTCGCCTGGTATTCGTACATCCCGATGGCGAGCATCAACTTCGAATAGTGGGGCCTCCCATCCACCTTGGTCTTGTGGATCGCCCCCTTCTGGGCCAAGCGCCTGAGACTCTGCCTCAGCTCCTTGAGCTCGACCCCATCCTTTTTCGCCCTGGAGTGGATCTTCTCGATGGGCTCCGGGAGGGCGCTGAGGTGAAGGGCCAACTCAGCCTCTTCCGGAGTGAACAGGTGCTGGAGAAGCCTGAGTTCCACCCCGGTCTCGGTGGCGGGATACCCCACGGGCATGTTGTCGATGTGCTCCTGGAGTCGCCGGTAGACGTCGTTCGTAGCCACGATCGACCTCCTCTCTTCGGTGTCGAGGTCGCTGAGAGTGCCTATCGGCTCAGGATAGAACCATGTCAGAAGGGCGGCAAGCAAATCACCGCGGCCCGGGCAAACGCACCCTCCATTTGGAGGAGGTGGCGGATGAATCGGGGGTCCACCCCGGTTGCGGTACAGTGGCTCACGGCTATGGCTGGATTCGAGAAGGTCAAAGGACACCGGGGTGCGCACCGGATGAACCTCCCGGGTGCCCCGGGCGGGAGAGCATGGGTCCCGGTGGAGTTATGGACCCTCGACAGCGGATCCGGGGATGCGGGGCCAGAGAAATTGACACCCCTTCGACGGTCGCCCTAACATCGCTCTTACCCTTTGGGGTCGCGCCAGACCCCCTGACCGCCTCACCCTCGCCTCCGGTCTACCATGTCCAGGTTACCTCGTCCGAATCCAGCTCCAAACCTCGGCCCCCCTGAGGACTCGCCGGCCCGTGGATGCCCCCCCCAGCGACTTCGGGACCTCGCCGCAACCGCAGCCGTCCTGGTGCCGCTAGCGATCTGGGTGTTGCCTGCCCCGGCCGCGGCCCAGACGGCTCACATCTCCGAGGAGATCCGGACCCTGGATACGTATCCGTTTTCCGAGCCGAATCCCGTGCCCATCCTGGTCCGGGATCGGCGTCTGTATCCCTACCACCTGTTCGAAGGGTACTCGGTGAAGTCCGAGCCGAGGGAATGGAAGGTGGTCCGGTTGGAGAACGAGTACATCGAGGTGTTCGTCCTGCCGGAGGTCGGGGGGAAGGTGTGGGGTGCCGTCGTGAAGGAGACCGGGCATGAATTCATTTATCGGAACGAGGTCATGAAGTTCCGAAACATCTCCCTCCGAGGTCCGTGGACCTCTGGAGGGATCGAGTTCAACTTCGGCGTCATCGGCCACACTCCGGCTACCGCCACTCCCGTGGACTATCTCCTTCAGGAGAACAACGACGGAAGCGTGAGCTGCTTCGTGGGATCGATGGACCTGCCATCCCGAACCCACTGGCGTGTGGAGATCCGACTCCCGGCTGACCGGGCATACTTCGAAACCCGGGTCTTATGGTACAACCCCACTCCTCAGGAGCAGCCGTACTACAACTGGATGACCGCCGCTGCGTTCGCCCGGAACGATCTGGAGATGTCCATGCCGGGGAACAAATACCTCCGGCACTCCGGGCAGGCGGAGCCCTGGCCCCTGGACGCCGAGGGTCGGTATCTGCCCGGCTACGCCAACAACACCTTCGAGGGCCACAAGTCCTACCATGTGGTGGGAGAGCTGAACGATTTCTTCGGTGGGTATTACCACGACGAGGGCTACGGATTCGGGCATTGGTCCCGGTACGAGGAGATGCCGGGTCAGAAGCTCTGGTTGTGGGCGCTCTCCCGGGAGGGTGGCGTGTGGGAGGAGCTCCTCACCGACACCGACGGTCAGTACGTGGAATTCCAGGCCGGGCGCTTGTTCGTCCAATACTCGCCCGGCGCCCACGTGAACCCCATCACCCAGGCAGGGTTCGATCCCCTTTCCGCCAGCCGCTGGACCGAGACCTGGTTCCCTCTGGAGGGGATCGGCGGCCTGACCGACGCCTCCCGTGAGGGAGCCATGCACGTGTCGTCCCATGGCCAGCGGTTGTCCATCGGTGTGAACGCCTTTCGGGACGTCGTCGATACGCTCCGGGTCTGGTCCGGGGACCGGCTGGTGACCGCGGAGCCTGTGGAGCTCTCTGCCCTCGTGCCTTTCCGGACCACCACTGGAATCGAGGATGGAGCACCTTTCCGGGTCCGACTCCCTGCCCTCGGGCTGGACTACACGTCCGATC
Organism: Gemmatimonadota bacterium; assembly: GCA_039592115.1. Lineage (GTDB taxonomy): Bacteria > Gemmatimonadota > Gemmatimonadetes > Longimicrobiales > Gaopeijiaceae > JBDHCH01. Next base: position 790 of record JBDHCH010000326.1, on the reverse strand, counting down.
CCTCCCCTCGCCTCCTCGCCCGCCCCTTCACCACCGATCCTGAGGCCTGGCCCAGCATCCCCCGGGTCGACCGGACCGTGTTCGAGGCTCGGGAGCTCCTGAAGGGCCGATACTACCGCGAAGCCCGCGAGCTTTTCCAGACGGCGACGGAGGAAGAGCAGTGGAACCGGGACGCCCTTCTCGGACAGGCGGGGCTTTATTACCGAATGGGGTTGTATGCCGAGGGCCTGGAGCGGGTGAACCGAGCACTCCAACTCGACGCGTACGACGCTGAGGCGAACTTCCTGGCCGGCATTCTCTACCAGGCTCTTCATCGGGACGCAGACGCCATAGACGCCCTCGGCTGGGCTGCCCGGTCTGCGGCGTACCGCTCAGCAGCCAACGTCCAGCTCGCCGAGCTGATGATCGGCTCTCAGGACTGGCCCGAGGCGAAACGATACGCACACCTCGCCCTGGACTTCGACCGGAACAGCGTACCGGCGTTACGGGCCCTCGCGTTCATCGGAAGGAAGACGCAGGACGGGCCGCTGGCCCGGCGAGCCCTCCAGGACCTGCTCGCGGTGGACCCCCTCCACCATTTCGCTTTCGCGGAAGAGTTCCTGGCTGCCGGCCCGGCCCCCGGATCGGATCTGAAGACGAGGCTGTCGCGTGCCCTGGGGGGCGAGTACCCGGAACAGTCACTGCTCGAGTTGGCCATTGGATATGTGCGCCTCGGATCCACCGAGGACGCCGCCACCCTCCTGGAGTGGCGGTCTCACGAACATCCTCTTCTCAGGGCGTGGCTGGGGTA
>JBDHCH010000325.1:0-4298 GCA_039592115.1 Gemmatimonadota bacterium | reverse complement strand
AGACGGAACCCTGGTCCCCTCCGCCGAGGACATCATCAGCCGCTGCGGAAGCCAGACCAAGGCCATGATCATCAACAGCCCCAGCAATCCTTCGGGGCTAATGATCCCTCCGGAGGTCGTGAAGGAGGTGGTGGAGTTCTGTGAGAGGGAGGGCATCTACCTGATCACAGATGACATCTACCACAAGCTCCTCTTCGACGGGAAGAAGTGGACGAACCCATACGAATTCGCCCAGGACCTTGGCGACACCTCCAAGCTCATTGTCGTGAACGGGGTGAGTAAGGCCTACGCCATGACCGGATTCCGCATCGGCTGGGCCGTCGCCAACCCGAAGCTCATCGAGGTTATGAGCAACATCCAATCTCACGAAACTTCGGGGCCCGCCGGCCTCTTGCAGATCGGCGCCGTGGCAGCCATCAACGGAGTCCAGTCCAGCGTCGAGAACCTCAGGACGCAGCTGGAGAACCGGAAGAACATCCTGATGTCCAAGCTCCGAGCCTTCAAAGGCGTGAAGGTCCACGAGCCCGATGGCACCTTCTATGCCTTCGTGGACTTCCGGGCATACGAAAAGGACTCCCTGAAGCTGTCGAGCTTCATCCTGGACAAGGTCCAGGTCGTAACGGTTCCGGGTGTAGCCTTCGGCACCGAGGGCCACCTGCGAATGAGCTACTGCGGCCCTGAGAAAGACGTCATCGACGGGATCGAGCGGATCAAGTGGGCGCTGGACCCCGACTCACCGAATGAGCTTCAGCTCGGCAACCGGAAGCTGATCCGGGATTGGACCTGAAAGGGGCGATGACATGTCCAAGTATCTAAAGATCAAATCGCCCGCGGAGGCCCAAGCATCCGAGCTGAAGAGTGACTTCGGCCTGAAGAACCAGAGCCTCACCCATCTCAAGCGGGTCTACTGGAACCTTCCAACGGAAGCCCTCTACGAAGAATTCGTATTCCGGGGCGAGGGGACCATGGTCAACAATGGCCCCATGGCAGTGAATACCGGGAAGTGGAGCGCCCGGGCTGCCAACGACAAGTTCGTGGTTCAGGAGCCGGGTTCTGCGGACGACGTATGGTGGGGTGAGTACAACCGTCCCATCACCCCGGACAAGTTCTACGGCCTCTACACTCGGATGCAGTCCTACCTTCAAGGGGAGGAAGTCTTCGTCCAGGACTGTTACGCCGGGAACGACGATGAGCATCGACTGGCGGTACGGATCATCACCGAGGATGCCTGGCAAAGCCACTTCGCCCGGAACATGTTCATCCTCCCGACGTCCCGTGAGGAATACCGGGAGTTCATCCCGGACTTCACCGTCCTAGCCCTCCCGAGCTTCAAGGCCGATCCTATTATCGACGGGACCCGGAGTGAAACTGCCATAATCCTGAACTTCGCCGAGCGGGTGGCCCTGATCGCGGGATCGGCTTACGCGGGCGAGATCAAGAAGTCCGTCTTCACCACCCTGAATTACCTCCTCCCCAAGGCCGGCGTGTTCTCCATGCACTGCTCCGCCAACGTGGGAACGAAGAAGGATGTATCTCTCTTCTTCGGGCTCTCCGGGACAGGGAAGACGACCCTCTCGGCGGACCCCAAGCGGCAGCTCATTGGAGACGACGAGCATGGGTGGACGGATGTGGGCGTGTTCAACATCGAAGGCGGGTGCTACGCCAAGGTCATCCGGCTCAGTCCGGAACACGAGCCTCAGATCTACTCCACCACCAACCGGTTTGGCACCATTCTGGAAAACGTCGTGTTCGATCCGGTGAGCCGGAAGTTGGATCTGGATGATCCGACGTTCACCGAGAACACTCGCTGCAGTTATCCCCTGGAGTTCTTGCCCGGGGTGAAGGAGGATGGCCGGGCCGACAGCCACCCGACCAATATCTTCCTCCTCACCTGCGATGCCTCGGGGGTCCTACCTCCCATCTCACGGCTCTCCCCCGACCAGGCCCTGTACCACTTCATCAGCGGATACACGTCCAAGATTGCGGGGACTGAGATCGGTTTGGGTACGGAGCCCAAAATCACGTTCAGCACCTGTTTCGGTGCGCCATTCATGGTGCATCACCCGTTCGTCTATGCGAATATGCTGAAGGAGAAGATGGAGGCCTACGGATCCACGTGTTGGCTCATCAACACCGGATGGACCGGTGGTCCTTTCGGGATCGGGAAGCGGATCAGTATCCACCACACCCGGGCCCTTCTCGATGCCGCCCTCACTGGAGAGCTGAACGACGTGGCCTTCCGCAAAGACGAGATTTTCGGCTTCGAGGTCCCGGAGACCTGCACGGGAGTCCCGGAAGAGATTCTCGATCCTGTGAACACCTGGGGAAACAAGGACGAGTACTGGGAGCGCTACGACGGGCTGGCCGCCCGGTTCATCGAGAATTTCAAGCTCTTCCTGGATGGTTGTCCCGAGGGTGTCGAGAACGCAGGGCCAAAGCGGCTGAAGAAGAAAGCGTAGCCGCCGAGACGGCAGGGGAATCCCGATCGGCCGGCTCCACCGATCCTGGTGGGGCCGGCATTCTCTTGCGTCGTGAAACGAAAGGCCCAATCCTGGAGTCCAATAGGGACCGGGCGGCTGGCCGGCGTTCCCGCGAAAGCTCCTTCCTCCTCCTCGAACAGGAGCCGTCCTATGTGGCGCCAGATGGAGATGGCGGTCCTCCTCGCCGTTCTCTGGATTCAACTCGGGTGCAGCTCCGCTTCCATGACCAACGGGGAACCCGGGTGGTCCAGCACCGTCCGGGAATCTTCCCTCATCACCTTCCAGGACGGATCCAGCGAGGCTCCAGGACCGCTCTTCACAGCCGACGTCCCCGTGGTGTTCACCCTGGAGGCGGACTTCCGGCAGCTGAAGCGGGACCGGGATCAGGAGAGCGAAGATCGTCCAGCCACGATGACCTTGAAACAGGGCCCGGGCGAGGAGGTTGCCATCCCTCTCCAGGTCCGAACCCGCGGGAACTTCAGGCTCCAGAGCCACATCTGCCCCTTCCCACCACTCCGGCTGGATTTCCCCGAGGACTCGGTGGGCGGCACGCTCTTCGAAGGGCAGGACAAACTCAAGCTCGTCACGCATTGCATGGACCGGGACAGTTATGAGTTGAACGTCCTGGAGGAGTACCTGGCCTATCGGATCTTCAATCTTCTCAGCGACATCAGCTTCCGGGTTCAACTGGCACTGATAACCTACCGTGACAGCGGAGGGCGGGAGTCACCGGTCTCGCGGATCGCGTTCCTCATCGAGGACGAGGACGTCATGGCCGCCCGCCTGGAGGGGATGATGGTTGAAGTGCCGGCCGCGGATCCCAAAGACTTCGCCCAGGGACAGGCGGGCCTCATGTACCTGTTCCAGTACCTGATCGGGAACACGGACTGGTCGGGTGCCGGCTTCCACAACGTCAAGCTGGTTCAGGTAGGTTGGGACTACCTTCCCATTCCCTATGATTTCGATTTCTCGGGGTTGGTGGATGCCCCCTATGCCGGCCCGAGTCCGGCTCTCGCCAGGCAGATCGAAACCGTGAGGGAACGGCTCTATCGCGGGTTCTGTTCGGACGAGATTGACTACGATGGGCTTTTCGCTCGGTTCAACGAAGAGCGGGAATCCATCCTCGGGTTGGTCGACAACCTTCCCGGGTATTCGGGGCGAACCGCCCGCCTGACCAGGACCTACATCGAGGAATTCTTCGAGACCATAAACGACTCCCATCGAGCCGATTGGGAGATCAAGAGCAGGTGTCGGCGCGGGGAATGAGACGGGGCGGGTTCCTCCTCCTTCCGGTTCTCCTCTCCGCTTGCCGGATGGTGGGCACACCTGATCCACCCGGCACCCAGCCGCTCCCCCGACCCGCGACCGTCGAGGAGCGGGCTCGTCCGATCCCGGAAGACCAGCCTCCGGATACGGAACGGCTGGCCGGCAGCGTGGTGGACACCGCACTGCAAGCGATCGGGGCCCCCTACCGCTGGGGCGGCACCGCCGCGAACGGGTTCGACTGTTCCGGGCTCATCCAGTTTGCCTACAGCCGGCATGGGATAGACCTACCCCGGAGGAGTTCGGATCAACTCCGGATGGGACGACCTCTGGGACTCGCGGAGAGTGGGCTCCAGCCAGCGGACATCCTCGGCTTCGCAGAGGAGGCAGGAGGGGCCAGCGCCCACGTCGGACTCTACCTGGGAGATGGGGAGTTCATCCACAGCAGCTCCAGCGGAGTCCGGATCTCCGACCTCAGCAACCCCTACTGGCAGGTGCGCTTGATGGCAGCGAGGCGCATCCTGCGCTGAGAATGGCCCGCACAGGCAGAAGATG
>JBDHCH010000324.1:0-4305 GCA_039592115.1 Gemmatimonadota bacterium | reverse complement strand
GGGCCGCTCCCGCTGAAGTACGGTGAGTTGGTGACGGAGGACAGTGTTCTCGGCTACCAAGGATGCATGGGATCGAGCCACGCCGGTCAGGGCACGGAAGACCAGAAGGAGCCATGGAATCAGGATCCCACGGTCCGGTGCTGGAGGCCCAAACGTCAACCCCGGATAGGCGGATGAGGTTTTCGCGGAGCACGGGGGGGAAGGCAGGCTCCGTCACTCTGGCGATCCAACGGGAGTTCATGGAGGTGGCCTCGGGGTCAGAACCCCGACGAGTGTGGGTGGCTGACACAGGTCTACCCTGAGTAAAGGCGAACCTCTTACCGCCTCATCCCCCCACCACCCATGTGGCCCCGGGGCCCGCCGGAGCCCAGGCCCAGCTTGTAGTTGACGTTCAGAATCAGGTAGTGACCCAGGGATTCCACCCGAGTCTCGCGGATGGAATTCGCCGAGCTGTTGAAGTTCACAACCTGGTTCTGATTGAGAAGGTCGTAAGCGATGAGCTGGACTTCGGTCCGGTCGTTCATGAACAGGCGAGAGATCGACGCCTTCCAGAGGGCCACGTTCTGCCCGGGTCCGAAAACGTCTTTATCGTATAGCTGGTAGGCGAGGTCTGAGCTGAAGGTCCAGACTTCATCCAGATAGTACTGCCCTCGGGCGTAGAGGGTGCTGTTGGCGTAGCTCTGGTTGAACTCCTCGTTCAGGGAATATTCCACGTCGTTGAAGCTGATTTGCCCGCCGGCCTCGACGTCGAAGATCTCCTTGTCTCGGTTCCCCAGGCTCAGGTCCACCGTGTTTCGGAGAATCCGGCTCTCGTTCTTCGCCAGGTTGATGAATTCGGAGGCCTTCGAGTACTGAACCGTGTAGTCGACTTCTGCCCGGATACCAAGGGCCCGGATGGGCCGCCCGAAGTTGAAGCCCGTCCTGGCGCTCCAAGCCTCGCCGGCATTCAAAGAAGTGAGATCCTGGAACCCCTTCTCGTCCACAGTCCGTGACAGGACGATGTCGTCTGTGGTGTACGAGACGTTGAAGTGAGTGAAGAGGTTCACGAAGCTGAACATGTCGAAGTACCGGTACTCACCTCGGAGGGTGTGTGTGTACTCCGGCGTCAGATCCGGATTCCCCACGTAGGTGCTCAGGGGATTGCTGTTGTCGGTGAAGGGCTGCAGTTCGTTCAGGGTGGGTTCCCGTGTGGAAGCCCTGTAATTGAGGTTCAGGTTGGTCCCCGGTTTGAACTGATACCGATAGTTCATGGACGGCAAGACGTGGGTGTAGCCGTTCTGGATCCTCTCGTCCCGGTCGACAATGGTCCCGTCCAGGTCGGAGTTCTGGACCTGGACCGACGCCACGAACCACGAATCGTCGGTATTCCGGTTGAAGCGGAACCCGCCCTGCAGATACGAGTAGGTCCTCTCGAATTCCGAGCTCAGTGGATCGTTGAAGACCGAGGTGCCGTTCTGGAGATCATAGACCTCCTTGTTCTGGTCCTCCGACACGGCCCGGCGCAGCCCGAAGAGTTCCATGACGTATCCCCGGCCCAGAGGCTGGGTCAGGGAGAGACGCTGGGACTGGGTGAAGGTATGGCCGGTTCGCTCCTGCTCCTGGATGATCTCGTCGTAAGTGAGGACATCACCCCGGACGACGCTGCCGGTCAAAGAGTTGAGCTGGCTCATCATGTCGGGACGGCTCAGGCTTCCCCAGGCCTCGGCGACGATGGTGCGACCGTTCTCGTGGAGCTTCTTCCGCCAAGTGAGCCGGGCGTTCCCGCTCAGGTCGTCCCCGTCCACGGAATTGGTGGTCTCGGCCGTGTTCAGGATCTCACCCGCCACCGTCCGGGTTTCCTGGGAACTGACGTTCAGGATGGTCGAAGCGTTGGCGTTGAAGCCTCCCCTCAGCCGCAGGTCGTTTCCCTCGGAGAAGGTGTACTGGGCGTTGACGTCGACCTTATGGGTGAAGTTGTCCGTGTTCTGGTCGTTTGCCTGGTCCGAGAGGGACGACACCTCGGACCCCAGGAGCTGCTGCTGCTGAATGGTTGTGTTCTTGAGATTCTCCAGGTCGCTCAGAAAGTAGCTACCACGGATCCAGCTGTCCTTCCCGAAGTCACGGCTGGCATTGAAACCTACCGAGAGAGCCTCGGTGAACCCCTCCCGATTCCCGCCCACGCTGTTTCCTCCACCCCGGCTGACACCACCCATACCGCCCATACCACCCATACCACCACCACCGCCGAAGGCTTGAATATCGGCCCCGGAGAATCCGGCCTGGTTGGTGTTGTTCAGGTTTCCCACGACCGCCAACTGCGTCGTAGGCGAAAACTTGTTGAGGCTGAGGGTCTCGTTGTGGCGGAATTCGCTCTTGCCCGGGGTGTCATGCACTCCGATAAAGCCGCCGTCGGCGCCCATGCCGCTGGCGAGTCTTCCGAAATAGCCGACCCGGGCGTCTTCGTTGAGTTCCAAGTTGATGGTCCGTTCTTCCTGGCCGTCGGGGATGCCGGTGAACTCAGCCATGTCGGACTGTTTGTCGTAGACCTGGACCCTTTCTACGGCTTCAGCCGGCAGATTCCGGGTGGCGATGGTGGGATCGCTACCGAAGAACTCCTTCCCCTCCACCAGGACGTTCTGGACGTCCTCCCCCTGGGCCTTGATGGACCCATCGGCGTCCACCTCGATGCCGGGCAGCCGTGCCAATAGCTCCTCTACCGTGGCGTTGGGCCGGGTGGGGAAGGCCAGAACGTTGTAGTCCAGGGTGTCGCGCCGGTTCACGAATGGGATGTGCTCCGGGTTCACAAAGAGCGTGTCCATGCCCACCGGCGCCAATTCCATGTTCACCGGCCCGGCGTCCACATCGCCCGACGTGACCGAGAAGTCTCGCCGGAAGGTCTGGTAGCCCATGGAGGTCACCTGAAGGATGTACTCCCCAACCGGGACCCGACTCAGGGTGAATGTCCCCTGGCCGCTGCTCAAGGCGTACTTGGTCAGGATGGAATCGGCTCGGGTCAGGGCCACCACCATGGCTCCCTGAAGGCCTGCCCCATCGGAGCCGTTCACCACGCCCCGTACGTCGAACTGCCGGTCCTGGGCCTTTGCTGGCGATGCCGGCAGCAGGCCGAGGGTCATTATGGCGAAGGCGACGATACCGCTCCGCAGGTGGGTCGGTCTTTTGATCAGCATCTTAGTTCGGGTTCCCGCCGTGGATACGCCGGAGCCGACTCTGCGTGGTTTCGATTTCTTTCAGTTTCTCCGCAACGATCTCCTCATACTCCTCCCGCGAGATCGCCTCTCCATCTTCCGGTGCGATGATCACACCCTCCTCCACGGGGCGGAGATTCACCTCAGTGGCCGAGTAAACAGTGTGTCCGTCGTTCACCGAAACGGACAGGATCATGCCCGGAAGCCCCCCGTAGGGTCCGGGTCCCCCTTGGACCGGGATTTCCGGAGTGAACCAGGCCTCGATGTGGGAACTGTCCTGGACGGCCGTGGCCTTGTGGACCACGTACCCCAACATCTCGCTCTGCTCCCCAGTGAGGCGCCACTGATACTCGGGCCGAATACCGGTGATGAGGAACTTCCGGGTCATAAACTCCCTGGTCTCGGCCATTGTGCCGTCCGCGAAGTTCACGAAGGCCACCAGGAGCTCTTCTTGGTCACCCCTGGCCGACGACCCCATCCGCATTCGCATGGCCATCCCCGAGGCCCGCATGTCGTGACCGGGGACCACGGGATCCTCCCGCTCCTCCTCTTCCTCTTCCGGATCGGGTGCCGGCACCATCAAGGATCCCGACTCGTCGAAGAGAAAGACCATGGTGCTGTAGTTCGCCGCCGGCATCCCATCCAGCATCTCGCGAAACATCGGGTTTTCTCTCATGCCCTCGGGGACCTCGAATCCGTACTGGACCGAGCGATCAAAAATGATGGCGCCCTGCTGAGCACAGAGGGCTGAGGGAACCAGGAGGAGCAAGACTGTCAGTAGCCGGTTCATGGATCTCAATCCGTGAGTGTGGTAGTGCTTTTTTACCTTCTTCAAGGACAGCCTCAGTGGCGATTACGTTGAGGGGCCTTGGTGCATGGCTCGGAGCTGAAGACAGATTCCCCCTCCCCCGAAAGGAGGGATCACCCGTGTGGGTGGGAGAATCCCGTCTGCCATGAAATCATGATCCCACGGTCCGGTGCTGGAGGCCCAAACGTCAACCCCGGATAGGCGGATGAGGTTTTCGCGGAGCACGGGACTAGAGAGGGGCTTTGCAAGCCAGAGGTCGCCGGTTCGAGCCCGGCTGGCTCCACTTAGCTAACATATTGTTATTATTGTGGT
>JBDHCH010000323.1:0-4342 GCA_039592115.1 Gemmatimonadota bacterium | reverse complement strand
GACTCGCCCATGACTGGAGACTCCAGTCCATGGCACCAATGACTGTTCTACCACGTTACCAAATTGCCCGGCGGTGCAGGGAGGACCATATTGGCGTGCACAGGCCCGAATAGCGCCACGGTCCGCCTCGATCTGGGAGAAGAGATGACGACTCTTTCCGAAGACCGGCTGGTTCACGATTGGTCGCAACTGGGATCCCCGGAGGCCCTGAAGCCTCACCTCGCCATGCTGGACGACGAGACCCTCAGGGACGGTCTCCAGAGCCCATCTGTCCAAGACCCCACGCTGGACCAGAAGATCAAGATCCTCCACCTGATGAACCAGTTGGGCATCGAGACGGCGGACGTGGGTCTTCCCGGCTCGGGGCCTCGTCAAAAGGAGGCTGTGGAGTGCCTCTGCCGGGAGATCGCCAACTCGAAGCTCGAGATCGAAGCCAACTGCGCCGCACGAACCCTGGAGGCGGACATCCGTCCCGTGGCCGAAGTCGTCCAGGCCACCGGTGTCCCCATCGAAACCTGCGTGTTCATCGGTAGCAGTCCCATCCGTCAGTACGCCGAGGAGTGGGACATCGACTTCGTTCGTAAGCTGAGCGAAGAGGCGGTTCGGTTCGCGGTAGGGGAGGGCTTGAAGGTCATGTACGTGACGGAGGACACGGTCCGGGCTCGACCCGAAGACCTCCGGGTCCTCTTCGAGACCGCTGTGGATGCCGGCGCCAAGCGGCTCTGCCTCTGCGATACGGTTGGTTCGGCCACACCCTACGGCGTGACCAATCTCGTGACCTGGGTCAGAGAGTTGCTGGAAGAGCTGGGCGTGGCGGACGAAGTGGGTATCGACTGGCACGGGCACAGGGACCGAGGGCTATCCGTGGCGAACACCCTTTCGGCCATAGAGGCTGGAGCAACCCGGGTTCACGGCACGGCCCTGGGCGTCGGGGAGCGGGTGGGCAACACGGCCATGGAGCAGATCCTGGTGAACCTTCATCTCCTGGGGTGGAGGAGCGATGACCTTTCCTGCCTCCAGGAGTACGTGGAGACCGTGTCCAAAGCCGTGGGCGTCCCGATTCCGGTCCACCAGCCCATTGTGGGGCGGGACGCTTTCCGGACGGCCACTGGGGTCCACGCGGCCGCGGTGATCAAAGCCCACTGCAAGGGCCAGGCATGGCTGGCTGATCGCGTTTATTCCGGCGTCCCGGCCAGCATCATCGGTCGTCAGCAGGAGATAGAGATCGGCCACATGTCGGGAGCATCGAACGTGCACTTCTTCCTCAACTCCCGAGGCCTCGCCGATTCCGATCGGGTCTGTGAGGCCATTCTGGAGGCAGCCAAGAAATCCGAGCGTCTTCTGACGGAGGACGAGGTCCTGGAGCTTTTCCGCGAGTTCGCGGAGGAAGCCGACGGAGGGTTTTGACGTCGCGGAGCGGATCCAGGTCGAAAAAGACGATAGCTGAATCCAACGTACTCCAATCCGAGGTCGACCGATGAATGTGTCAGCATGGACGGTTCACGCCGGTGGAGAACCGATGGTCCTGGAGGAGCGGGAGGAGCAACCGGGGCCGGGTGAAGCCCTGGTCGAGGTAGCCGGCTGCGGGGTGTGCCACACGGATCTCGGCTTCTACTACGACGGCGTTCCCACTCGACACGGGTTCCCCCTCACATTGGGACATGAAGTGAGCGGCACCGTGGTCCAGGCAGGGGATGGTGCCACCGACTGGATCGGGAAGCAGGTCGTGGTTCCGGCAGTGACCCCTTGCGGGGCTTGTCCCGCGTGTCGGAGCGGCCACGGGCGCATCTGTCCAAAACAGATCTTCCCCGGCAGTGATGTGCATGGCGGATTTGCCAGCCATCTCAGAATCCCGGCCCATGGACTGTGTCCAGTGCCCGACCTGGGAGATCCGGCGGTCAATCCCAACGGCCTCCCATTAGCCTCCCTCTCGGTCATCGCCGATGCCGTGTCCACATCCTACCAGGCCATCGTCCGGAGCGGGTTGGAGGCCGGCGATCTGGCGGTCTTCGTGGGTGCCGGAGGCCTCGGCTGCTTCGGGGTCCAGGTGGCTGCGGCCATGGGTGCGAAGGTCGTGGCCATCGATGTGAATCCGGACCGACTGGAGCTCGTCGCGGGATATGGGGCCGACCTGACTCTCCGGATCGACGAACTCGGCTTTAAGGAAGTCCGTGGTGCCATCAAGGGCCTGACGAAAGAGCATGGAATCCCCACCTACCGACAGAAGATTTTTGAAACATCCGGCACCGATGCCGGCCAGACCACGGCCTTCGGGCTGGTTGGCCACGGTGGGTACCTGTCGGTCGTCGGGTTCACTCCGAAGAAGATCGAGATTCGCCTATCCAACCTCATGGCTTTCGATGCGACGGCGGAGGGCGTGTGGGGCTGCCTGCCCGAACATTACCCGCCCATCGTGGACCTCGTTCTGGCCGGAAAGGTCGTTCTGGATCCCTTCATCGAGTACCGGTCTCTCTCCGACATCAACGCCGTTTTCGAAGACCTTCACGGCGGGAGGATCTCCCGTCGTGTGATTCTCACACCGGAGGGTTAGAACATGTCGTTCAAAAATCACGACCTCGTTTCGACCTTCGATTTCGAGGGAGTACTGTACGAAGAACGTCCCATTTTCGACCCGGCGGGGACGGAGATCGAGGGCCTCCACGCCATCCAGATCACCCTGAACAATCCCAAGCAATACAACTCCTACACCACCGAGATGGTGAAGGGCGTGATCATGGGGATGCGAAGGGCGTCCAATGATCGGGCCTGCGTGGCTGTGGTGTTTACCGGGGCCGGAGACAGAGCCTTCTGTACCGGTGGGAATACGAAGGAGTACGCCGAATACTATGCCGGCCAACCGGAGGAGTACCGGCAGTACATGCGGCTGTTCAACGATATGGTCACGGCCATCCTCCACTGCGACAAGCCGGTGATCTGTCGGGTGAACGGCATGCGGATCGCAGGCGGCCAGGAGATTGGGATGGCTTGCGACTTCACCGTCGCTCAGGATTTGGCCCTCTTCGGCCAGGCGGGGCCCATGCATGGCTCGGCCCCCGATGGAGGCAGCACGGACTTCCTGCCGCTCTTCATCGGGATCGAAGCGGCGATGGAGAGTTGCACCCTCTGCGAGCATTGGAGCGCCCACAAGGCCCACCGGATGGGCCTCATCTCACGCCTCGTTCCGGCGCTGAAGATCGACGGCCAATTCGTGCCGAACCCCCTGGTCATCACCGATCGGTGGGTCGACGAAATGGGCCAGATCGTCTACGGGGAGCGCCGAGGCGGGGAGGAGAAGGCGAAAGCGAAAGAGGTGCTGAAGAGTGGGGAGGTGGACCTCTCCCTCCTGGACAAGACCGTGGACTCCCTCATCACCTCCATGGTCATGACCATGCCGGGGTGTCTATCCAAGACTATCGAGAGCGTGCGGAAGCACAAGCTCGCTCAATGGGACAAGAACCGGGAGACGAACCGGGCCTGGCTCGGGCTCAACATGATGACCGAGGGCCGCGCCGGATTCCGGGCCTTCAACGAAGGCTCCAGGGAGTGCCGGGAGGCCGACTTCATTCTCCTCAGGCAACGGATGGCCGAAGGCGCGAAGTGGGGCACCGAGCTCACCGAGGAGATCCTGGCCAAGGCCCACGGGAAGACCCCGCCAGAGGGTGAGGGTTGAATCTGAAGTCGGGTCGGTACGGGTAGAAACGCAAGGAGCGGTGATGGAAGGCACGGTCGAAGTGCTGAAGGATGGGCCTGTGCGCCTGGAGTCCCTCGAGAACGGGGCGATCTGGCGAGCGACCCTTGCCACGCCCAAGGCCAACATCCTGGACATGGAGAAGTGTGAGATCCTGTCGGGCATCTTCTCCGATGCCGCCGATGCGAAGGACCTGAAAGCCGTGGTGATCGAGGGTGAAGGCCCCCACTTCTCCTTCGGGGCCAGCGTTCAGGAGCACCTTCCGGACCAGATCGAGGCCATGCTCGGCGGCTTTCATCGACTCTTCTACCGGATGCTGGACGCCAGGGTCATCACCCTGGCGGCGGTCCGGGGTCAGTGCCTCGGCGGCGCAATGGAGTTGGCCATCTTCTGTCACCGGCTCTTCGCCACCCCCGATGCCTGGCTGGGCCAACCGGAGATCGTGCTGGGCGTCTATGCTCCGGTGGCTTCGGTGATGCTCGCCGATCGGGTGGGCCGGAGCCGGGCCGAAGACCTTCTTCTGAGTGGCCGGTCCGTGAAGGCGTCGGACGGTCTGTCCATCGGCCTTGTGGACGAGTTGGCCGAAGACCCGGGTGCTGCCGCTCTGGATTATGCCCGGGAATACCTTCTTCCGAAATCTGCATCCAGCCTTCG
>JBDHCH010000322.1:0-4611 GCA_039592115.1 Gemmatimonadota bacterium | reverse complement strand
GCTCACGGCATTGAGGTTTGCGGAGATCACGGCGGACATCCTGCCTCCGGGCGTGCTGAACGTCGTATGCGGGCAAGGCGACCCGGCCGGGGTGGCCCTTGTGGACCATCCGGACGTCGCCATGGTGTCACTTACCGGAAGCGTCACAGTGGGTAAGGAGGTGGCCCGCGCCGCGGCGCGGACTCTCAAGCGAGTGCACCTGGAGCTCGGGGGTAAGGCACCGGTGTTGATCTTCGACGACGTCGATGTCGCCCACGTCCCGGTGTTGATCTTCGACGACGTCGATGTCGCCCACGTCGCAGAGAGCTTGAAGGAGAGCAGCTTCTTCAACACCGGGCAGGATTGCACCGCGCCATGTCGACTCATCACCGGCCCGCGCATCTACGACGACATGGTCTCGGCCCTGACGGAGGCGGCCTCGTCCGTGAACATGGGAGATCCGAGCGACGCCGGGACCGCAATGGGCCCCCTGGTCTCAGCCCAACAGCTGGATCGGGTCTCGGGCTTCGTCGATCGCGCCCGGCAGGAGGGTGCGGAGGTGACCACCGGTGGCCAGGCGCGGGATGGCCGGGGCTTCTTCTACGAACCGTCCGTGGTGATCGGCGTTTCGCAGAGATCCGAGATCGTTCAGCGCGAGGTGTTCGGCCCGGTGGTGACGGTGCAATCCGCCCCGGACGAGCAAACCGCCCTTGAATGGGCCAACGATGTGGATTACGGCCTCGCCGCGAGCGTCTGGACGTCCGACGTCGGCCGTGCCATGCGATGCAGCAAGGCTCTCCGCTTCGGTGCCGTTTGGGTCAATGACCACATTCCCGTCATCTCGGAAATGCCCCACGGTGGGTTCAAGCACTCAGGCTACGGCAAGGACATGTCCATGTACGCCGTCGAGCACTACACCGAGATCAAGCACGTCATGATCAAGCACTGACCACCTCGCCGGCGCCTGGGAGACCTTCAGCGAGAGGGCCTGAGAACCACCCGAAGGATGGCACCCACGGATGGATGGGTGCCATCCATCTGTCCGGCTGAATATCTCAGCTCCTCATTTTTCCTTCATACTCCTCGATGATCGCGTCGCCCTTTGCCAGGAGATCATCAGCAATCGGCTCCACCTGATGCTCTTCCAGGATGCTCTTTACGATCCTGTTCGCTGCATCTGGCAGCTCTTTCCTGTCCATCATCAGGAAATCGAGCTTCTCGTGTTCCAGGGGCGCCAGCTCACCCCTGAGATGCTTGTGGGTGTGAGGATGTGCCAGGAAATGATTGCCATGCCCCACTTCTCTGACAGCATCCAAACCTATCTTCTCCTCCGATATCTCCACTTCATTTAGATAGTGTTTGGATATCTCCCACATATAGGAATCGATGATACACTGCTCGAAGGAAATCCCCTTGGCGGAATCGATCGAGCCCATTCCGGTAACGAGGTCGGACCCCCCCATGATTCCCACTAGTTGACGAGCGGGTGTCATCAATCCGGAGATACTGCCTTCGACCTCATCCCCCCATCCAGCATCAGCCACAAGGGACGGCAAACGGTACTTGTCTGCCATCTGTTTCAGGCCGATGCTCAAGAAGCTCTTTTCTACCGTACTGTAGTTCAGGCTTCCAGTCATCATGTCCATTGGGGCTGACTCGGAGCAATAAATGTGTGGCGCCCCGGGTGCCGCCATCTGTGAGATGACGATGCTGCCCAGATTCTCGGTGTTGGCGTTCACCAACATCCCCGCCACCGTGAGAGGGGCGGATGTACCTCCCGCTGACATGGACATGGAAGCGACCGGTATACCGGCTCTTGCCAGCTCCACCTGCGCTTCAATGGAGCCCTTCTCATAGGTCAACGGTGCCAGCGGGCATGCTATTACGGAAAACAGAGGACGTTTCCTAAGCTCCTCTTTCCCTCCCGCTAACAGAGCCGCCAGCTCGATCTGTACCTTCGCGTCTTCGGCGCTCTGCGCGGTGACGCCCTGAACATGCTTGGTAGTATTCTGCAAGGTCACCCACAGCTCATGGGGGCCATGCGCGAGAGGCGGGACATCCGTTGCGGTCAAGGCGGTCCAGAGGAAGTCAATCGATTCGACCGCATCCGCTAGTCGTGAAAAGGCGGCTATGTCAGCCCGGGTGGAATCTCGATACTCTCCCGCTTCATAGTCATTGACAAAGACGGCGAGCCCGCTGGTCGTCATCCATGGGAAGCCCTGTGTGGGCACGGCCAGGTCACGGCGGGGGTCCCGGGCGCATAGTGAAAAGTCCCTTTGAACACTTTCCAGAGCCTCGTTCACAATGCGCTCCGGGATGTAGGCGACCAAGGCTGCGTAATCCACTTTGGCCCCACCGTTCTCCAGCATCTCGAGAACGTCCTTGCTGCGGACGTGAATGCCGATATCCTGTAGACTCTGGATGCTTTGAGCGTGGATCAGGTCGATCTCTTGTTGGTCTAGGAATACCGTTCGGGCCTGGGCCATTGTCCTGACTCCGTCGGATCTAATGAGGTGTGCTAACTCCGGAGAAAACCGGAGAACAGCATTCGATACCACCGGGAAAATCCCCGCAAACGCATGCGTGTATCCCGGTGACGCACCGATGGACGTCCGCATTCGATGTTGGCCGATTCCCGAGCGCCATCAGCGTTCTCGCAAGAATGGGACTCCGGCGGGAACCACGGCGTCCATCTGTCGGGCGAATTTGTGACCCGAATATACGGCGGTGGCAATCGTCCCAGGTGCTAGGCAGTCGCCGATCCTGTCGATGGGGATGTCGTCCCGGAGGGAGTGGTAGAGATCGTCTCTGGGTAGGCGGGAGGTGACGAGAACGATGGCCGAAGCAGCGAGATCTTCTCTCCGGCCGGTATAGACGCACTCTGCGACGACACCGTCCGACTGGATCTTTGCCAGGGATCTGCCGGTCTTGACGTGGATCCCCAGGTTGAGGATGTGCTCCTGAATGCGATGCTGCTCGTCGGTATGGACCGTCCAGGTCGACACTTCATTTGCAGGTGTGACCAGCGTGACCTCCAGGCCATCGCCCCGCAGCTTCTCGGCGATCACGCCCCCGATGTAGTAGTGGTCGTCGTCGTACACGATCACGGGTCCCTGGGGCACCGCCCCGCCGAGAATATCATCCGGAGTCATGACCGATGGGCTTTGCCACCCGGGGATCTCCTCCTCATGCCAGCGTCCGGTGCCGTCACGCCTCCACGCGGCTCCAGTCGCGACGACCACCCGATCCGGCGCGAACTCCAGGACCTGCTCCCTGTCCACGAAACTGTCGAGGAAGTACTCCACGTTCGAGAGCTTCGAGATCTGGTTGAGCCGCCAATCCCGCACCCGATCCCACTCACGGAGCCCCGGCAGCTCCGATTCCAGCGTCACGCGCCCCCCCAGCCGGTGGCGAGCCTCGGCCATCGTGACGGCGTAGCCTCGCCTGCCGAGGGCCACGGCAGCCTCCAGCCCGGATGGGCCACCGCCCACGATCAGGACACTAGAGTCGGACCCCTTGGACGGGACTCGTTCGGGATGCCATCCCTTTCGCCATTCCTCGCCGATGGTGGGGTTCTGCGTGCACCGGATGGGCGTACCCGTCTGATCGCCGACGTAGCAGATGTTGCAGCCGATACACTCCCGGATCTCGTCTTCGCGGCCCTCGTCGATCTTCCTGGGAATGAACGGATCGGCAATGGACGGTCGTGCTGCTCCAACCAGGTCGATGACGCCCTGGCGCACCAGCCGTAGCATGGTGTCGGGGGATGTGATGCGGCCCACGCTGACCACCGGCTTCGTGGTGACGCTCTTCACCCACGACATCGTCTTTTCCAGTGCGGCTTCCGGGAAAAACCTCGAGGCTCCCATCTCATAGCTGTAGTCGTGGACCGTGATATCCCACAGATCTGGCAGCTCGCCCAGGAGCTCAATCACCTCACGAGGCTCGGCCGTGTCCGGATCCCGGTCGGATCCTGCGATGCTTGCCTGAAACCGGACAGCCACGGCGCAAGTGTCGCCCACAGCCTCCTTCGTCTCGATGATCAGCTCCTTGAGGAGCCTGGCACGGTTCTCCAGCGAGCCTCCGTACTCATCCGTTCTCTGGTTCGATGGCAGGAGGAATTGAAGGATCAGATACCAGTGGGCCGCGTAGACGTAGATGATGTCGAACCCCGCTTCCCTGGCGCGAACCGCGGCCTCGCGATGCCATCGCTTCAGGTCCCGGATGTCCTGCTTGTCCATGGCCTTCGTCTGCACGGGATCACGGATCCCTGCCGGGATGCTCGAAGGGCCGAGGGGGACTTCCCTTGAGTAGAAGTTCTTGCTTCCAGCCCCACCGGCCCAGAGCTCGACCCCCGCCAAGGCCCCGTGCTCGTGCACTCGGTCCACCGTCATGGCCAGGGCACGGATATCGTCGTTATCCCACAGGGAAGCCGTCGGGAAGGGCTCATCGTCGGAGGAAGGATGGATCGAGCAGTACTCGGTGCAAACGGTTCCCCAGCCCCCTTCTGCTTTCATTCCACGCAGGGCAGCGAGAGATTGGGGACGGCGGTATCCCATCCCCGTACAGTGGGGGACCTGATAGAAACGGTTGGGGGCCGTCACCGGGCCAATGGGTACAGGCTCGAATAGG
>JBDHCH010000321.1:0-4352 GCA_039592115.1 Gemmatimonadota bacterium | reverse complement strand
TCCGGCCCCAGTTTCGGGTTCCCAACGTTCCTGGGGAAGAAGGCTGGGGCTCCTCCCCAACTCACCGGCTCGAAGGTCCGAATGGCGTCGAAGGCTCCCGGGGCCCGTCCAGATTGCCCCCAGGCTCCCCTCAGCTTCAGCTGACCCCAGTCCTGGTTCCAAAACGTCTCATCCGAAAGGACCCAGGACCCGCTTACCTTCGGGTAGGCCTGGAAGCCCAGGTCTTCACCGAATGCGCTGTTCCCATCCACCCTGAGGCCGACGGTCAGGAAATACCGGTTCACATAGTCGAAGATGTTCTGGAAGAAGAAACCGGCATTCACCACCCGCTCCCGGTACTCGAAGCCCAGGGTGGTTCCGGCACTGTTCACCACCGGTTCTCCGGGCCCGGCGAAGTCCTCTCCGTAGGCCGTGGTTTGTTGCACTTCCTGGGCAACGCTCTGACCGCCGAAGGAGAAGTTGGTGCGGAGGTCGTCGGTGAGGTTGTAGTTGATGGTTCCGACGTAATCCAGGGTGATGGAGGTATACTCGTTCCGGCCGTCGGCGATGATCCCCAGGGGAGCCCGAATGAAGTCGAACGGGCGGAGGTTCCGGTTCTCTTGTTGGGCCTGGTCATACCCCACGGCCAGGCGGTTGGTGAAGCTGGGGAGGGGGTTGTAGGTCGCCGTCACCCCGGTTACCAGGTGCTGGATGTCGGTGGTGATCTCCTGGTTCGTGAAGGGATTGATGGCGTCGAAGGACTCGTCGGCCAGGTAGTTCCGGTCTCGCCGGAAGGAGTTCAGCGTGAGCCCGTGGGCGTTGTTCCCGGCAGCCGTGTTGGAGATGGCGTCGGAGGTGAAGGAGGTATTCCACTGCATCTGGAGATTCGCCAGGGGTGCGAAGGTGAAATTCCCTCTGACGACGACCTTCTCCTCCGAGTCCATGGGCATCAGGCCCATGTCGTCTTCATAGGAGCCGGACACGAAGTACTGAAGATCCTGTCCACCGCCAGCCACGGAAAGCGAGTACTTCTGCTGCCATGCGCCCAGGTCGCTGAACAGCCCGTCGTCGCAGGGTTGGAGCGCGTCGGCTGCGGTGGGATCGGGCCAGTCGCCCTGGAAGAAGCCCGCCGGTGCACGGCGGTTGGCCGCCACCGAGCTACACGACGGCAGGTGACCTCTAAGCCAGGGGTTGATGAAGAGGTAGTCCGAGGTCCCACCTGAAGCGGTCTCCGCCGGCTCCGATGGGGGCCGGACGCTGGCTGAAGGGCCGAATGACTGAATCCGAGTCACCCCCTGTTCGACGTTCATCGTCCAGCGGGGTTCCCCCATATGTCCCCTCTTGGTGAAGATCTGGATCACCCCCGCA
Source organism: Gemmatimonadota bacterium (assembly GCA_039592115.1). Lineage (GTDB taxonomy): Bacteria > Gemmatimonadota > Gemmatimonadetes > Longimicrobiales > Gaopeijiaceae > JBDHCH01. The sequence goes on along the minus strand of JBDHCH010000321.1, from coordinate 3,005 downwards.
GAGGCCTCCGTTCCGTAGAGCGTCGTGGCAGCCGCCCCTTTGATGACCTCGATCCGCTCGATGTCGGACGGATTGATGTCGTTCAGAGGGCTCGCGACGTCATTGCCACTCCTCCCCGGGTAGCCAACGGGAGGCACATTCTTCGCGTAGGCGTCGCTCCGTACACGGATTCCATCCACGTAGAGGATGGGCTGGTTGCTCATGGCGACACTGGCGTTGCCCCGGAGTCGGATTCGAGCCCCACTTCCGGACCCGCCCGAGCCCTGCATGACGGACATCCCGGGCACCCTGCCCTGGAGAAGCGCGTCTACGCTGACAGGACGCTCTGCCACTTCAGCGACGTTGAGCTGTGTGATTGAGTTCCCCACCTCGCGACGGCGAGCCGCACCGGCCGTACCCGTGACGATGATTTCGTCCAGGCCGAGAGGCTCCAGCGCCATGGAGAAATTCAGCTCCAGGGTCTGACCCCCCTGTACCTCGATGGCCTGATCCTGGGTCGCGTAGCCGATGATCTCCGCTCGGATGGTGTAGCTACCAGCGGGAACGTTGATGAGCATGTACCGTCCAGCCTGGTTGGTCAGGGTCCCGAGACCGGTCCCCACCAGGTACACCTGTACGCCCGCCAAACCCGACAGGTCGGAATCGTCCACGACCTGCCCGGTGAGTGTGCCTGTGGCTTGAGCGAGTGTCGGCCCCGGTGCCAGGAAGAACACTCCCAGCATCGCGGCCAGTGCCAGGCCAAGTACAGGCCGTGGCATCCTCAGGGGCCCAGAACGAGTGACTCGCATGAGGCGACTCCTTTCCAATGAGTCATGGACTCCCTTTGGAGCATGCCTTCATGAGGCCAGCGGCCTCTGCTCGAGGACAGGCTCCCTGCGAAGTGGGGAACGCCCCCGACCACGGAGCACGTAGCGTACGCGTGAACCGCAATCCGGTGCTTCCCCGACCACCTCCCCACCACCACCCGATTATCAAAGTCACGTAGTACTTGGATGAGTCCTCAGGAGGGGAGGTTGCACCGCCCCCCCAATCTCCAGTTCCGTTGCCCTTCGTCCCGAGCCAGGAGGCGGAATACAAAAGACGGAGCGATCTTCGGATTGCCCGTTCCGCTTCCGTCCTCCCCTCAGGGGGATCGAACCTCTATGACCACCGTATCTGCAAGAGACCCTCCAAAGGCCTCCAGAACTTCGGCTACCGCGAAGAAAGTACCTGGATCCGAATACAAGTGCTCCCGGGTGGCGCCGGCCGTGGTTGCACCCTGCGCCGAAAGGGAGTCCACCTGGCCGTCGCCGAAATTCAGAACAATCCCCACGAGGTCCGTCCCCGCTGCGTCGTACCTGAACGTGACAGTGTCCACGCCAGCTACGGCGACATCACGGTCCGCCGTGAGGGTTATCGACAGGGGTTGCCCGAAGTCAGTGCTGGTAGAGGAGCAACCACCGGTTGCAGAAAGGAGGAGGACGCAAAGGAGGCGGAAGAGGGGCGTTTCGCCGCTCCTCCCGTCGATCATTCTCGATCTCTTCCAGGAAGTCACAGTACCCTTTGCCTGTTCATCTCCGGCCTCGGATCCCCCTGGACTCGGGGCACCGCCAAGCTACGGACCGGGGTCCATGCCTAACCTACGGGCCTGACGGCCAATGGTTTCGCCCCCTGGCTTCCCACGGCCCAGAGCCACTCCGGGCTCCGGGGTTCCATACGAGTGGGCCCAGGCCCGCAGAACGTTCCCGAGTGGAGTTTCGGGGAATGGATCTTTGCTTGATTAGGGTGATAATAAGGAGAGGACGGAGTGTCCGGTACACTTTTCTTCTGTGAGGAACAGGCATTAACGTCACGGGTGGTGGATGAGAATCTCCCGGAGGATGGAGGGATACCGAGATGACAAGAACTCACCTGGTCTGCCTGGGATTCTGCCTTTTCGCAGGGGGCTGCTACACATTCGAGCCGGTCGGCATCGGAGACCTCCAGCCCGAGATGCAGGTGAGGGCCCGGCTTTCTGCCATCCAAGCGGGAGAGGTAAGCGACCTCATTCCTGGTGATGACCGCCTCATCGAGGGAGAGGTCATCGAAAACGATCCCCAGCGTCTGCTCCTCCTGGTCCCCGTTGCCAACGCGAACCGCAGGGGTCGCTTCGAGACCCTGAACCAACGGCTCGAGCTTCCGCACGACGGCCTTCTCGAAGTCGAGTTGCGGAAGCTGGATCGCTGGAAGACCGGTGGTCTCACCGCCGCCGGAGCCTTCGTGATCGGGTACGTTCTTTACAGGACGCTGACCGGAGGAAGCAGTGGAAACACGCCTGGAGGCAGCGGCGGCGGGCCCCAGGACAGCTGGATCCCCTTTGGGATTCCTTTTGGCGGGTAAGTTACTCCCTGGTGGCGGATCGGGCCGTCGATGGATCTGAGGGGAGTCTCATCTCCGGTCCCTCCAACCGATGCTCCCACGTCCACGAGTCCCCTCTGATCGCGGCTCGTCGCCCATCAGGATCCTCCGCAAGAGCCGGACAACTTCCTCACCCCCCTCTTCCAGCAGCTCCCCGAAGCGAAGGCCTCTGACCCTGACGCCCCTGCAGCTCACCTCTGGAGCCGTGCCCAGAAGGAACAGTTCGGGTTCGCCCCGGCACCCCCACCCGCCCCTGAGCCCAGTGGCCGGATCAACATCCACCATCTCCAGGCCCGACGGGTATTCAAACTCGGTTCCTCCCCAGAGCCCCTGGTCACCGCCGGATCCAACGGCCTCTTCGAGAAAATCGGCGAAGATGGGAAGAGCCACTCCTGCGCCGGGGAGCTCGAGGCGCTTTCCATGATCGAAACCTACCCAAACGGCAACCACGAGGGACGGAGTGTATCCGACGAACCATCCGTCCCGGTAGTCGTTGGTCGTCCCCGACTTGGCAGCCACGTCTCCTAAGAAACCCCTATCCCTGAGCCCACGCCCGGTACCTCGCTCAACCGCTCCCCTCAGAGCCGAGGTCACAAGGAAGGTTTCGGCCGGGTCGAACACCTGGCGGC
>JBDHCH010000320.1:0-4365 GCA_039592115.1 Gemmatimonadota bacterium | reverse complement strand
GGGAGATGGCCTCGAAGGCCGCCACCCCCTCCACCGTCTTCATGTTCACGGCGGGACGGATGTGGAGGAGTCCTACCGAAGCATGTGCGTAGAAGATGGCCTCGGTCTGGTGTCGGCGCAGGATCCCCTGGAAGCGGTCGATGTAGTCGGGGAGCTGTTCGGGGGCTACCGCCGTGTCTTCCACGAAGGAGTGGGACTTGGTGTCTCCCACCTCGGCCATGGAGAGACCCAGGCCCGCCTGCCGAAGGCGCCAGATCTTGGCCTGGGCCGCCGGGTCCAGGGCCCGATGGACATGGACCGCCGATCCGTTCCCACCGAGAGAGGATTCCAGCCGGTCCACCCGCTCGGGGAGCCCCTCCAACGAGTCTCCCATGAATTCCACGATGAGGATGGCCCCGGGGTCTCCCACGATGAAGTCCCGGAGGGGCTCGAATTCCCGCTTCCCCCGGGTCATCTCCAGGAGGTTCCGGTCCATGAGCTCGACGGCCGACGGCTCCAACGGGAGGATCGTCGGGAGAGCTTCCAGGGCCTCCCGCAGCTCCGGGAACATGGCCACACCCACCACCTTGGCACCCGGGAGTGGCACCAGCTTCAGCTTCGCCTCCAGGAGGAGGCCCAGCGTCCCTTCGGAGCCCACGAAGATCTTTGTGAGATCGAAGGAGGGGGGTGGGCGGGCGGGATCTGGTTCCTCGGGGGCCCGGGCCGGGTCCGCAGCGGCAGCCCCTGCGTCGCCGGCCGGCACGGATGTCTGCTTGCCCGGGCCTGCGGCTCCTTGCCCCGGATCGAAGAAGCTCATCCCCGGTACGAATCGGTCCAGGCTGTAGCCGCCGACCCTCCGGCGGATCTTGGGATACCTCTCCCGGATCTCCTGAGCATGCTCCTCTGCCAGGGAGGCCACGGTGGCATAACACCGGCCTTCCAGGTTCTCTTGCCGCCCCTTCTCGAATGCCTCGCCCGGCTCCACGGGGCCGACGGTAACCACGCTCCCGTCGGTCAGGAGGACGGTCAGCTCCAGCACGTAGTCGACGGTGGACCCGTAAACGATGGAGCGAGTACCGGAGGAGTTGTTGGAGATCATTCCACCGATGGTGGCCCGATTGGCGGTGGAGAGGTCCAGTGGGAGCTGTAGACCGTGTGGGGCCAGGTGAGCGTTCAGCTCCGCCAGGACCATTCCGGGCTCGACACGGATGGTGGCCTCCTCCAGGTCCAGTGCCAGGACCCGCCGCATGTATTTGGAGAAGTCCAGCGCGATTCCCTCACCGATGGATTGGCCGCACTGGGAGGTGCCCCCGCCTCTGGCCGTGATGGGGACGCCGTAGGCACGGCAGATCCTCAGTGTGGCTGATACGTCCTGGGCCGATCGTGGGATCACCACACCCGTCGGGAGGATCTGGTACACGCTGGCGTCGGAGGAATAGGCGGCCCGGGAGGCGTCGTCGAATCGGACCTCGCCCTCGACGGCTTCCCTCAACTCCTCCTCGAACCGTCCCAGCGCATCGGCCGTCAAGATCATCGGGAGCCCCATCACACCAGCCCCGCCGCCCACATCACCCAGACCGCGGCGAAGGACGCCAGCCCGCCCACCAGGGTTACGCCTCCGAACCCCAAGAGGGCCTCCTTCAGCTCGAGCTTGCTCAGGGAGGTGCAAACCCAGAAGTAGCTGGAGTTCACGTACTTGATGATGACGGACCCGGAAGCTCCCGAGAGCATGGCGGCCTCCGGGGAAAGCTCCAGGGCGCCCAGCATGGGGGCCACGAGGGACCCGGCGGTGATGACCCCCACCGTGGTGGATCCCGTGAGCATGTTCCCGATGATGCCCATGGTGAACGGAAGGAGGATGGCAGGAAGGCCATAGGAGGAGAAGAGGTCTGCCACGTAACCCACGGCCGGCGTCCCCTTCAGGATCTCGGATAGGGACCCACCCAACCCCGTCACCACCAGGATCATGGCCGAGGTCTTCAGCCCGTCCTTCACCCACCGGTTAGTGGTTTCGATCCTCTTCTCCACCCCCTTCATGTTCAGCAGGGCCAGCCAGAGGCCGATGGCCAGGGCCACCACTGGCCACCCCACGAATGCCAGGATGTCCCGGACCAGGTGGCCATCGGGGAGGCTGAGCTTGGCCACGCTCTGGGCGCTGATGAGGAGTACCGGGACGATGATGGGCAGGTAGGCGCCTAATGTGGATGGGAGGGGTGCACGAACCCCCTCGGGGGCAGGAGCGGCGCCGTCCTCGGCGGGACCCTCCCCACCGACCTCGCCGGGCATCGTTCCGTCCGCCGGCGCCCCGGATGCGCCCTGGGCGCGCGGTTCAGCTTTGGCGTCGCCCTCCTCCGGAAAGAACGACGCGTCCCTGAACTCCTCGGCGGGCGCTGTCTTCAACCGCGGACCGATGACGTACTGGCCCCAGATCCACCCCGCTACCGCTCCCACCAGGCATGCCACGGACCCGAAGATGATGGTCTTTCCGATGTCCGCGCCCACCAGGGCCGCCGCGGCCAGGGGGCCCGGCGTGGGCGGGACGATGGCGTGGGTGAGCTGAAGCGCGCCCACCAGGCCGATGGACATGGTGCCGATCCCGACGCCCATGGCGTGGGCAGCGGAATGAACCAGTGGGTTCAGGATGACATAGGCCACGTCGGAGAAGATGGCGACGCCCAGGATGAAGCCCGATAGGGTGAGCGCGAAGGGCATTCGCTTTGCCCCCACCAGCCGGACCATGGACCGGGTGATGACCTGGACGCCACCTGTGTGCCGCAGGGCCTCGGCGATGATGGATCCCAGGACGATGACGATGCCGATGGACCCCAGCGTCTTCCCGAACCCCAGCTCGAACGCCTCGATGAAGTTGTTCCGCTGGACGCCTGGCAGGATCCCGAAGAGGAGGATGGGGACCAGTAGAGCCAGGAAGACGTGCCACTTCCACCGGGCGATGAGGAACAGCAGGAGGACGACGCATCCGGCCAGACCCACGAGGGCGACGAGCACGGAAGTGGTTACGGCGGTGTCAGGATCCACTGGTGGTCCTCAGGACGAAGGAGAAGCCGGTTGTTCCGAATGGGCCGGGGTACTGGGCCGAGTCATCGAGGCGTCGACCCTCACGCCGACGTCGATGCCAGGTAGTCCAGGGCGGCGTCCACGCCCCCTTTCTGGTGAGGTACATGGGCCAGCCCCAAACCCATCTCCACCCCGCACAGGGTCCCAGCCAGCATGAGCTCGTTGAAGTCGCCCAGGTGGCCGATCCGGAAAAGCTTTCCCTTCACCTTCCCCAGGCCCGTCCCCAGGGACATGTCGAACCGATCCAGGATGAGCTTCCTCAGGGCATCGGCGTCGTGGCCGTCGGGCATCCAGACAGCCGTGAGGGAGTCGGAGTACTCTTCGGCGTTCTGGCAGCAGAGCTCCAAACCCCATCCCAGGGCGGCGATGCGCGTGGCTTCTGCCAGGCGGTGATGTCGCAGGAAGACGTTGTCGAGCCCCTCCTCCATCATCATCTCCAGGGCCACTTCCAACCCATACAGGAGGTTGGTGGGTGGAGTGTAGGGGAAGAACCCCTTCTCGTTCATGGTCAAGACCGGGTCCCAGGCCCAGTAGGAGCGGGGCAGACCGGCTGTTGTCGATGCGTCCAGGGCCTTCCGACTCACCGCGTTGATCCCCAGCCCAGGCGGGAGCATGAGCCCCTTCTGGGAGCAGCAGACCGTGACATCCACACCCCACTCGTCGTGGCGGTAGTCCATGGATCCCAGGGAAGAGATGGTGTCCACCATGAAGAGGGCGGGGTGGTTGGCGTCGTCGATGGCCTCCCGAACGAGAGGGATCCGGCTGGCTACTCCGGTGGAGGTTTCAGAATGAACTGCCAGGACGGCTTTGATCTTCTTCCCGTAGTCCTTCCTCAGAGATTCGCCGATCGCCTCAGGATCCACCCCGTGGCGCCAATCCCCCTCGATCCACTCCACCTCCAGCCCGAGCCGCTCTGCCACCTTCTTCCAGAGGGTGGCGAAGTGACCGGTCTCGTAGGCCAGGACCCGGTCGCCGGGAGAGAGGGTGTTCACGAGGGCGGCTTCCCATGCCCCGGTGCCGGAGGACGGGAAGAGGATCACCGGCTCGGTGGTCTGGAAGACCTTCTGGAGACCTCCCAGTATACGCACGGTCATCTCGGCGAACCCCGGGCTCCGGTGGTCCACCGTGGGCCTGGCCATGGCCCGAAGGACGCGGTCCGGGACGTTCGAGGGGCCGGGAATCTGGAGGAAGTGTCTGCCGGATCTGAAAGCAGCGTCGTCGCTCATGGAGTGTCCTTGTGGGTTGATTCACAGGGGTGTCGATGCGCCTCTGAACACCCTGCTGCGGCGGTTCAAACGCGGTTTCCTTCAG
>JBDHCH010000319.1:0-6149 GCA_039592115.1 Gemmatimonadota bacterium | reverse complement strand
GACGGAGTCCGGATCCCAAGCCCCCATCAACGGGGCTTTCCTATCGCTTCTGGATCGGGACGGACATTCCCTCAGGAGTGCCCTTGCCAACGCCTCGGGCCGCTTCCTCTTCATCGTGAGTGAGCCGGGGACCTACCTGGTTCGGGCGGAGATGATCGGGAGGGAGACCCGGTTCAGCCCTCCGTTCACCCTGGCGGATGGGGAGATGGGGAGAGTGGCCCTTTCTCTCCCGGTGCACGCCATCCCGCTGGAGGAGATCCGGGTCGAAGCCGACGAGCGATGCCGGCTGCGGCCGGACGAAGCATCGGAGATCTCCCGGGTGTGGGAGGAGGCCCGGAAGGCCCTGTCCGTTCAGGCCTGGACCGAGCAGGAGAGCCTCTACCGCTTTCGGATCTCCAGCTACGAGCGGGACCTGGACAGCAGGGCCCGGAAGGTGAAGGAGGAGCGCCGACGGGAAGTCGATGCGGTGGCCCGGGCTCCCATCGGCAGCCTCCCGGCGGAGGACTTGATGACCTCCGGATTTGTACGCCCCTTGGAGGAGGGGGGGCACCAGTACTACGGACCCGACGCCATAGTCCTCCTCTCCGATCTCTTCCTGGATACCCATTGCTTCCGCGTGACTCGGTCCCGGGACCACCCTGGCTCCATAGGCCTCGCCTTCGAGCCCGCCGCGGCCGCCGAGATGCCCGATATCCAGGGGACGCTCTGGTTGGCGGAAACCACGGCTGAGCTGGAGTTCCTCGAATACGACTACACCTGGGCGCCCCACCGGGAAGCGGAAGGGATAGCCGGCGGGCGGGTGGAGTTCGAGGCTATGCCCAACGGGGCCTGGATCATCGATCGATGGTGGATTCGGGCACCTCTCCTGGCCATGGACCGAAACCTGGTCCGCGTCGGCGGCTCGGGGATTTGGGTTGCGGGGATTCGTGAGACCGGTGGAGAGGTGGCTCAGGTCTCCACGTTGGCCAATCAGAGCATCGTCGGGATTCAGCGGGGATCTCTGCGCGGCGTCGTCTGGGACAGCACGGCGTTCGGGCCCCTGGTGGGTGCAGAGGTCTACTTGGCGGGGACGGAGTACGGGACCGTTTCCGGCGAGGGCGGTCGGTTCTCCTTCGACGGGCTCCCTGGCGGCCTCTTTTCGGTGAGCTTTGCCCACCCTCGGCTCGACCGATTCGGAGTGCCGGCCTCGGAGGCTGAGGTGGAAATTACCCCGGGAGAGACGTCAGAGGTTCGGTTGGGCGTCCCTTCCATCGGGACGATTTCTCTAGCTGCCTGCAGGGCAGAGGAGCGGGAGGAGGGCGCTGCGGTCCTGACAGGATTCGTCCGTGAGCGGAGGAGTGGGGAAGCAATTCCGCAGGCTTCGGTCCGCTTCGAATGGGAGGAGATCCTGGGGATCACGCCGACAATCCGGGCTAGGGAACGCTGGCTCGAGGTACTCACCGACGGGGAAGGCCGGTACACCGCCTGCGGCATCCCCGTCGACGAGGCACTCCTGGTCCAGGCTTCATTCCTGGACATGGAGAGCGATACGGTTCACCTGAGGTTCCTCGAGGAAGGGTACAGGATCGCCGACTTCGCAATCGAACTTCCTCCAGGGCTCCTCTCCACGCCGGTTGGAGCCAGGATCCTGACCGAGGGCTTCGGCGTCCAGGGGGTCCAGGGGGTGATCGTCGATCCCGAGTCCGGGGCTCCCATCCCGGCGGCAGAGGTGCGGATCCGCCAGCGTCCCGGCAGCGTCGTCGTCACGGGGGAAACCGACTCCCGTGGCTTCTTTCGACTCCAGACTCCGATCCCCGGGGGTTTCCTTCTCTCGGCGCGGGCCCTCGGGTACGCGGAGTTGGTGGAACGGCCCGTCGACGTGACCCTGGGGAAGCTCTCCGTTGTGGAGATCGAGATGGCCCCTGCGGCTCTCGCCCTGGCGCCGATCATCGTCACCGCCGAGCCCCGCGCATTCCACCTCGAGATGCAGGGATTCTACGAGCGGAGGGACAAGGGGCTCGACACGGGGATCTTCATGCCTCCCGAGCTTCTCGAAGAGAGGATGCCTCACAAGCTCACGGATCTCTTTTTCGAGATCCCGGGAACCCGCGTCGTGGAGACGACCACCGGAGGCCGGGGCATCTACTTCCGGAGCGGGGAGCGGTTCCAGGAGACCTGCTGGCCCATGGTCTTCCTGGACCGACACCTCATCAGCCCCGGTGGGTTCCTGGCCGCCGGAGGTGAGCCGGCCGCCATTGACGACCTGGTTTCGGCCTTCGATGTCTCGGCCGTGGAGGTCTACCGGTCCCCGGCGGAGATTCCGCCCGCGTTCAACGGGCCGAACGCCGGCTGCGGGGTCATCGTCCTCTGGACGAAGCGGGGCGGAGGGCAGTGATCCGTCTCATCCACCGACGATCTCGATCAGTCCCGACTCCTCCATGGCCTCGAGATAGGCCGCCACCGCCCCCAGCTCGATGTCCGGAGTTTCCGGGGTGACCACGTATGCGAACTTCCAGTCGCCGTTGGAAGTGGTCACGTTTCCGTACTCGGCCCTCACCAGCCTCCAGATCTCCGTGACGGAACGCTCACCGTCCACGAACCCCACGACCTCTCCGGAGCTCAAACCCGGAAGCCCTGTCGGACCCATGAACGTCTGGGGCAGCCGGGCCGAAGCAGCTCGATACTCGTCGGTATAGACGTTGAATCGCATGCGGGGAACCATGCGGTCGTACCTCTGTTCCTCGGCGGTCTGGGTGAGGTCCCTGAGTCGCACACCCAGAGCCTCGCAGCGAGCCCGGTACACGGCGGCCAACTTCGCCCACTGGGCGTCCCTGGCTGCCTCCAATTGACCCGTCAGACTCTCGACGACCCTGGATACCTCTGGCGCATCGGATAGGTCTGTGACCGACTCTACTGTCCCTCGCGCTCTTTGGAAGGCTCCATAGACCTTGGTATGAGCAGCCTTGTGCCCCTCGTGGATCCCATCTCCACCGACGTCCAGTAGCCGGACAGCCTGTCGAGCGACCTCCGATATCCACATCTCTCCATTCGCTGCGGCTTCCCAAGCCAGGTCGAAAGCCTCCTCCTCCCCGGCGGTGGCCAGGTAGTAGAAGGACGATGCACCCATGAATCCTGTCCGCTTCATCTCGGTGGGATCCGTGTGCTCTGCCACATCAGCGCTGCTGTGATAGAAGTTGTCCGGCCAGTGATTGAACTGCATGGCAGGAATACCGGCTTCCAGGAAGACGGTATGGTCGCTCCCGCGGATGAACGGGACCAGCCGGTAGTTGAAGGGGGAGTTATTTCCGGTCTGGGTCCGGATCTCCGTCTGGTCCGTGAAGCGAAGCAGGTCACCGATGAGGTCGTTGAGATAGCTCGGTCGTGAGTCAGGCGTCATCTTCATGCGCAGGTAGCTGTCCGTCTCTTCCAGATCCTCCCCAGGCATATCGTAGTTCATGGCTGCGATGAGACGGTCTTCCAGCTCAGGATTCGCGTACATGAACGCACGGGATCCTGAGATCTCCGGCACCCAGAGGAATCGGATGGTCCGGCGAGGTTGGGCCAATTCCCCTCTCCGGATCAACTCAGCCAGGGTCCTGCCGATCTCCAGGGTAACGGCGACACCTGAAGAGTTGTCCGAACCCCCCGGAGTGGGCGGCCGTTCGAAGAGGTGGGAAACGATCATGAGCTCCCCGGCATCGGGATCCGTTCCAGGGATGGCGGCGGACACCACATTCATCCGCCCCGGCACGGTCCGCGTCCTGACGTGGGCGCGGAGGACGACCCTCTCCCCCCGCTCCAGGAGATCCCGGAGCTCGTTGAACTGGCGTAAAGAGAGGTTGAACCCGAAGCCCGAGGCTCCTGCAGGAGCAGGATCTCGACGGGACCTAACAGACGCCCAGCCCACCTGATCCATGGTGTACCCTGCGTTGTCTCGGCTGACGCCGGCGCTCCCGGTGCCCAGGGCCCCGGCGGCCCCGTGCTGCCCGACTGCCAACGCGAAGACCTGGCCCACGGAAGCGTTCCCGAGAACGATCTTCCCGGTGACGTCCTTCCCGGAGAAGTCCTCTGGGCGAGCGGATCCCACATAGACCACTTCAGCTTCGACCTCAGCGTTGGCGCTCCCTGAGGCCAACGCCGATGGCACCATGGTCAGACTGGCCATCTTCTTCGATCGGGGCTCCATCATCCATAGGTCCCCAACCTCGGGGACCCAGGCATCCCCGCCGGGGAAATAGTCCACTCGCACGTCAGAGAGCCCGTAGCGGGTGGCCATCTCCTCCATGTAGGAGGTCTCCATGTACGTTCCGGAGTACTCCTCCACCGGTCGCTGGCGGTTCAGGGCCAGCACTTGGACGTGGGCGTATGCGACGCCCGAGAGCTCCAGGAGGATGGGATCTCGGATGTTGGCCGGGACCAGAGAACGATCGGCCTGGGCCTGACCGAGGGCGGCGGGCGCCAGGAGAAGGATGAGGCCGATGGTGACCGTGAGATTCGAGAGAACGCGATGGAGAGTCTTCATGGGTTTCCGTCGATCCTTGAACGCATATAGATAAGAACGGTTCGAACGCCCCCATCAATGGCCGGGGCGCCCGAATCGCGACTCGCACCAGATCTGTAGACCCGCCTGAGGGCCCTGAGTCGGGACCTCAGCCAATCATCTCCGCATCAAGCACCTCCTCGACCACTCTGCCGCCCTGAACGCTCACGTAGTACACGTTCGCGTCCTCGCGGGTATGAACGACCCGCCGCACCTCGTTGTCGACGACGAAGTAGATGCCGGCATCGTTGTCACAGGCGTACCCGGGCTTCATCTCGCCGGATCCGATCAGCCGATGATATGTGGGGCGGCGCTCTCCCTCGCCGTCGTAGTGGGGGGAGTGGCTACCCCTGAGGAACCCCAGGCACGTGAGCATCGTCAGCTCTTTCGGCCGGGAATCCGTCGTCCCCTCCTCGAACCAACAGAGCGAGCCGGCGCTCGCGCCACCCAGGACGATCCCTTGATCCCAGGCTTGCTTGAGTACTTTGTCGATCCCCTGAACCTTCCAGATTGCCTGTTGGTTCAAGGTATTCCCGCCCGATGCAACGATGCCGTCCATCGATAGGAGGACCTCCTCGAAGGTCTGCGTCATCCGATAGCTGCTGACGAAGCTCTCCTGCACGAACGGCTCGACGTTCAGTGGCGCACAGTTCTGGTACCAGCGGATGATTCCGGATTCCCTGTCTGCCGAGGCAGTGGGCAGGTAGCACAGCCTGGGTCTCTCTTTGCCGGTCAGGGATGCCAGGTACCCGATGAAGGTGGTGCCGAAACCCCCGCCTGCGATGAGAATCTTCCGGTTCGGGTTCTGGGGTCAGGCTGGCCGCGGATAGTTCTCCCATTCCCAGGCCAATGGATCCGACCACAGACGACACGAGGAACTCTCTTCTTTCCATGGTTCACCTCTCTGAAAGTGAAGGAGGTTTTATATAGGGGCCAAGGGTGCCCCGGGCTCCTTTGCTTTTCGGGGATTCATCGCATTCTAGAGTCCAGAACCCGAGTCAGGCAAGCGACCACCGCCGCCAGATCGGGTTCCGAGAGGCTATCCCCCATGCGGCTCGGCGAATCCCCGCTCCGCCATGAGCCGCTCGATGTCTTCGATCTCGATGGGCACGAAGCTGGAGAGGTTCTCGAAGCCGGTCTCCGTGATGACCAGGATGTCCTCGCACCGGATGTACAACCGCTCCTCAGGGATTCGGAGGGCCGGCTCGATAGTGAACACCATCCCCGGGGTGAGCACCTCGAAGGGAACCCCCACGTCATGCACCTCCATCCCTACCCAATGTCCGAGGCGTTGGACCTCCCTGTTGCGATAGCCGTCGATGAACCGTTCAGCGGCGTCGCGGATCGCCGGCTCACTGAAGGAGAACTCGTTGAAGATGGTCTCCATCTTCCCGGAAGCCTCCCGAGCGATCTCTGCGGGGGTCGTGTAGGGACGGATGGAACCCAGCAGAGCCTGGTACATCCGAAGGTAGATCGTGTAGAGCTCTCGCTGGCGGGGGGTAAAGGTTCCGCTTGCAGGGAACATTCGGGTGACATCGGACGTGTAGTACTTGAAGTCAGGGGCCCAGTCCCAGAGCACCAACTCCCCATCGTCCAGGCGGCTCTGGGCCGCGTGGTAATGCGGGTAGTG
>JBDHCH010000318.1:0-4490 GCA_039592115.1 Gemmatimonadota bacterium | reverse complement strand
TCTGGATGGAGGCAGAGGCCGCGCTCTCTTTCGGACGGCAGACACTCCGGCCGCCACAGGCCAGACCAGGAAGAGGAGAATGAACGGGAGACCAAGCAACCAGGAGGTGTATTCGTTGATGAACCCCGATGCTTGGAGCGGATTCCGGTACTCGTATGCCGCGGGCAGTCGAGCCCCGTACACGTCGCTGGGCCGGAAAAGATGCTCCTTCCCTTCTCGGTTTCCGAAGGCCATGAAATCTCCGGTCTTTACGCCCTCGTAGAGGGAATCATCTACCTGGACGAACGCTTCCCGCTCCCCACCGCTATTAAGGATCAGGCTGTCGCCCCGGGCTATCACTCGGATGGAATTGTGAAACCCGAAGTGCCGGAGTGGGAGATAACCCCGTGCGCACCGTACCTCTGGTTGAAGACCCGTAGGACATCCCGGGGACCCTGGGGTCGTGGGTGAATCGCTCCGGGGTCAACTCTGCCAGGGGGCCGCCCACTTGCTGAGCCTCCAGGACAGCGCCGAAAAAACGTGCCATCTCTCGGGCAGTGGAAGAAGCCAATCCGGCCGGATAGGTGTGAGAGAAAAGGTGCGGGTGGGCGCTGCACCCTTCTTCGTCGCAGGAGAGGGCCCTGGCGACACCGGAGGGGATGGCCTCTCCGGCCTCCACGAACCGAGTTGAAGTCATGCCGAGGGGCGTGGAGAAAGATGCCGTAGCCACCTTCCCGAATGTCTGCCCGGCGGTTCGGCCTACGATCCATCCGGTGCCGATCCATCCAAACACCCTGAGCAGGGATCCCCGCACATCTGAAACCTCAAGCGGCGCACTACGTCGTTCATGAAAGAGTTGGATCGAGCGGCGGATCGAATGGGTGGTGTGCAACCAACATCCCCGGGAACCAGTCGAAACCACTGGATTTCCGCCTTGTCATCTACTAGCGAGAAGAGGGGGACCCTATGTCGCTCAGAACCTCCGTTGGTCGTGCTGTGCTGGCTGCTTGGATCGGCTTCGCGGCTTCGCCCTTACCCGTCCTCGGTCAGGTTCAGGTTCGGGACGGGGCGGAGCTCACGGTTCCACCCTCCGACAGGATCCTCACGTTGGCGACGTTCTGGAGCGAAGCGAAGTACAACTTCGCCTTCTGGGATCGTGTGGAGGTCGATTGGGATGCTGCATTCGCGGAGTACACCGAACGAGCCCTTGGTGTGGAATCAGACATCGAGCTATTCCGGTTATTCATCGAATTCGGCAACCTCCTCGACGAGGCCCACACCGGTATGATTCTTCCACGCGACCTGTGGGCCGCCTACGGCGCTCAGCCGTTCATCGAGCTCTCACCGGTTGGTGACCAGGCAGTGGTAACGAACATCGCCAGGAACCTCACCGGCCGTATTCCAATCGGATCGGTTGTGACCGGGATCGACGGCAGGGCAGTGATTCAGTATCTCGCCGAGGAGGTCGACCCCTGGGTCGGGGCTTCAACCCCCCAGTACCAGTTCGCCATGTCATTGATGGGCGAGGACGAGCAGATCGCCGGGGCCCTCATGGGGCGTCCGGGTTCGTCAGTGAGCCTGACGTTCGTGTCCCCCGACGGATCAACGCGGACCGAAGCGTTCATTCGGCAGCCGCTCGAGGAATTCGCGCAAGCCGACTGGATTTGCCGGGGTCGGGTGAACAAGCCCCACTTCGAGTGGCGGTGGCTGGAAAACGACATCGCCTATGTAGGGGTCCATGTGTTTTGGGATGAAGCGGTTGTCGAGCAGTTCGAACGAATCGTACCCGAGCTGCGCGAGCGGGCGCGGGGCATCATTATCGATGTGCGTCTCAACGGAGGCGGGAACTCGGCATACGGAGACCAGATCGGAAGCCATTTCACCGACCGCCCGGTGCCGATCATGACTTGGAACTCCCCAAAACACGTCGCAGCGTACAAGGCCTGGGGATCGCGGAGGAATTCTGCGGCCGAGTATCGCCCCTTCGGGGATGGGACTGCCGTGATCGACACAGTGGTGCACATGCTGGAGCCTGCGCAGGGCCCGGCCCTCAAAGCCCCAACGGTTCTCTTGCAGAGCGCTTACACCTATTCGGCGGCGGAAAACTTCGTCCTGCTGATGCAGCAGTTGCCCCAGGTCACCACCATGGGAACGACCACCGCGGGCAGCACCGGCCAGCCGTTGATCCTTCGACTCCCCCACGGTGTTGTTGCGGGCATCACGACCAAGAGAGACATGACGCCTGAAGGTGAGGACTTCGTTGGGTCCGGGCTTTCTCCGAATGTGGAGGTTTTGGATCGGGCAGCGGCGATTGCCGAGGGCCGTGACCTCCCACTTGAACGAGCCGTGGAGCATTTGCTGAGGGCCGGGCGATCGGGGCCTGGAGATTCCTGATCCCCCGCCAGGTCTTTTGCCACAGGCCGGGATCCTGGCAAGACGCCCTGACTTGCTGGGCCGCGTCAGCCTCTGGGGGGCCCTTCATAGAATCTCACGCCTATCCAGCGTGCGGCGGGGAACACTCAATCCCGGCATCTTACCGTGTTGGGAAAAAGTGAGCCGGAGTACTCCCAGGGTGACCAAACCAGGATTTCTAGCCACAAACCGTCAGTACGAACCGACAGGTATTGTGGGGTAAGGCCCAACGAAGCACCCCGCCCGGACTAGTAAATCCAAGCGGGGCAATAAACTCTGAGAGTGGGCCTGGGTAGACTCAGACCTCCGACCTCACGCTTCTGAGAAACGACTTCATGTAGCCTCTACGGGAACGAGGTCAAAACCGAGGGCAGCGGCCTGGGTTTTGAGGCGCCGGGTTTTCCGTGCCCGGGTCTGCTGTTGGTGCTGGGCAAGGACGGTTTCGTCGTAGAACTGACGGGTGGTGACGAGGGTGTAGAGGATACGGGCGAGCTTGTGGGCGGTGGAGGTAATGGCCTTGGCGGGCCCCTGGCGGTATCGCATGCGACGGTAGTAATCGCCGAGGACGGAGGGGCTCCGGTGGAGGCTTTGGGCGGCAAGGCGCAGCGCGTTGGCGGCCGGATGGTTGACTTTGCGCGTCTTGGTGGAGATGACCTTTCCGCCGGTGATGCGGTTATCGGGACACAGGCCAAGCCAACTCGCGAAGTCGCCGGCGGTGGGGAAGGCCGAGAGGTCGCGGCCACACTCGGCGAACAGGGTCTGGATCGTGTGAACCTCGATGCCAGGGATGGCGGTGAGATCGGTACCGAAAATCCGGTAGAACTCGGTGCGGAGGTCAAGGCCGAGGGGCTCGCGGCGGCGCCCAGGGGCCGGAGGTAGAGGGTCCTCGTCGGGATCGGCCCGAGAGCCGAAGATACCGAGGAGTTCGCGGAGTTCTTCGTCACACTGCTGGATCTGGGCCTGGTAGTGGCGATACGCGCCCAGGGATTGCCGGAGGGTGAAGAGGTGCTCGCGTCGCCAGGTGCCGGTCAGGGCCTTGGCGAGGGTCTTCTCGTCGGCTTTGATGGTCCGGTGGCGGAGTTCGGCGAGAACTTCCGGGCGGCGTTCGCCGGCGAGAATGGCATCCAGGATGGCCATTCCCGTCACGCCCGTGATGTCGCTGATCACATGGTGGATCTGCAGGTTCATCTGGGTCAGAGCCTTGTGGATGTGCTGTACGTGGGAGGACGCCATCTGGACCAGAGAGGCTTTGTGGCGCAGCACCGTGCGTACGGCTGCCACGGCTTCGGGCGGGTGGAAGGACCCCCGCAGCAACCCGACCGAGTGGAGGTACTGGAGCCACTCGCAGTCCAGCACATCGGTCTTGCGACCGGGCACCCTCCTGAGGTGACGAGCGTTGACCAGGCACACTTCGATCCCTCGCTCCTCGAGGATGGTGAAGAGCGGCATCCAGTAGACGCTCGTGGCCTCCATGGCCACTGTGGTGACGCCGCACGCCGCCAGCCAGTTCGCCAGATCGACCAGATCCGGCGTGAAGGTGGCGAAGGTGCGGACCGGTTCGGGATCCCGATCCTGGGGCACCGCCACGTAGACTTCCCGTGCCCCCACATCGATTCCCGCCGCCGTGGGATTGATCACCGGGGTCGGACGGTTCCGGGAACCCTTGCGCTTGGGCCCCTTCTTTTGCTTTGCCAACGGACGCTCTCCTTCCCGAAAGTGGAGCTGAAATGCACCAGATGCGGGAAGGCGGCCCCGGTCGGAGGCTCTCGAAAATCTTCTGATCGGGATCGACTCGACGCCGTCACCAAGAAAGGGCTCTTGCGACCGGGAACCAGGCTTATCAACGGGCTCGAATTAACACCAATGCGTTGTCGGTCTTTGCCGCTCCCCCGCCCCTCCCAGCATCTGTGCCCAAGCGGCACCTCGCGCAAGAGCCCGCCTACGTTTCTTCCCATAGGGCCCACGCACCAGGGCGCGGTGCCCTGGCTTATCAGGCCCCTATCAATTAGGCCAAATCCCGGCATTCTGCCGTACTTTCACGGGTAGGACGCACGGTCTGCCGTACTTTTCCGGCAAACATGCCGGATTATGCCGGGATT
>JBDHCH010000317.1:0-4502 GCA_039592115.1 Gemmatimonadota bacterium | reverse complement strand
CTCCAATTCCTGAGCGTACCTATAGAGGCTGGAAACAGCGTGAAGGTGGTGGCGCTGGTTTGAGGCAGAGAGGTGGGAGTATCGGTCCAACCACTGGCGAAGGTCCTTTGGCCGAATTGTCTTCAGGTCACGGTCAGTGCCAAAGAACTCAACCGCCCTCCTGAGCCTCAACCTGGACTCGGTAAGCCACTTCTCGGTCACACCTCCTGGATTCGCAGCAAGGAACTCTTCCACGAACTCGGCCAATCGAGTACCAGGTCCCACCGTGACGCCACCTAGCTCCCTGATCTTGTCAGCCATCAGTTGGGCCGCTTCATCCCTGTCAGCCGTCGCTCGGTTTGACCCAGTAGGTTTGAGAGCCACCTGCCCACCGCCGATATCCCGTAAGTCAGCATACCAACGCGTCTTACCGCCCTGATTCCGCATGTAGAGCTTGGGCATGATTCCCACCTCCTGTGACTATTATGTTACTACTAGAGGTAGGCGTACCGCAATAAGATAAACGGAAGCCCCTGTCTTCCAAGGACTTCCGCCATGCGCCGCCAGGGACTCGAACCCCGAACCTACTGATTAAGAGTTGAGATGAGCACTTACGGGGAGTATTGCGGAGTTCACGTAAGTCGCTGTGAGTTTGCGCGTTAGGCGACCGTTTGTTCCCTGGAGAGCTTCTGATTTATGGTCAGTTGCAGGGAGTTTGGGGTCCCTGTTGGGGCCCCCAGGCTGCCGGTCGGTGTAGGTCCACCGCAGACCTCCACACCGCCAATCTTGACACCACCGCCCTTCCTATAGAATTTCGATATGACGATCTATAGAAACTCGATAGGAAGCAGTCCATGACATCCTCCCGCACAGACCTCCTCCGGGGCACTCTGGACATGCTCATACTGAAAACCTTGAGCCAGGGACCCCTCCACGGACTGGGGCTCTCCCGCCGTATCGACCAAGCCACCGAAGGAACGTTTCAGGTGAAACCCGGCTCCCTCTTCCCCGCCCTGCACCGCATGGACCAGAAAGGATGGATTAAAGGGGAATGGGGCGAATCGGAGAACAAGCGCCGAGCCAGATACTACGAGCTGACCGCGGCGGGGAGGCGCCGTTTGGGAGAGGAGAAGGAGAACTGGGCCCAACTGGTCACCACCATCGCCAAAGTTATGGAAGCGACCTGAGGAGGCCAGCATGTTCCTGTACCGATGGATCAAGGGCACCTTCCAGTCGCTCTTCCAGAAGCCTCGCCTGGACCAGGAGCTGGATGAAGAGCTGACCTCCGTACTCGGCATGATGGTGGATGAGAAGATCCGGGCCGGGATGAAGCCCCGGGAGGCGGTGCGGCAAGCCCGGATGGAACTGGGAGGGGTGGAGCAGGTGAAGGAGTCCGTCCGGGAGCAGAGGATGGGGGCCGTCCTCGACAGCGTCATCCAGGACCTCCGCTACGGACTCCGTACCCTTCGCCGACGGCCCACCTTCACCCTAGCGGCGGTGGCCGTCCTGGGCCTCGGGATCGGAGCCACAGCAACGGTTCTCACCCTGGTGAACGAGATATTCCTCCAACCACCGCCCCACATCGTGGAGCCGGACAGGCTCTTCCGCCTCCAAACCCGGCCCGGTTTCGGCGGCGCCGGCAACCCTGACTACGAATACTACCGGGACGCCGCCTCCACCCTTTCCGGCCTGGCGGCCTACGGCGGATTCAGGGCAGTGTCCTACAGCCTCGGCGAAGGCCGAACCGACCAGCTGGATGCGGTCTTCGTATCGGACAACCTCTTCGAGGTCCTGGGCGTGCATCCCGCCCTGGGAAGAACCTTCCTGCCCGAAGAGAACCTCACACCGGGAACCCATCCGGTCACGGTTCTGGCCCATCACTTCTGGATCCGGGCGCTTGGGGCCGATCCAGACGTGGTAAACCGCACCATCGATCTCGCCGGCACTCCCTACCAGGTGGTGGGCATCGCCCCGGAGGGATTCGGCGCCGTGGCGCCCACGGGCGACCCCCCCGATGCCTGGATTCCCATTGCCATGTACGGGGCATTGGCCCGGGCCGCATCCGTGGACTGGTGGGAGAGGGTGCCGGGATCCAGGAGCGGCTGGCTCCAGCCCATTGGCCGGCTGGCGCCCGGGGTGACCTTCAAGGCGGCGGAAGCCAACCTCACGGCCCTGGGCGAAGCCCTGGAGTACGACATGAAGGCCGACGACGAGGGTGCCTACCTCCAGCGCCAGTACCGCTACGGCCCGCGGGCGGCTGAGACCCTGAACGCCCTCACCCGAATGCTTCTCGCCGTGGTGGGCCTTGTGTTTCTGGTTGCCCTCTTCAACACGGCGGTTCTACTCCTTTCCCGGGCAACGACCAGAGGTCCCGAGATGGCCGTCCGGTCTGCCCTGGGTGCGGGCCGGGGTCGCTTGGTCCGGCAAATCCTGGCGGAAACCCTCATCCTGGGAGCGGTGGGTGGACTGTTGGGGCTTCTTCTGGCCTATGGGTTCTCGGGGATGGCGGCTTCCCTCCTCCCCATGCGATTCTCCAACGAGTTCCGCCCCGACCCCGCCGTGATCCTGATGACCATGGGCCTCTGCCTTCTCACCTCGTTGGCCGTAGGCCTGGCTCCCGCCTTCCAGATCACCCGGGGTGATGCCAGGGGCGCCCTACAGGGCCGAGGCGAAAGCGCCTCCAAGTCTCGCTCCCAGAGCGCCCTGGTCATTGGTCAGGTGGGCCTTTCCCTGATGTTGCTGGCGGGGGCCTTTCTCTTCGCCCGAAGCTTCTGGGCCGCCCGGACCCAGGAGCTGGGCTTCGCCACCGAAGACCGGCTGGTGCTGCAGCTGAACCTCCAGGCCATGGACTACGACCCGGACCGCAGGCGGGTCTTCCTCCAAGAGGCGACGCAGCGAATCCGGGGCATATCGGGGGTCCAGGGTGTGGCCACCACCCGGATGATCCCTTTCCAGGGAGATTGGAGCTGGAACTTCGAAGCGCCCCCCGGCGTCCAGCCCAACATGGAAGGGAACCTGGTGTTCACCGGTGTGAATGCCGTGGGCCCTGACTACTTCCAGGTAGCGGGAATCCCCATCGTTCAGGGTCGACCACTGGGCCCGGAGGATGTCGAGGGAAGCGCCCTCTCCATCGTAATCAACGAGGCCCTGGCCGAAGCCCTTTGGCCCATGCAGGATCCTCTGGGTGGAGCCCTACCCGTTCTGCGGGATGCTCCGTTTGAAGTGGTTGGCATAGCCAAGAACGCCAACTACTACGAATTGGGGGAAGAGCCAGCTCCCCAGGCCTACGTCTCACTGGATCAGCGGCCCCAGTACCGCGTGCATTTCCTCATCCATACCTCGGGAAATGCCGCCGGAATGGCCCCGGCGATCCAGAGCGCCCTGCGGGAGATCGAGCCGAAGTTGGTGTTCGGATGGGTGACCACGATGGATTCCGTCTTCGAGGACGAGACGGACCGCTACCAGGTGAGTGCGATCCTGGTGACCCTTTTCAGCGCCATCGCCCTTCTCATGGCTGCCGCCGGTCTCTATGGCACCATCTCCTTCCTGGTGGCCCGCCGCACCCGGGAGATCGGGGTCCGCATGGCCCTGGGGGCCAACCGCAGCCGGGTGGCCGGAGAGGTGATAGGGTTCGGACTGAAGCTGGCATTGGTGGGGGTGGCGCTGGGATTGGTGGGAGCTGTGGCCCTTCGCCGCTTCACCGAAAGTCTCCTCTACGGAATCGAGCCCACCGACCCCTTGCCCCTGGTGGGAGCCAGCCTGGTTCTCCTGGCCGTCACCCTGGCCGCCACCTTCGCACCGGCCCGGCATGCCACACGGGTGGATCCGGTGGAAGCGATCCGGACGGAGTGATGGGGGAGATCCATCACAGGAACGGGATCGAACTCAAACGATGGAGGAGTGATGGGCTCCTTCCTCGGACCAGGACTTAGAGGTGGGGCCCCGATGGCGGATCCGATTCCTACTATCCGGACGGACGCCGTGCGCCCCTGCCCTTTCAGAAGCTTGCGAAAGAATCGTTTAGCCGCACGGGCGTTGCGATACCTCTGAACCAGGATGTCGATCACGTCCCCGTCCTGATCCACGGCGCGCCATAGATACTGTCGCTCGCCCCCGATCTTCACGAAGCCTTCATCCAAGTGCCAAACGTCACCAAGTCGACCCTGATGCTGCTTGAGCCTCCGCGCGTACTCGGGTCCGAACTTCCTACACCCCTGCCGGATGGTCTCGCGCGCAACGGTAACTCCCCCCTTCGCGGGGACTTCCTCAACGTCGCGCAGACTCAGGGAGAACCACTATTACAGACAGACGTCGTGGCTGATGATTTCCGTAGGAACCCGGTGGCCGGGATTGTTGTTTGAAACCGTCTTCATCCATGGAGTCTGTGGGGACCGCCCTCAAGTTGACACTACCCTCCGGACGCTGCAGTTCACTTGTGCAGACCTTCCCTGGGGACAGGCTCCTAGATGATCCTGGCCACCGCCGGCATACGCCGGACGATGGCGATCAGCCCCCAACTCAGG
>JBDHCH010000316.1:0-4510 GCA_039592115.1 Gemmatimonadota bacterium | reverse complement strand
ACGGTTTCGGGTGAGACGCTTTCTGTCCTTGTCAGGTCGAACCCGATCTACAACGACGCAGGGGAAATCGTCGCCGCCATGGAGATGTCTACCGACATCACCCACATCAAGAACCTCCAGAAGCTCCTCAGGGCCAGCCAGAAACGCTACCACACCCTCTTCGACGAAGTGCCCTGCTACATCTCGATCCAGGACCAGGACCTGAACATCATCGAGGCCAACAAGGCGTTCCTCGAAGATTTCGGGAGAGCCCTGGGCGGAAAGTGTTTCGAGGCCTACAAGCACAGGAACACGCCGTGCGAGCCCTGTCCGGTCCAGCAGACATTGGCTGACGGGACCTCCCACACGCGGGAGGAGGTGGTGACCTCCCGCCACGGGAAACGGAAGAACGTCCTCGTGACCACCGCCCCGATCCGGGAGGGAGGCGAGCTCACGGCCGTCATGGAAATGAGCGCCGACATCACCCAGGTCCGGGATCTGGAGGACCGCCTCACCCAGCTCGGTCTCCTCATCGGATCGGTGTCCCACAGCCTGAAGGGGTTGCTGAATGGCTTGAGTGGGGGGATGTACCTGGTGAACTCCGGGTTTGCGAAGGAGGACAAGAGCCGTGTCAAACGTGGATGGTCGACCGTTCAACGGAACGCAGAACGAATCAAGTCCATGGTCTCGGACATCCTCTATTATGCGAAGGACCGCGTCCCGAGTTGGGAAACCGTTTCGGCAGAGGAGGTCGCCAATGACGTGGTCATCATGATGGAATCCCGGGCCGGGGAGCTGGCGACCGAGCTGGGGCTGGAGATCGGGGCTGAGGCCGGGGAGTTCGACGGCGATCCCCAGGCACTTCGAGCCCTGTTGGCGAACCTGGTGGAAAACTCCCTGGACGCCTGCCGTTTGTCCGAATTCCCTGAGGGTCATCGAGTCGTGGTAAGGGTGTCTGGAGAGGCCGACGGAGTACGGTTCGAGGTCGAGGACGACGGGATGGGGATGGACCAGGAAACCCAGGAGAAAGCCTTCTCTTTGTTCTTCTCCACGAAAGGAACCGGAACTGGTCTCGGCCTCTTCATTTCCCACAAGATCGCCCGGGCCCACGGAGGAGATATCGACCTCTATTCAAAACTGGGCGAAGGGACCAAATTCGTCGTAACTTTACCAAGGGTTCGACCCAATGGATCGGGGATTCCCGATTCTCCCATGACGAAGGGGATAACGATCGATGCCTGATGGTGTGAAGACTGTCCTGGTGGTGGACGATGATCCCGATGCCGTGGATTTCTTCGTCACGGTCCTCGAGGACAACGGCTATGAAACCGTGTCGGCGAGGGACGGGAACGAAGCCCTGGATCGCATCCAAGAGAAGATCCCGGACCTGATTACCCTTGATGTCACCATGCCGGAGAAGTCTGGGGTCGGGGTTTACCGGAAGCTGAAGGAAACCGAAGAGTACAAGGACATTCCGGTGATCATCATCACGGGAGTGTCAGACGATTTCAAACACTTCATTTCCAGCCGCCGTAAGGTCCCTCCCCCCAAGGGGTACCTGAGCAAGCCCATCGAGCCCGAGGATCTGCTTCGGCTTGTCGGAGAGTTGACCCAGTAGGAGAGAGCATCTCCGGGGTCTTCTCCCGTCGGTGGGCCAGACCACTCCAGGAGCGGGGGCAGGGGAGATCGTCCGCTAGCGCGCGTTATCACAGCTCCTCGAGACCGGACGCTCTCGGGCTCGAAATTCCGTTGGTGCCGCCCCGAAATCAGCGCCGGTTTCCTCGAGTTCCCTCCTCGTCCATAACGCTTGATCTCTGAAATATTTTCTCTTCTGACCCCCCGTTGCCAGGGGCGTCACTACCCCCCATTCTGGTCGGGAACCATTGGTTTTATTGGGGTTTCCTTCACCAGCGGCGGATCCCCTGAGGGTGTTCTTCCGCGACCAAGATGGGAGTGCAGTATGGCGAGTCTGCGGTCCCTGTTGAAAAGCGAAGATTGGATGTCCCTGTGGATAGGGCTCCTGATCTTCGCATTGTCTTTGGGGCTCCTCGTGGGAGCCGATATTCTCGGCTGGGCCGTGAAGACCAACGTTTGGGTCTCCGTCGGTCAGGCCCTTCAACCGGTATCAGAGGGATACTCCGGCCTCGGAGGTGGCCCCTCCCTGGTGCTGACCTTCCTCTTCCTGCTGGTCCTGATGACCGTAGCTGCCCGTGGGTTGGAGGCCCACCTCCCACGATTCATGCTGGGCTTCACGGTCATATTCGTTGTCTCGTACATCTGCTGGTTCCTCGGACATTTCGCATACATCGCGGCCACGCCCGACAAGCTGGAATCCCTGGGCATCGGTTGGTCGATGAATCTCACAGGTGAGGCAGGGTATATCCTCGCCCTCCTCGCTGGGCTGGTGGTCGGCAACTTCTTCCCGAAAGCGGCGGACCGGATTGCCGAGGCCACCAAACCAGAGCTGTTCATCAAGATCGCCATCGTGGTCATGGGGTTGGGTTTGGGGGTGAAGGCTGTTGACGCCCTTGGCCTGGCTTCGGCCGTCATCTTCCGTGGGCTCTGCGCCATCGTCGAGGCTTACCTCATCTACTGGGCGGTGGTCTACTTCGTGGCCCGCAAGTACTTCAAGTTCAGCAAGGAGTGGGCGGCGCCCCTGGCCTCGGGGATCTCCATCTGCGGGGTATCGGCGGCCATCGCAACGGGCGGCGCGATCCGGGCCCGCCCCGTGATTCCCATCATGGTGTCCTCCTTGGTGGTGATCTTCGCCGTCGTGGAACTGGTTGTTCTTCCCTTCGCCGCTCAGACCTTCCTGTACCAAGAGCCGATGGTGGCTGGAGCCTGGATGGGCCTGGCCGTGAAGACGGACGGGGCGGCGGTGGCGTCGGGGGCCATTACCGATGCCTTGGTACGGGCGAAGGCTATCGACGCCATGGGAGTGGAGTGGGCGGAGGGATGGATCCTCATGGCCACGACCACGGTGAAGGTGTTCATCGACATCTTCATCGGGGTGTGGGCATTCATTCTGGCCATCCTCTGGGTTACGGTCATCGATAGGAAACCCGGGGAGAAAGTGCGGATGGTTGAGATCTGGGAGCGTTTCCCGAAGTTCGTCCTGGGGTACGTTCTCACCTTCGTTGCCACGCTGGTTCTCTGCGTGATGGTGCCGGATTTGCTGGACGCGGCCAAGGCGGCTTCGAGCGAGGCCAACGTGTTCCGGCAGCTGTTCTTTGCCATGACCTTCTTTGCCATCGGCGTGGTGTCGAACTTCCGGAAGCTTTGGGAGGAAGGAATCGGCCGCCTGGCGGCCATCTACGCCATCTGTCTCTTCGGGTTCATCATCTGGGTCGGATTGGCGATCTCGTGGGTCTTCTTCCACGGTGTGACACCTCCCGTGGTGGGCAGCTAGGAGGGATTCCCGAGGAGTTCCTCAAAGGAGTGAACCATGACCGAAACTGAGCAGCCGCGGTTAGCGGATGAGATGGAGAAGATGGAGTATGAGCCCCTTCTCCCGGTGGAGAAGAAGCTGATTGTCTGGAGCGTGGTTCTGGGCGTGGTCCTCCTGGTGGCTCTCACCTGGGTGAGCTACACCTTCTTTCCCGCACCGTAGGTGGAGTCGCGGATGGCGTCCAGAGCATTGAAGGCCACTGTCAGGGAACTCCTCGCCGATGGAAAGCTGGAGGAGGTGGCTGACTTAGCCACTGAGCGAAAGAGAGTCCTCGGTACTCTCATCGCCCTCACGTTCGACCATGACCTCCAGGTCGTGTGGAGAGCCATCGAGGCCATGGGGATGGCGGTCGAAGAGGTGGCGAGATTGAACAAGAGCTACGCGAAGGAGCATATGAGGCGTCTCTACTGGCTCATCACAGAAGAGGCCGGTGCGGTCTTCTGGAGGGCTCCTGAGTGCATGGCGGAGTGCTGTGCCCGCCTTCCCTCGCTCTTTAAGAGCCATGTCCCCATCGCCTTCCACCTTCTCGAAACCCTGGAGGAAGAGGATCTGGAGCACTTCCGGCCCGGGACGCTCTGGGCTATCGGCCGCCTGATCCATGAGGCAGGGGATGATCTGCCTACGGTTCTCCCCCTGGTCGTTGAGGCATTGGATCGGCCGGATTCCCAGGCCCGGGGAATGGCCGTGTGGTGTCTGGGGCAGGTGGGTGAGGTTGGACCGCTCGAGGGACGGACCGATCTCCTGGATGACCAGGGCTCAGTCCACGTGTACCGGGGTCGGGTGGTTGAGGAGCGAACGGTTGGCCAAATCACACGGGAGGTCTTGGAAGGGGGCGCCGTGGGAGTTTGAGTGCGCTGGTTGCTTTCTCGGGAGAGTCCGCCCGCCCCTCGATCCTGACTCAGGGTGCTAGGGAAGGTCTGCACAAGTGGGGCGAGCCGCATATCATGCGCCACGGGGCCAGATGGAAGACGGGGCTCCGAGCCGAGCGGCCACCCCGGTGGCCACTACCTGACCGTTTTCCCGCGAGACCACCGAGCGACGCGAGGTGAACGCATAGCCAAGCGCTACGTCGAGGAGCCCCAA
>JBDHCH010000315.1:0-4868 GCA_039592115.1 Gemmatimonadota bacterium | reverse complement strand
CGCCTGGATCTGTAATCTCGCGATGCACGGCGGCCTTTCAGACATGGCGCTCTTCCGCTACGCGAAGCGTGCGAGCTACGGACTGTACTCGGCCTTCGGGATGTTCCTCGGGCATTATCTCGCGTGGATCGCCGCAGGAATCATGGGAGCCGGCGCCGCGTTGATGCTCCAGCAGCCCCTGGCGGATCTCGATGCCGGGAGTGTGGCATACCAGGCACTAGGCATCAGCGGTGCGATAGCTGTCATCATTGCGGGGTGGACGACATCGAATCCCACACTCTACCGCGCGGGCCTCGCATTCCAGGCGGTGACACCGAACTGGTCGCGCACCAAGGTGATGCTTCCCCTTCGTCTTCACCAAGCTCCTGGACTTCGTCGGGCTCTACGGCCTCCTGCTCATGCCGGCAGGAGCCATCGTCATCACCGAGCACTGGCTCTTTCCGTTGCTCGGGCTGCCGCGATACTGGGCGTCGCAGAAGAGCCTCCTCCTGAACATCCCCGCCCTCGTCTCATGGTTTTTCGCCCTGGGCACCGCACTCGCTCTTTACCTCACCGAGACCCTGCACCTCTTCTTCCTGTTCTTGCCGGTCTTCGCTCTAACCTCGGTCCTCTACATCCTGCTCACCCTGCTGTTCGTTGAGCGAGGCGGGGCTCCCGAGGAGCCGGAGTCAGTGGAGCCCACGGGGAACCCACCGGTCCCGGCGCTCCGTGAGCCGGCTCGAGCCGCGCCGGCCATCCAGTGGATTACGGGTCTCCTGGCACTGGCATCGCTTATCGCGTGCGCGGTCCTGCCTTTCCTCGTCTACGCGGCGGGCGGGGAGAACCACCGCGAGGTCCTGTCATCGCTTCATGGGTGGCTGATGGTGCCGACGGCGGTTTATTTCGTCACCGGCACGATCTTCTACAACCTCCGCAGGGGGGCACAATCCAGGTGAGCCACGGAACGAAGCTGTCTTCCCTGGTCCTTGAGAACGGTGTCTTCTCATTGCAGGAACCCAACCAGGTCCGGCTCTCATGAAGCACGCCATACCACTGATATGCGCGGTCCTGGCGGTCGCCTCATGTGGTTCACCCGGGAAAGAGGAACAGCAGCCATCTGTCCACGGCCGGGGCGAGGAGGACACACCGGCAGTTGTCACGTTCGAACCCAACAACCCCATTATTCCGAACATGGGTGTCAACGACCCTCATATCAGAATCATCGATGGGAAGGCCTATCTGTCAGCGACCCACGATAAATCAGCCGATAACACGACGTTCATCATGGAGGACTGGTGGTTGTGGTCATCCGATGATCTGGTTGATTGGGAGCTCGTGTCAGTATTGAGACCAGAAGACACGTACATCGGGGGACCGTTTTCAGATGCATGGGCTACTGATATTGCCGCGCGGAATGGGAGATTCTACTGGTATTTCTCCGAAGGAAACAGACAAACGGGAGTGGTGGTTTCGAACGATCTGAACGGCCCGTGGACAGATCCTCTGGGCAAGCCCCTGCTGACCCCCGACCTGACTCCAACCGACGAGTACGACATCGGGATAGTCGAGGACGAGGCAGGCGCAGTCTATATCGTATTTGGTGTATGGGACTTTTATATCGCGGAACTGAACGAGGATATGATTTCGTTGGCGGAGCCGCCCCGGAAGATCGAGATCAACAATCCGCGTGGCCCCTACAATCTGGATGGACAGAACCCGGACCACCCGACAGACGATAAGCCATTCCTGCATTACTACGATGGTCACTACTATCTCTCATGGGGTTGCTTCTATGCCATGGCCGATGATGTATACGGCCCCTATGACTTTAAGGGGTCTGTCATCGAGCAGGAGAGCTTCGCAGAGGGTTACGATTCGCCCACCTGGCCAAATGGATTCAAACAAGGCCGCCATGGCTCGTTCTTCCAATGGCACAACCAATGGTATTTCGCCTATTGCGACATCAGTCAAACCGGGAACCGTTATTTCCGTGACAGTTTCATAGGCTATGTGCACTACAAAGAAAACGGCGAGATAGCTGTAATCAGAGTGGATGGAACAGGGGTTGGACAATACGATGCCGGCAGCGGCAGCATAGAAGCGGAAGACTTCTTTGTGGCCTCAGGCATAAGCAAGACAGAGAACATCGATGGGGGGCTTTCCGCCGCAGACATCGACGACGGTGATTTCCTCACCTTTCCAAACATTTATGGCCTCGACCAGAAGACGAGAATCGAATTCAAGGCCGCAGACCTCAAGAGCGTGACGATCGAGGTACACGAGGAATCACCCGAAGGCGAGATTCTTGTGGCGTATGAACTTGAAAACCAGCCATCGGGTGTATTCGGATTTGATCTTCCCCCGCAGAACGGTGTGAAGGACCTTTGTTTCGTGTTCAGAGGAGAGGAGGAGGATCTCCTCCTGTTCGATTCATTCTCTTTCAAATAACAGTTCGCAGAAGAGGGGTTGAGGATTCCCCATCCATGGCCATGCAATTCCGATGATGAGGGTGGCTTCGCTTCACCGGATCCCCTCTTGATTACCATTCGAAGAAAGCAGCATGGGAGGCACCTCGTGGAAGATCTGCCACGGACCAACAATGGAATGAGGTCCGGCCTCCGTACCGGGCTCGTCCTCTTTGCAGTTGTGCTCGGAGGGGCCTTGTCGACCCCGGGCTCTTCCCAGACCGCGGTCACTCCGGATGACGGTTGGTCTGATCTGGTGCTCTGGTACGAACAGCCAGCAGCCCAGTGGAATCATACTCTTCCCGTCGGAAACGGTCGTCTCGGGGCCATGGTCTTTGGCGGAACGGCCGCAGAACGAATTCAGTTGAACGAAGAGACGTTCTGGGCGGGCGGGCCCTATGATCCGACCAATCCTGGGGGAGCCGCGGCGCTTGCGGAAATCCAGCGGCTACTCTTCGAGGGGGATGTGGAAAAGGCCCACGATCTGTTCGGCAGGACGATGATGGGGATCCCCTATGAGCAGATGAAGTACCAGCCCCTGGGTGATCTCTGGCTCTTCTTCCCCGGCCATGAGGAGCCAACGGAGTACCGACGGGAGCTGAGCCTCGACGAGGGGATCAGTCGGGTGTCCTACCGGGTGGGAGACATCGGATTTACCCGGGAGGTGTTCTCGACGGCTGTCGACCAGGCCATCGTCGTGAGAATCACCGCCGATCAGCCCGGCGCATTGACCTTCTCGGCCGAACTGCACGGAGCACGAAACCAGGCCCACTCCAATTACGGTACCGGGTATTTCTGGTGGGAGGGTGTCCCGCCCGACGGCCTGAAGATCTACGGAAAGAGCGATGACTATCTGGGTATCGAAGGGAGGTTGCGTTACGAGGCCCGTTTGAAGGGCAGGTCCGAAGGCGGTCAAATAGAAGTCGACTACAAGACGCTGCATGTCCGGGAAGCTACGACGGCTACCCTCGTCATCGCCGCTGCGACCAACTTCGTCAATTACCGTGACGTCAGCGCCGATCAAGAGGCTCGAGTGGAAGAGGTCCTTTGGAACATCCAGGACCGCACCTACGAGCAGATGAAGGCCGACCACATCGCTGAACATCGGGGTTGGTTTCGGCGCGTCTCCATGCAGCTGGGGACTGAAAGCCTCACCGATATTCCGACCGATGAGCGGATTGCCCGCTTTGCGGAACATCCCGACCCCGGTCTGGCGGCACTCTACTATCAGTTCGGCAGATACCTGTTGATCGCCAGTTCACGGCCGGGTACGGAGCCCGCGAATCTCCAGGGGATCTGGAATGACAATCCCAATCCCTGGTGGGACAGTAAATACACGGTCAACATCAATTTGCCGATGAACTACTGGCCGGCGGAGTCCTCCAATCTGTCCGAGCTTACGGGGCCACTCACCAGGCTCATCGGGGAGGTCTCCGAAGCCGGCACGAGCGTGGCGAGAGAACACTGGGGCGCCAGAGGATGGGTGCTTCACCAGAACACGGATCTCTGGCGTGCAACGGCTCCCATGGACGGTCCCTCCTGGGGTGCTTGGCCCGTTGGCGGCGCCTGGCTGACCACGCATTTGTGGGAGCACTACCTGTTCACTGGAGACGAAGATCATTTGCGGGAAGTCTATCCGTTGATGAAAGGCTCCGCGTTGTTCATCTCTGACATCCTGGTTGAGCACCCTGAAAACGGCTGGCTGGTGACGGCGCCATCCAACTCCCCAGAGAATTTCCCCGCCAGACCGGGGAACGGTCGTTTCTTCGATGAAGTGACAGGGTCCTACCTCAAGGCGCGAACCATGGCAGCTGGCCCAACCATGGATATGGAAATCATCCGGGCAGTATTCGAGAATTTCGGCCTCGCAGCGACCCATCTCGGGTTGGATGCGGATCTGGTTGAGAAGGTGACCAACCAGAGAAGTCGACTGGCTCCCCTCCAGATCGGCAAACACGGGCAGATACAGGAGTGGATCGTCGATTGGGACGAGGTCGAACCCGAACACCGACATATCTCTCATTTGTGGGGGCTGTATCCGGGGTCTCAGATATCGCCGGAGGAGACCCCCGGGATGGCTGAAGCAGCGGCGGTGACGATAAGGCGCCGAG
This sequence comes from Gemmatimonadota bacterium, assembly GCA_039592115.1. GTDB lineage: Bacteria > Gemmatimonadota > Gemmatimonadetes > Longimicrobiales > Gaopeijiaceae > JBDHCH01. The sequence goes on along the minus strand of JBDHCH010000315.1, from coordinate 313 downwards.
GCACCGGTGGATGTGGATGGTCCTACAGCCACAAAGTCGGCTTATGGGCCCGGCTCTACGAAGCAGAACCCGCCTTGGCGGAGCTTAGAGCCCTTCTTACCGGATCTTCCCTTCCGAATCTCTTTTCACTCTGCGGTCAGGCGCTGCAGGTGGACGGGAATTTCGGGGCAACGGCGGCCATTGCTGAAATGCTCTTGCAGTCTCAGGGCGGCAAGCTGCGGTTCCTGCCGGCGCTCCCGGCCGAGTGGTCGACGGGATCGGTCAAAGGTCTGCGAGCCCGGGGTGGGTTTCAGGTCGACATGGATTGGGCGGA
>JBDHCH010000314.1:0-7425 GCA_039592115.1 Gemmatimonadota bacterium | reverse complement strand
GTACTCCTCGGTGAGGGTCGTCCCCGACATCAGGCGGTTGTCGGTGTTCAGGGTCACAACCAGTCCGGCGTCGAAATATCGGCGGAAGGGATGCTCGGCGAAGGTTGATGCTACACGGGTCTGGACGTTCGAGGTCAGACACACTTCGAGCGGAATCCTGAAGTCGTTCACGAAGGCCTCAAGGGCCGGGTCCTCCTGCAGCCGGGTCCCGTGGCCGATCCTTCTGGCGTGGCACTCGTGGAGGGCCTGGGCGGTGCTCTCTGCCCCATCGCCCTCCCCAGCATGTATCGTGACGGCCAGGTTGTTCGCGGCGGCATACCGGCAGGCATCCCGATGCCTCCGGGCCGGATTCCCGTCCTCCCTCCCGGCCAGATCGAAGGCCACCACACCCCGTTCTCTGAAGGCCACAGCGAGCTCCGCGAGCTCCATAGAGGCCCCCCCGTCCATCTGGCGCATGCCACAGATGATCAGGCCTGTTCGGGTGCCGAAGGCCGCCTCAGCGGCTGCCAGGCCCCTCAGAGGCGCTTCCACCGCCTCCTCCAGGGACATCCCCCGCTCCGTGTGAAGGATGGGGGAGTACCGAACCTCCAGGTACCGGATGTTCTCTCCGGCAGAGTCCTCCGCCAGCTCGTAGGCCGCCCGCTCCAGAGCCTCCGGCTCCTGCATGAGGGACAGCGTGGTGGCGAACTTGTCCAGGTAGTCTCCGAGGCTCCTGGAGCCTCCGGCGTTCATGGCTTTCGCCAAGCCCTCGGGGTCCGATGCGGGGAGGGTCACACGCTGGGCCTCGGCCAGCTCCAGCATGGTCGTGGGCCGGAGGCTCCCGTCCAGGTGCACGTGAAGCTCGGCCTTCGGGAGGGCCGCGATTCGCTCTCGGGTGACGTCAGATGCCATGGGTGCAGGTCGGTTGAAGCTCAGAAGCCGGCTTCATCCTCGGCCGGCGACGGAGGGGTAGCGGACGGTTCTTGTGCAGAGGGGAGGCGGGCCCGCCCTCCCCATTCAGCAGCACCCCGCCTCATCCGGCGTCAGGAGCCCCCGGTCGATATCCACCAGCGGGGCCGGGTAATCCCCGGAGAAGCACGCATTGCAGAAGGGGCCGGCCTCGGCGGCGGCGCCTTCCATTCCCTCCAGAGAGAGATATCCCAGGGAGTCCACCCCCAACCGCTCCTCGATCTCTGGGATGGAGAAGCGGGAAGCCATGAGCTCCCCCTTGGTGGGCATGTCGATTCCGTAGTAGCAGGGGAACCGAACGGGCGGGCTTGCGATGCGTACGTGCACCTCGGCTGCCCCGGCCTCCCTGAGGATGTTCACCAGGCTCCCGGAGGTCGTGCCCCGGACCAGGGAGTCGTCCACGACAACAATCCGCTTCCCCTCCAGGGCCTCACGGACCGGCGCATACTTCACCCGGGCGCTGAAGTCCCGGTCGGCCTGGGAGGGTCGGATGAAGGTGCGCCCCACGTAGTGGTTTCTCAGGAGACCCAGCTCGAAGGGGATGGCGCTCTCCTCCGCGAATCCGAGAGCCGCCGAGTTGGCGCTATCGGGGACCGCGAGGACGGCGTCGGCTTCCACCGGGTGCTCACGGGCCAGCTGCCGTCCGAAGGCCCTCCGGGAGCGGTCGACGCTGACCCCGAAGACCTTCGAGTCGGGCCTCGCAAAGTACACCAGCTCGAACACGCATGGCGCCTGCTGGACGGCGGTCTGGAGGTTGCGCATGGGCGAGAGCTCCCCACCTCTGAGCTTCAGGACCTCACCCGGATACACGTCCCGGACGAACTCGGCGCTGATGATGTCCAGCGCGCAGGTCTCGCTGGCCACCACGAAGCCATCGTCTTTCTTCCCCAGCACCAGGGGCCGGAACCCCCTGGGATCCCGGACGGCGAAGAGCGTGTCTCCGATGGAGATGATGACGGAGAAGGCCCCTTCCAGGTACGTCAGGGCGTCGTCGATCTGGCCTTCGATGGTTTCTCTCCTGGAGCGGGCGATGAGGTGGATGATGACCTCGGAGTCCGAGTCCGTCTGGAAGATGGCGCCTTCCTGAACGAGCCGGTTTCGGATGTCGCGGGCGTTGGTGAGGTTCCCGTTGTGGGCGATGGCCAGGTCACCCTCTGCGTACCGAACCATGATGGGCTGGGCGTTCGCCAGCTGCCCACCCCCCGCCGTGGAATACCGAACGTGGCCGACTGCGGTGGACCCGGAAAGCCTCTCCAGCACGTCCGCATCGAAGATTTCGGAGGCGAGGCCGAGGCGCTTGTGTAGACGGGCCGTCCCATCGTCGATGGCGCAGATCCCAGCCGATTCCTGGCCCCGATGCTGGAGGGCATAGAGCGCCAGGAAGGCCATCTCCGAGGCTCGCTCCACTCCCGTGATCCCGACCACCCCGCACTCGTCCCTGGGGGCCTCGTCGAGTTGATGAAGCCGAACCGTTTCCGCCTTTTGTGACACGATCTCTCGGTTCCTTCCTGATGAGTATCCCGCTGGCGTCACGCCGGGGTTCCGTCGGCGGGGCACCAGAGAAACTCCTGCCCCAGGACTCCCCGCGGCTCGCCAGGGGGGTTCAGCTCTCTTCCTCGTTATTCCCCTTCCGGTGGTTCCTCCGGGGGCGCCGCTTGCGTTTGAAGCGCCCCGGGGCCACGTCCCGGTAGTCCACCGCCCGGACTTCCATCCCGCTGTCGTCCAGCTCCATCCCTTCCTCGTCCTCATCCAGGAGGGGGTCCTTCTCCGGCAAGCGGTCGATGAAGCCCAGGAGAATCGCTCTCAGCAGGCCGAAGGCGGTGTACAGCACCGTGGCCGGGAAGAAGTAGTAGCGAGGAACGGTCAGGGCCAGCGTCAGTCCCCCGACCACCCAGATCGTCCCCACCGTGTTCCTGGTGGACTTGAATCCCAGCCTGGGAATGAATGTGACTCACCATGAGGACGGAGATGACGACCGTCAGCACCCCCATGATGCTGGGCCACGGGAGGTCGGAGAGCTGGGCCTGGAAATAGGGCGTTTGGCTGAACGGGTAGAAGGTGGCCAGGATCACCCCGGCTGTGGGGGAGGGGAGCCCGTGAAAGTGGGTCTTCGCCTCGCCTCCCTGCTCCACGTTGAACCGTGCCAGCCGGACCACGATGGCGGTGACGTAGACGAAGGAGAGGATCCACCCCCAGGCCGTCTCCGTCAGAAACTGCTGGTAGATGATGAAGCCGGGAGCGACGCCGAAGGAGATGGCGTCCACCAGGGAGTCGAGCTCGGCCCCGAAGCTGGAACCGGTTCGAGTGAATCGCGCGATCCGCCCGTCGGCGAAATCGAAGATCGAGGCGAATACGATGTACCAGGCCGCCCAGATGAGATCTCCCTGGGCTGCGGTCACCATGGCGAAGATCCCGAAGAAGAGATTCCCCAGGGTGAAGGCCGACGGCAGGATGATGATCCCCCGCTGGAGCTGAGGCCGCCGTTTCGTCGTTCGATCTCCCGGTGGAGTCTCGTTCATCTCGGGGCTTTCGTTCGTCGGCTTTGGCAAGGGTTCTTCAGCCATCGTCCTGGCCCTCGGCCGGAGTCGTCCTGGCCATCACGGTCTCGCCCACCTTCACCTTGTCCTCCTCCTGGCAGGTCACTTCCCACGACCGGGGGATGAACAGATCCACTCGGGATCCGAACCGGATGAGGCCGATGCGGGCCCCTCGAGTGACCGAGTCGCCCTCCACGGGGTCCGTGACGACCCGCCGGGCCACCAGCCCGGCGATCTGGCGGACCAGGACCCTCGAGTCGCCGGTTTGAATTCCCAGGGAGGCCTGTTCGTTCTCCTCGCTCGCCTTGGGATTCCAGGCGGCCAGGTATTTGCCCGGGGTGTAGTCCCGGTACCTCACGCGCCCACTCACGGGAGCACGTTGGACGTGGACGTTGAACACGCTCAGGAAGATGGAGATCCGGGTTGAGGGGCCTTCCAGGAAGACGGGCTCGTCCATCTCGACGATCTGGATCACCCGCCCCTCTCCCGGGGCCAGGACCAGGTCCTCCCCCTGGGGCGTCCTGGGGGCCGGATTCCGGAAGAAGTAGAGGGTGAACACCGTGAGGAGACCCGTCAGCACGGCCATCCACCCGAGCAAGCTCCTGGAGGCGGGGCCGAATGAAGTGCCTTCGAACCCGGCCGACAGTGCCAGGATGACGGTTACCGACAGCCCGATGAGGACGAATGGCCATCCCTCCGGCGCGATGCGCATGGTTACCCGAACCGGGGCGGTTGGTAGTCTGTCAACTCGGTGCCCGTGAGGCGTCGGAAGATCTCCAGATACCGCTCGGTTGTGGCCCTGACCACCTTCGGGGGAAGGTCCGGCGGCGGCGGTTTCTTATCCCATTCCGTTAGTGAGTCCAGGTAGTTCCGGATGGGCTGCTTGTCCAGGGAGGGTTGGCCTCGGCCCACCCGGTAGTGTTCTCTGGGCCAGAAACGGGAGGAGTCGGGGGTCATGACCTCATCGATGAGGATGATCTTCCCGTCGGGAAGCTCTCCGAATTCGAACTTCGTGTCCGCCAGGATGATTCCCCGGTCCCCCGCGGTTCGGGCCCCGAAACCATAGATTTCAAAGGCCAGGTGCCGGAGTCGGTTGGCCAGGTCCGGGCCCAGGAGCTCCTCGACGGCCCCGAAGGTGATGTTCTCGTCGTGATCCCCGTCCTGGGCTTTCGTGGCCGGGGAAAAGATGGCCGGCTCCAATCGTCCGCTCTCCATCAACCCGCCGGGAAGGGGCTCGCCTGCCAGTGTCCCTGCCTTCCGGTACTCCTTCCAGGCGGATCCGGTGATGTATCCTCTCACCACACACTCTACCAGGACGGGCTTTGTCCGCTTCACCAGCATGGCCCGGCGGGCCCACTGGTCCCTGGTGCCCTTCAGTTCGGGAATCCGGTCCTCGATCTCCTCCGGGATCACGGAGATCATGTGGTGGTCTACCTTGTCCTCCAATCTGGAGAGCCACCAGGCCGTCACCTGGGTCAACACCTCGCCTTTGGCGGGGACCGGCTGGGGAAGGACGACATCGAACGCGCTCACCCTGTCGCTGGCCACCATGAAGAGCATGTCCGGTCCGGCCTCGTAGACGTCCCGGACTTTTCCGTTGCTCAACAGGTTCAGGGGCAGGTCACTCTGGTGAAGGGCGGGCCCGGATCCTCCGGGTGTACGGTCAGACGCGGACATCAGGATCTCCGATGGATTGGTTCGACTCTGCGGAATACCGTTGGAGGACTGGGTCTACCCAATCCTCGAGAAAGCGGTCCACCTGCTCCGGAGCCCTGCCGACGAAGCGGTTGGGATCCACCAGTTCCCGGAGCTCCTCCAGGGACATGCCGAAGTCGGCATCCCCTGCGATCCGCTCCAGGAGGTCTGCTCTGGCCCCCTCTTCCTTCATCCGCAGCGCGGCAGCCATGGAATGCCCCCGGATCTTCTCGTGGAGGGCCTGGCGATCGCCACCCTTCTGGACCGCGAGCATCAGGATGGTCTCGGTGGCCATGAACTGGAGGTGCTCTTCGAGGTTCTTCTGAATGACCATGGGGTTCACCACAAGCCCTCGAGCCACGTTCTCGATGAGGACCAGGGTCCCGTCCAGACTCAGGTAGGCATCGGGCACGGAGACCCGTCGATTGGCCGAGTCGTCCAACGTTCGCTCGAGCCATTGGGTCGCGGCCATGAAGGCCGGATCCTGGGCCAGCGTGATGACATGGCGACCCAGGGCGCAGATCCGCTCGGCCCGCATGGGGTTGCGCTTGTAGGGCATGGCGGAGGAGCCGATCTGCTCCGTTTCGAAGGGCTCTTCGACTTCCCTGAGATGGGCCAGGAGCCGAAGGTCGTTCCCCATCTTCGATGCGGAGGCCCCGACCCCGGCCAGTGTGGCCTGGAGGGCCTGATCCACCTTTCGGGGGTATGTCTGACCGGTGACTCCGAACGACCTCGGGAAGCCCATCTTCCCCGCAACCCTCTTCCCCAGCTCCTCCACCTTGGCATGGTCCCCCTCGAAGAGATCCAGAAAGGAGGCCTGGGTCCCCGTCGTGCCTCGAACCCCCCGGAACCGGAGCGTCTCCAGGCGGAACTCGATCTCCTCCAGGTCCAGGAGGAAATCCTGGATCCAGAGGGTGGCCCGTTTCCCCACGGAGGTGGGTTGGGCCGGTTGGAAGTGGGTATAGGCGAGTGTGGGTAGGGCCCGATGCTCTCGAGCGAAGGACGCCAGGGCCCCCACGCACCGAACGATCCGATTCCGGATCAGAACAAGGGCTTCCCGGTGCAGGATCAAATCCGTGTTGTCTCCCACGAAGGCGCTGGTGGCGCCCAGGTGGATGATTCCACGAGCCGCCGGGGCCACGTCCCCGAAAAGGTGAACGTGGGCCATGACGTCGTGGCGGAACCGCTTCTCGTACTCAGCGGCCTGTTCCAGGTCCAGTTCGTCCAGCCCTCTCCGCATCTGGTCCAGAGCTTCGGCGGAGATGGGGAGCCCGAGCTCCTGCTCGGCTTCAGCCAGGGCCAGCCACAGGCGCCGCCAGGTCCCGAACCTGCGCCCGGGACTGAAGATGGCCTGCATCTCCCTTGATGCGTACCGGTCCGCCAGGGGGTGGGTATACCCGTCGAGCCCATTGTCTTCGCTCAAGTTTCGGTTCCTCCTTTGCCGTGAGGCTTCACCAATTCGAAAGGGTGGACTCCAGATCCGGCCTCGGTCCCACCGGACGCCAGGGCTTCCAGCCGGTCATGGGTCCATCAATCGAGAAGGGGTCCCCGGCTACCTCCGAGTGTAGAAGTCCCTGAAGCTGTAGGCCCCGTTTCGCTCGAAGTAGATTCGCACCCGGGCTCCCCTTCGCAGCCCTCGGATAGCCCTGGCGGCATCCTCTGCGGTCATGATCCGGTCCTGGTTGATCTGGACCAGTACGTCTCCCCGCCGGAGTCCCAGATTCTGCGAGAGGGCAGGGGAGATGCCGGTGATGAGGGCACCGGCCTCACTTCCGATCCCCTGCTCCGCACGGATCCCCGGATCCACCGTGACGACCTCCAGGTCTTCCAGCACCTCGACCCGCTGCGCTCGGCTGGTGGGGAGGGTCTCCGTGACCAGGGAGAGAGGACCCCGTTGGCCATCGACCCGTACCTCCACCGGGTCCCCGGCTCGGAGATCCAGGAGAACCGATTCGAAATCCAGGGGCGTGGCCAGCGGCCGGCCATTCGCTTCGGCGAGGCGGTCTCCCTGGGAGAGTCCGGCTTCGGCAGCCGGCGAGCCCGGGGCCACGGACGACACCCGGACCCCCCGGGTTCGACCCCAGGAATCCGCTTCCACGGCTTCCACGTCCACCCCGGTCCAGGCCCGGCGCACCTCCCCGAACTGCATGAGATCCGCCGCGATCTTGAGGGCCCGGTCGATGGGAATGGCGAAGCCCAGTCCCTCGCTTCCCCCGCTCCTGGAGAAGATGGAAGTGTTCACCCC
>JBDHCH010000313.1:0-4543 GCA_039592115.1 Gemmatimonadota bacterium | reverse complement strand
GAGGCCTACGACGGCATCGTGACCCAGATGCGCCGGATCGAATCAGCCCACGGGCCCGAGGCCATGGCCATCTACACCGGCCGGGGCGCATTCGAGCTTTCCCTCTGCGACATCTTCCAACCGAAGGAGGCGGCAGTCTCTTCCGCCTCCAGCGTCCTCTTCCCATTCGGCTCTCCGAACACCATGGGCGTGGGCGCCCTCTGTTACGTCTCCTTCGCCATGATCGCACCCCACGTGACCATGGGGCGGATGCTGGTGAACATGTTCACCGACATCGAGAACTCGGAGCTTCTGTTCGTGTGGGGAGCCAATCCTGCCACTGATTCCCCCCCCCTGGATATGCACCGCCTGGAGGCCGCCAATCGAAGAGGGGCGGAGGTGGTCGTGATCGACCCCAGAAGGACCGAGACCGCGGTCCGCACCGGCGCGGAGTGGGTCCCCATCCGGCCCGGCACGGACGGCGCGCTGGCCCTGGGGCTGATCCACGTCTTACTCGAGGAGGAGCTCCACGACGAGGCCTTTGCCCGGGATTGGACCCGGGGCTTCGAGGAGCTCCAGCGCTACGTTCAGCACTTCTCGCCGACGGTGGTAGAGGCCACGACCGGGGTCCCGGCAGGGACGGTGATTCGCCTCGCCAGGCGGCTCTCGGAGGCGGGAGGCGCTGCCCCGGTCATGTACACGGGGCTGGAGTACTCCAACAGTGGCATCCAGGCCATTCGGGCCGTCCTTACCCTGTTTGCTCTGGCCGGTCAGCTGGATGTCCCTGGCGGGATCGGGTTGGCCATGCAGGACAGTCACTTCCCCATCAATCGTGCGGGGATCCTCCCGAATCCGAGGATCGACCGGGCCGTGGCGAGGGACCGGTTCCCGGTCTACAGCCACTATCGCGGGGAGTCTCATGCACTGGGCCTGGTGGACGCGGTGTTGAAGGACGACCCGTATCCCGTCCGTGGGCTCATCGTCCACGGTGGGTCCATGCTGACGTCCTGGCCCCAGACTCCGGTATGGAGGGAAACCCTCTCCGCCCTGGACCTGCTGGTCAGCATCGACCGGAAGCTCACCGCCGATGCTGCGTACGCCGACTACGTGCTTCCGGCGACCACCATGTTCGAAATCGATTCCTACATGACGTACGGCCCCCTCCTCCGGCTCCGGGAGAAGGTCGTCGAACCGGTGGGAGAGTCCCGAAACGACTACCTCATCATGGCGGAGCTGGCTGACCGGTTGGGGTACGGACACCTGTTTCCTCAGACGGAGGAAGCGGTTCTCCGCCATGTCCTGGAAGGATCGGGGTTCACGCTGGAAGAGGTTCGGGAGGCCGGAGGCACGGTGAAGATCCCATCCCCCATGATGGAGTACCGGAAGTGGGAGAAGGGGGGGCTCAGGCCCGACGGGCAGCCGGGCTTCGACACCCCTTCGGGAAAATTCGAGATCGCCTCCACCTTTCTCGAGGATCAGGGCTACGAACCCCTCCCCAAGTATACCGAGCCGGTGGAGGGCCCGTTGGCCCGGCCGGATCTGGCGCGGACCTTCCCCCTGGTGTTCAACTCCGGGGCTCGAAGGCAGAGTTACTTCCGGTCCCAACACCACGGTGTGCCCGGATTGGCCACGGACCACCCGGAGCCCATGGTGGAGATGAACCCTGCGGATGCAGCCGAGCGGGGAATCTCATCCGGCGACCTGGTGGAGGTGGCGACGCCTCGAGGCTCGGTCCGGTTCCGGGCCGCTGTAACGGCAGAGATCGTCGCCGGAGCCATCGAGTGTGACATGGGGGGAGGGGGGCCTCTCGGCTCTGAGGCGTGGCAGAGGTCCAATGTCAACGAGCTGACGGACGTTTCGAACCTGGATGAGATCTCCGGGTTTCCGGTCTACAAGTGCCTCCTGGCGGAGGTGCGGAAGGTGGAGGAGGGGAGCGGAGAGACCCGGGAACAGGCCTCCCGGGCCACGGACCGAACGGCCCCCGCCGGCCTCGAGGTCAGCTTCCTCGGTGGCGCCCCGACTCCTGCGAAACCGGAACGGCTCATCTACCTCGACAACAACGCCACGACCATCCCGGATGCTCGGGTCGTGGAGGCCATGGGCGAGCACCTGGATGGGGTTGCCGGGAACCCCTCCGGTCTGTACCACCAGGGCCGGCAGGCGAAGGAGGCCGTCCAGTTGGCCCGCCGAAGGGTTGCCAAGCTCATCGGGGCGAAACCCCGCCGGGTCGTGTTCACCGGGGGCGGGTCGGAGGCCAACAACCTGGCGCTCAAGGGGGCGGCCTTCGCCCGTGAGGGAGACGGCCGCCACATCCTCACGACCACGGTGGAGCATCCGTCGGTCCTGAATGCCTGCCGATTCCTGGAGGGAAGGGGTTTTCGGGTGAGCTACGTGGGAGTGGACGGGGAGGGGAGGGTTTCCGTCGACGAGATGGAGGCGGCGCTCGCCGAGGACACGGTGCTGGTGTCCGTGATGCTGGCAAACAACGAGGTGGGCACCCTTCAACCGGTGGCCGAGATCGCTGCCCTGGCGCAGGCTCGGGGTGCCTGGGTGCACACGGATGCCGTCCAAGCGGTGGGCAAGATCCCCCTGGATGTGGACGCGCTGGGGGTCGACCTGCTCACCATCTCGGGACACAAGTTCCACGGACCCAAAGGGGCAGGTGCGCTCTTCGTGCGGCGGGGAGTGGAGTTGGAGCCGTTGATCCACGGGGGCAGCCAGGAATCGGGGCTCCGGGCCGGGACGGAGAATGTCCCCGGGATCGCGGGTCTGGGACTGGCGGCCGAATTGGCGGCTGTAGGGCTGGATGGCAGTGGAGGCATACTCAAGCTCAGGGATCGGCTGGAGGCTGGGATTCGGGCAATCGTCCCGGAGGCCAGGCTGAACGGCGCCAGGGAACAGCGGCTCCCGAATACGCTGAACCTCACTCTCCCGGGTCTCAGGGGAGAGTCCCTGGTGATTGCCCTGGACCAGAAGGGCGTGGCCCTCTCCTCCGGCTCGGCATGCAAATCAGGGGACCCGGAGCCGTCTCACGCCCTTCTCGCCATGGGTATGTCGAGAGAGGAGGCCCACTGCTCCGTGCGCATCTCGCTTTCCCGGTCCACCACTGAGGCGGACATCGACGCCACCCTCCAGGCCCTTCGGGAGGTTCTTCGGGAGATGGAGGCGACGGTCAGGTTTCTGCCCTGCAAGTAGGGTGCAGAGGGTCCTGGGCCGTTCCTCTACCGACTCCTCCCCATATCGCGGCTCCGGCCAGCAGAAAGAGAATCCACCGGACCGGATGGCCGTACCTGGGCATGTAGGCCACCACATAGTAGATGAGGGGATAGGTCAGGAGAGGAATCCAAAGCGCGGCTCTCTGGGGTGGGGTGGCGGCAGGGAAGATTCGCCAGGCCCCCAGAAGTGCGATCAGGGTGAGGAGGAGGTACCCTGGAGATGACGGGACTGTGTGAAGGGGGCCGCCCCAGAAATAGCCTGCTCTCGTCACCGTCAGGGTGAGAAACCGTCGCGGGTTCGAGGCGATCCACGCCAGGGCCTCCTGCATCTTCTGCCTCATGTACTCGGCTTCGCCGAGGTCCCGTACTTTCTCGACTTCTTCCAGGTCCGTGCGGGGGTGTTGGAAGGATTTCCGAGAGTCGGAAACCTCGATGTCGGCGTGGGCTCTTTCGTGGTTCCCCACGTACAGCTCGAGGCCCAGGTTGCTTCGGATGAAGTAGGGCTCCCCCAGGACACGGTAGTTCCGATATCCCCAGGGAAGGCAGGCGAGGGCCATTCCCAAGAGCACCAATGGGATACCGCCACTCATTCGTCGGTTCCGTCCCCACCACCCCTCGAAGGCGAGACACCCCGCTACGACGGGAAGGAGGACTGGTTGCAGGTGAAACGATACCCCTGCGGCGAGGCCGAGGCCCAGCGACGCCAATCCACCTCTCTCCGACGCTGGAGGGTTCCGGTCCTCCCCTGACTCCTTCTCCCCTTTCGCCTGCCAACGGTTCAGGAAAGCCACCACGAGCAAGGCCAGGGCAAGGGCGGAGAAGGATTCGAGCTCATAAGGCCAGTGGGGAATCCCAGCCCCCAGGAGCCCGGCCACCACTCCCACCTCGCGGGCCAAGCCCATCCGTCCGCTGAACCACGGGAGAAGGGCGTAGGTCGCCGAATGGGCGGCCATCACCAGCAGCCACCGGATCAACCCTCCCAGAAAGGAGTATCCCAGGCCTTTGTAGAGAAGGGCGAATAGGCCGACCTGAAGCGGGGGCGTGTGGGCGGTGGGCCCCGTGGGGATGAGGTAAGGATCCGCAAACTCCCCTCTTTCCAGGAGGGAAAGCGCCACCGCACCAGTCTCCCAGTCCGGGTTGGGAGGGATCTGGTCCCCGGGGATCAGGGTGAGAGTCCAGACTCTAAACGCGAAGCCGAGACAGAATAGGATCAGGAAAGCCCTCGGGGGCGACTTCGCCAACCATCTGATTGGGGTCAGGACCCTGCTCATCCTCACTGCCCCGGTCTCCAGGTCGGGTTCCGCACCTCCTTGGGAGATCCTCGCCTGCCTGCCTCCGGAAGGCCGGGA
>JBDHCH010000312.1:0-4796 GCA_039592115.1 Gemmatimonadota bacterium | reverse complement strand
CTTCGCACTCTGCGCCTGCGCCCCCAGCGAACCCGGAGGGATCGATGCGACTCCAGGGTGGCCCGGGGAATCCTGGCCGGTCTCCACACCGGCCGCAGAGGGTGTTGCCCCGGAGGTGATCGATTCCCTCGTGGCAGAGATGGCTACAGGAGAGTACGGGCTCATCGACCATTTTCTCCTGATCCGCCATGGCCGGATCGTGGCCGATGAGCACTTTGAACACGACTACGCCACCATCGCCGCCGCCTTCGACACCACCAACCACCAGTACAATTACGACCATCCGGAGTGGCACCCCTATTACCGGGACACAGACCTTCACACCCTCCAATCGGTAACCAAGAGCGTGACCTCCGTGGCATTGGGCATCGCCGTGGACCAGGGTCACATCTCCGGCGTCGACGCGCCGGCTCTCTCGTTCTTCCAGGCCTACGATCCCGACATGTCCGATCTCAGACGTGCCAGGATGACCCTGGAAGACATGCTCACCATGAGGAGCGGAATCGATTGGAACGAGATGACCTCCTACGACGATGCCTCGAACAGCTGTAATCAGATGGAAGCCAGCGACGAATGGATCGACTTCGTCCTGGACCACCCCATGAGAGAGGATCCCGGAACCCTCTGGGACTACAACAGTGGAGCGAGTGTGCTGCTGGGGAAGGTCGTTGGAGTAGCCACGGGGCAACGGGTGGACGAATGGACGGTGGAGAGGCTTTTCCGCCCCATCGGCATCACCGAGTACTTCTGGAAGACGACACCGGATGGGGAGGTGGACACGGAGGGAGGCCTCTACCTTTCCGCCCACGATCTGGCCCGGATCGGGTATCTCTTCCTCAGGGGAGGAGTGTGGGATGGCAACCGTGTCGTGTCTGAGGAGTGGGTGCGTGCCTCCGTTTCGCCCGTTGTGACCGATATCAGCCCGGACAACGGGCGCCCTGATGCCGGTTACGGATATCAGTGGTGGGTACCGGATCACGAGGCTGGCCAGACGAAGGTGTTCGCGGGGAACGGGTACGGCGGCCAGTTTCTCCTGGTGGCCCCCGAGTTCGATCTGGTAGCCGTGTTCAATGGCTGGAACATTCACGGCGGCGCCGAGCGCTCCTACTGGCGGACCCTTCAGGAGAGGATCATTCCGGCGATCCGGTAGCACAGTGGTGCGGGCCCGGAGTCGGGCCAAGCAGGATGTCTCCCGCGCTGCCCTTTCCTGAGATCGACCGTCGACTCCAACGGAGGTGTGATCGTGTTCGAGGCAGTGAAGAGTCCATATCTGGTCCCTTTCGACGGCACCTTCCGGATCGCTTCGGCGCCGACATCTCCCGGCGATGGCGAGCAGCAGAAATCCGTGCTCAAAGACCGCCTCGAGGGATCCGTCGAGCGGCTGGATGACCTCCAGCGAAAGCTCTACGCCCACGACCAATGGGGGGTCCTTCTCGTCTTTCAGGCCATGGATGCTGCGGGCAAGGACTCGACCATCCGAGCTGTCCTCCGCGGGATCAACCCGCAGGGGTGCCAGGTCGCGTCGTTCAAGCAACCTTCAAGTCAGGAGCTGGATCACGACTTCCTCTGGCGGATCAGCGCTCGCCTGCCTGAGCGTGGGCGCATCGGTGTGTTCAACAGAAGCCACTACGAGGAGGTCCTCGTCGTTCGCGTACATCCCGAGTACCTGGGTGGACAGAAGCTTCCCGGCCGCGTCCCACTCCAACGGCGGTGGCAGGAACGATACGAGTCCATCCTGGATTTCGAGCGGCATCTGGCCCGGAACGGTTACGTGGTCTTGAAGTTCTTCCTCAATGTTTCCAGGGAGGAGCAGGCGGATCGGTTCAGGCGTCGGATCGATCGACCGGACAAGAACTGGAAGTTCTCCGAAGGGGATCTGGAGGAACGAGGCCTCTGGGATGAGTACATGGCGGCCTATGAGGATGCCCTCAATGCTACCTCGCGACCCTGGGCTCCCTGGTATGCCATTCCCGCCGACAGCAAGCCCTACCTCAGGGCGAGCGTCGCCGAAATCGTCGCCGACTCCATCGCCTCTCTGAAGCTCGCCTACCCTCAGGTCAGCGCTGAGCGGATGGAGGAGCTTTTAACCCTCCGTGACAAGATCGTGTGAGGTCGACCCTCTTGTCAGACTCCTGAGAACGAGTCTCCGGCGTTACCTGGGTGACCCGGCCACCCCGGTGTGGGCCGGTCCAAGGACGGTCTCCGAGTCCCGACTCCTTGACGCCCGAGGCGTGGCCCGGGTATACCTCCCTCTACAGCACACAGACCAGCTTCATCCATCGCGAGGTTCCCATGCGTACCCTGCTCCGCCTTCTCGTCCTCGCCGGCGTCCTTGCCTCGGCTCTGCCCGACGTTTCGTCGCCTCACGCCTCTGCCCAGTCCTCTCGAGGCGTGGGGCCCGCCCCGGAGCTCTATCAATCCCTGGATTGGCGCTTCATCGGCCCCGAAGGGAACCGATTCAGCGCTGCAGCCGGAATCCCCGGGGATCCCCATACCTACTATGTGGGCGCCGCTTCAGGAGGCATCTACAAAACCGTCGATGGTGGCGTGAATTGGGAGGCCATCTTCGACGACCAACCTGCCCAGTCTATCGGCTCGCTGGCTGTGTCTTTGAGCGACCCGAATGTCGTTTGGGCGGGCACCGGGGAGGGGAAGATCCGCAGCCACATCTCCCTTGGGGAAGGGGTGTACAAGTCCACCGATGCCGGAGAGACCTGGACCCTCATGGGCCTTGAACGGACCGGGCGCATCCCCCGGTTGGTGATCCACCCTGACGACCCCGACGTCGTGCTGGTCTGCGCCATGGGCCACGCCTATGGCCCCCAGCCCGAAAGAGGTGTGTACCGCACGGCCGACGGCGGCGTGACCTGGGACCACGTTCTCTTCGTGGACGAAGATACCGGGTGCTCCGACCTGGCCATGGATCCGGTGAACCCCCGAGTTCTCTTCGCCGGTACCTGGCAGCTGGAAATCCACACCTGGGGGCGCACGAGCGGCGGACCCGGGGGCGGGCTGCACGTGTCGCGTGACGGCGGCCTGACGTGGACGCGCCTCTCCGGGAATGGGCTCCCGACGAAGCCGGTTGGGAAGGTGGCAGTGGCAATCGCCCCGTCCAACACCCAGAGGGTCTACGCCATGTTCGAGACGGGGGACGGGATCCCCTGGGACGGGCAGCCAACGGAGGATGGACAGGTCTGGCGTTCCGAGGATGGAGGACATCAATGGAGTCTCATCACCCGGAATCGGAACGCCATGGGGCGGCCCCACTACTACTCCCGGGTGGCCATCTCCCCCGACGACGAGAATGAAGCCTACTTCCTCACGGCTTCGTTCTCCGTCTCTCTGGACGGAGCCCGGACCATCGACGTCGTGCCGAGACCGAGGGCTCCCGGGGGAGATCACCACGATATGTGGATCGATCCCACCGACGGTAACCGGATGATCGTCGCACATGACCAGGGTCTTTCCATTTCCATCAACCGCGGCAAGACCTGGTTCCGTCAGCGCCTCACCAATGCCCAGATGTACCACGTCACCGCGGACAACATGATCCCGTACAACGTTCTGGGTAACAAACAGGATGAGCCCACCTATCGGGGCCCGAGCAACAGCCGGCTAGGGGGTCGGGGGATCCCCAGGGGAATGTGGCATCACGTCGGGGGCGGGGAGAGTGGTTGGGCGACGCCCGATCCGGTGGATCCCAATATCGTTTGGTCCTCGGCCTCGGGGTCGGGGATGGTCGGCGGCATCGTGGTCAGGTACGAGGAGGATCGCCGCCAGTACAGGAGCGTGGAGGTGTGGCCGGAACAGAGCCGCGGCGCGGCCGCCGGCGTGCGCTACCGGTTCGTCTGGGATGCGCCGCTTCACATCTCTCCTCACGATCACAACACGGTGTATGTCGGAAGCCAGCATGTGCATCGTACCCGGAACGGTGGCCAGAGCTGGGAGGTGATCAGTCCCGATCTGACGCTAAACGACCGGAGCAGGATGGGGCCTTCCGGTGGACTCACGGGGGACAACATCGGGGTGGAGTATGCTGGGACCGTCTTCGGGATCGCCGAATCTCCCATCGAGGAGGGGCTCATTTGGGCCGGCACCAATGACGGCCGCCTCCATCTGACCCGGGACGGGGGGACCACCTGGACCGACGTTACCGGGAATGTGCCGGGCTTGCCGGAATGGATCGCCGTGCGGAGCATCGCGCCGTCGCGGCATACACCCGGTACGGCTTACGTAGCCGCCGACGGCCACCAGGTGAACATCCGAGACCCCCATGTCTACCGAACCCGGGACTACGGTGAGAGGTGGGAGAAGATCACGGACGGGGGCTCATTGGCAGCCCCTCCAGAATGACCTCCCCCACGCGCCGGTCTCGGGGATCGTGATCCAGGAGCACTTCAACGACCTCGTCGTCGGGACGTATGGGCGCGGGTTCTGGATTCTGGACGACCTCGGACCCCTTCAACAGCTCACGGATGATGTGATGGCGTCGGAGGCTCACCTCTTCGAGCCCAGGGCGGCGTACCGGTTCCGCGAGATCACACGACCGTCCACTACGTACGACGATCCGACGACGGGTGAGAACCCGGAGTACGGAGCATCCATCAATTACTGGCTCGGGTCGGAAGCGGACTCGACCCCTTCCATCGCTATCCACGATGCCTCCGGCAGACTGGTCCGGACCCTCGAGGGGACGAACGAGGAAGGGGTGAATCGGATCCACTGGGATCTGCGGGACGAATCCAACGGGGAGATCCGGGTCTTTTCCCCGCCCATATACGCGGAGCACCTCACGG
>JBDHCH010000311.1:0-4570 GCA_039592115.1 Gemmatimonadota bacterium | reverse complement strand
CCGGACGGGACCCCGGGTGGAGAGGGGGAGGTGGATGGGGGAGATCTCCAACCCCGAGGTCCGGAACCCCGGGGCGTACTCGAAGACGATCTGTCCGTCCTCCAGCTCGGCTACCCCGCCCACCGTTTGGCCCCAGAGGCGGATCTCGGCGAAGGCCAACACCTCAGCCACGGGCCTTCCCCCTCCGGGCCCGGATCAGGGCCATGGGGCTGATCTCCGGCTCGGGGATGAATGCGTCCAGGGCCGAGAGGCGCCGGTACACCCGGAGGAGTCGCACCACGGTGAGGAGCGTCGGGTTGTCTCCCCCTTCGGCCCGGGAGACCGTGGACCGATCCAGACCGGCTCGTTGGGCCGCCTGGGCCTGGTTGAGGCCGGTGGCCTTCCGGAGTGCGGCCAGCCGTTGGCCCAGCTCCTCCAGGATCTCGGGGTCGGTGCGTTCAGTGATGTGTTTATCCATCATAATATCCGGGTTACGTCACTTCTGTTGGGTAAATCAACCATAAACCGCAAATCCTCATGGCGCAAGGAGAATTGATTGGTAAATACGACAATACCTGTCCATAACTCAAGTATGTTGGTTAAATCCATCAGGATGATCGGCGTTTCAGTCCGAAATGTCCGAATCTTCCTTTCCGCTTGACCCAGCCCGCCCGTAGGTTGGAGGCCATTCCCAAGCTCTCCATCAACCACCCGGATCTGTACGACACTCGAATGCCCATCCGCACCCTCACCGCCGTCATCCAACGAGAACAGCGTTTCCTGCTTTGCCGGCGCGCCGATCACAAGCGTCACGGAGGATTGTGGGAGTTTCCCGGAGGGAAGGTGAAGGAAGGGGAGAGCGATCTGGAGGCGGCCCGCCTGGAGCACATGGCCCTCGCTTGGGAAGACGAAGAGAAGCTCCCGGCGTATGACCTGGCTCCCACCGACCGCAGGTATGTGGAGGGGCGGCTGGAAGAGCGGCGTCCGACGATCCTACCGATGGAGTCGGCATCCCCGAGCGCTTCCGGCACCAGCTCCTGGGATAGGTTCTCTTGCGGATCGAGTCCATTTTTCACATATTTTCCTATCTTTCACAGTTTTGTGAATTATAGGAGTCTTTGTGAAAGGACTTGCAGAAGAGGCCCTGGGACTCATTTCTGAAGCTGTTGGACCTATCGGGGAGGTATCCGTATCTGCGCCCGGCTTGATTCGCATCGAATTGAAGTCCGGGGGGACCGTGGAATTCCGCCTGACAGGGCGAGCGCCGGAGACTCCTTCCAAGGCCGAAAATGCGGTGGAGCTTCGGATCCTGAACCGTGTGACGCGTTCCGAGATGGAGGATCTTCGAAGCCGAGAGCAGTCCTTTGTCGCCCTGACGGGGGCGGTGAGGTTGCAGGCCCCGGGAATCCTCATCGACCGAACCGATGTGCGTCCTGCAAGTCGCGCGTTTCGATCGGTACGCCGCTCTGCCTTTTCAGACAAGGCATCTCTCATCCCGCGGACGTTGTTCTACCAATCCCCGGGCGGAACCTTCTCCCTCTCCGGGTTGGCCGAAGCTGCTGGGGCGTCGCCCTCCGTGGCCTCCTACGCAGTCCGGGATCTGGCCCGGAGACAATTGGTGGAAACCACCAAACTCGGCAGGGAGCTGAAGATCCGTTTGACAGACCACCGAGCGTTGCTTGAGGGGTGGGCGAGAGAATATGACTGGCAGGACAATGTCGCTGTGACCGTCCAGGCGCCCGTGGGCTCCCCGGAACGGTTCCTTCGTCGGCTTCCAACGTTCGGGCTTCCCCGATTTGCCCTCACACTGTATGCCGGAGCTTCGTTGTTTCTTCCCCATTCCCCCTTGGAGCAGGTGCACCTCTACGTGGACGTGGCGGATGACCATGGGTTGTCGGCGCTTGTGCGTAACCTTGGGTGGCCGCAGGCGGAAGATGGAAGAGTCCACCTTCTAAGGCCGCATTATCGACAATCGCTCTGGGAGAAGACAGAGGCTCGTGATGGACTCCCAGTGGCCTCGGATCTTCAACTGATGCTCGACCTGTGGAACCACCCCATGAGGGGGAGGGAACAGGCTGAGCTGATCCTGGAGAAGCACCTCCTGCGATTCGAGGTCGCATGAACGAAGACGCATTCCAAACCGTTCTGCTTCCGATCCTACGGGAACTGGAAGGGGTCATGGACCACATTGTCCTGATCGGTGGATGGGTTCCGGAGCTCCATCGCCGTTTCGGCAGCTCGTGCGAATGGAGAGTGAAACCCCTCGGCACCCTTGAGTTGGATGTATTTCTGGGGAAGACCGAGGAGGACCCTGCTTCGGTCCGGCGGTTAGCCAGGGTGCTCCTGGATGCCGGATTCAGGCCAGTGGGCGAAGGAACTGCCAGCGCCATCTGGGAACGGGACGTGGAGGTGGGGGAGCGGTTGGAGTTCTTTCTCGATCATGCAGGGACATGGCAGGACCTTTCCACCGTCCGCACCCTGGAACCGGAGTCGGGGCTTGGAGCACTCCTCGTTCGTGATCTTGGCATTTTCCGTGAAAAGTCGGTGGCTCTCCAGGTTCCTCTGAATGCAGAGGATGATGAGAGTCCCGGCAAGTCTGTCTCGGTTCAGGTTCCGGAACTCGGCGCCTTTCTGATTCATAAAGGGGCCATCTTCAGGAGACGACCTGACCCGGGGAAACAGGCCAAGGACCTCCATTACATCGTGGATGTGATGCAGAGCGGAGAGGCACAGCTTGATCAGGTCGAAAAGGAGATCCGGGTGTATTGTCGCCAGGGGGGCGGACCCGCCGAAATCGCTCGGCAGGCCAGAAACCACCTGGGCGTAGTGATCAGAGAAGCCCCGGAAACCAACCTCCGCAGCCAGCTGGCCTCCGGTATTGCCGTGCGACACCATCTATCGATGGGGGAGGCCAATGCTCGGGCAGTGGGGTTTCTTTCAGATTTTCGGGACCTGATTCCGGAAGATTGCGGTGACTCTGGCTGATCGGCATCCAGAGCATCCAACGGGTGGAGCATACCGATCCGGCACTTGAGGGGGAGGGAGAAGCTTCAGGGGGTGGACGTGCTGGAGAGTTTCCGTTCACGATCGGCCGCAAAAGCCAGGACTGCGGAGATGTCCTCGGCCTCCAGATCCGGGAAGTCGGCCAGGATCTGTTCCGGGGTCATGCCGGTTGCGAGGTACTCGAGGACATCGTAGACGGTGATCCGTAGGCCCCGGATGCACGGCTTCTCGCCCCGTTTACCGGGTTCAATCGTGATGCGCTCCCTGTAGTCCATGTCGAAGGATACCCCCGAGAGAGGGCCAACAGAAGAGCCGGGGGGCGCAGATGGCCGACCTGACGACCGATGCATCTCCTCCCGGACTACCCGGCGCAGCACCTCCTCCAATTCTTCTGGATCCTGATTCACGTATTCGCACAAGGCCTTGTTGATCATGGTCTGATAGTTCCCACCGCCGGCCGCGTGTGCCCGTTCCCGAAACCATTCCAGTAGATCGTTGTCCAGGCGGATGGTGATGCGGGTCTTCCCCGGCGGTGCCTTCACTACGGCGCCCCGCTTCCCTTTCCGGAAGTCATATTCCTTTCTCATGGCTTGCTCCCGTACTCCTTCTTCTCACGGGGTGTGGCTCTTCGGACGGTCCCACTCGAACTCGGGTGTAATGTATGTACGATCGTACACCAATTCAATGTCCCGGTCTCGAGAATCGGGGTTGAATGGGAGAGGACGAACAGCCCTTAGATGAGTAGAGCGCGCACTTCTGGAGAGTGTCCTAGGACCCCGGGCGGGCCCATGGTTGCGGGGGAAGAGAATGATGGTGGGTGGTCAAGGTGGGGGAAAAAGCGCCCGAATCCCATTTTCCCGGAAGCGGGAATCGTCCGCAGGGGAGAAGCGAAATGACGACTCACATCCTCACGGCTGTCATCTGGAGCTTTCGGTTCAGGATCCGGGCTCGGAGTTCGTCATCGAGTCTTTGCCCGTGACGATTGAGGGGGAGCCCCAGTGCCATGAGCATATGGCCCTGGTTTGGGAAGACGAGGAGAAGCTTCCCGGGTATGACCTGGCCCCCGGCGATCGCCGGTACGTGGAGGTGAGGGGGGATGGGGGCCGTCGTTAGCCCTCGAGAGTTCCCGCCTTTCCCTTCTCCGGCCTGAGCCGAACCCGAGGACGGCCACCCTTCATTCCATTCTTCCGGGCGGCCCTGGCCTTGGCTTCACTACGGACCTGGCCCAGGATCCGGGGAGCCCACTCTCGCAAGTTCAAGGCTTCCGTCACGAGACCCGTCAGTGAGGCGTCAACGTTCAGACCGTCCCAGTGCAGGCCGTCGCCGCTGGGGGAGATACGGACCTTCGAGAGCTCCTCGGCGGTTGCACTCTGCAGCCCTTCGACGGCCCCGGGGGGAAAGCCAAACGCAAAGCCCCCCCGGAGACTCACAACGAAGAGATCTCGGTTCGGGTCGTAGGTGGTGCCCTCGGCACGGGGCTCGATTCGATCCGCTTCCTGCCCTCTCAGGAATGCGACCTTGTTCAGGCGTCGAAGCCCCACTTTGCCGGCCTCCTTAATCCTGGCAATGCAGCCGTCTCCACTCCTGG
>JBDHCH010000310.1:0-7049 GCA_039592115.1 Gemmatimonadota bacterium | reverse complement strand
CACCATCCCAATACGCGTCCGGGTCATCGGCGATGAGGTCGGCAATCCCCTGGAAGGTGGGGCCGATCATGTCACCTGGCTCGACCAGATAGGGTTGGCCCAGTTCGAGTTCGTGGTTGTTGCACTCGCAGATGTTGTCTCTGTATACGTTCGCCCCTGAGTCACCCGAATCCACGGTCCCGCCATCACATCCCGTCATCGGCGGGTCATCCTCGATGGGGAGGCGGAAGGGGTAGAAGATCCCGGGAGCCATTGAAAGATCAGATTGGGGGTCGCTGGTCTTGATGACGATCCGTCGCCCCAGGTCCTGGCCCCCCCCCCGCTCAAAGCTCCCGTACCCGGTTGCTGACTGGAGAGGGGTCTCTATTTCGAAGCGCTCGTAGCGATCCTCGAAATCATCGGCGAACTCCCACGGCTCCCCTTCCTGCCACAATCTGTCGCTGTTCGTGTCATCCCCAGGCGGCTCAACATTGCCCGGCGTCTCATGCCAGATATCCGGCACGGCGAAAGGCTTGACGCAGGTGCCCCTGCCGGCGGGAGAGGCCTGAGCAGCGGCCATGGCCCCGATGTCCATCTCGTCGATCCCCAGAATGCGGGCGAACCACGTTCCGACGTCTCTCCGGTTGATCCAGACCCGGACCTTCATGGAGTCCGGAATCACCTGGACCGTGACCTCGGAGGAGTCCACCGGCGCTTCCCGCACCGTCTGGAGAAGGGCATACTCGTAAGCACGAGCCCGGGCCTCGGGCTCGGCCACGGCCTGCATGACATCCAGGAAGGCGCTCCCGCCCGCCAGGGCAGCCGCGTCGGCCACACGTTGGGTCTCCGCGCGGACCGAGAAGGCCATGGCCAGGTCGACGGCCAGGGCAGCCATGCCGAGGAGAGCCACCATTGCGACCGCCATGAGCGCCAGGACTCCCCCGCGCTCGTTGGAAACGACGGGCCTGCGACGGTTCTTGCCGTTCACGTTCATGGTATACCTCAGTTCCTCACGAACCCGGGATAGGCCGTGGTGTCAGCCCGCTCCCGCATCCAGTCCTTGATGTATCTGTCCCAATCCCAGTCCTCGGCCTCCCCCGTGGGCAGAGCCTCTACCGGAAGGTCGCTCGAGTCCAGGATGTGGGGTGTCACGAGAACCAGTAGCTCAGTCCGCTCCTGCCTCTTCTGATTCGAACGGAAGAAGAAGCCTAGGATCGGGAGGTCCCCGAGTAGCGGGATCTTATCCGTATCGTCCACCATGGTGTTGTTCAGCATCCCCCCGATGGCCAGGGTCTGACCCGGATTGAGCTCTACATCGGTTTCCACCCTCCTTGCCAGGATGGTGGGGATGTTGAAGCCCTCGTAGGTGAGGCCGTTGGCGAAATCCAGGGAGGAGACCTCAGGGGCCACCCTCAGACGGATGTTCCCGGAGTTGGTGATGGTGGGCGTGAAATTCAGGCGGATCCCGAACTCCTTCCACGTGATCATGACAGCGTTGCTGTTCCCTCCCTGGACCGACGGGAAGGGGAACTCGCCCCCCGCCAGGAAGGTCGCTTCCTGCCCTTCTCGTGTGACCAGGTTCGGTTTGGCCAGGCTCCTGTATTCACCGGCGTTCTTCAGGGCTCGGATGACGGCGTCCAGCCGGGACCCGTCCCCCTCCAACATGATGGTGACGAACCCCTCCGAGAGCGTCTCGATCATATGGGTGTCTCCACGATCGAGGGTATGATCTACTGTCTCGGGGTTGAGGATCCGGACCAGATCTCCGCCCATCTCCCTCAGGGTGGTCCTGCTCACCTCCGCGAACTCGACCTTCAAAAGGATCTGTTCCGGGGGAGGCGAGTCCACGTTGTTCACCACTGGAATCCCCTGAGTATTGGCAAGCTCCAGGGCCTTTCTGACCACGGCCGGATCCCGGACCTGCCCGGAGAGCACTACAGAGCTCCCAGTGCTGGTCAGGCTCAACCCCGCACCCGGAAAGAGTTCGTCCACCTGTCGCTGCAGGGAGGCGATGTCCGCCGTGACCTCGATGGTATAGAGCCGCGGCGTACTGGCCCGCCCCCAGAGGATCAGACTGGTTGAGCCGACCCCAATGGCGTTGATCAATGGCCGTGGATCCCCGGGATACGGTGATCACGTGATCGGCGTCGGTTTGGATGATGTCCTGGGCCGCCACCAGGCCGGGGGATCCGAACAGGACGGCCAGCAGGACTACCGCTCCTTGGCGCATCCCGTGGGGGCTGATTTTGCGGCTCTTCTGGAGCTGCCGAAGTATGCTGGTCATGGGACGGACCTTCCAAGAGGTTCGAGCATCGGATCAGTTGTATGAGATCAGGGTTCGTGCACCGCCCCTGTAGATCTCGATAATGCTCTCCTGGGGGGTGGCCGGTATTGGGGTGGACCGGTTCACGGTGGCACGGCCTCGCGCCGCTGAAGTCCCCCCCGCGAAGAGCCTGGAGGCACGCTCCCCGGAGGTCACCACGTCTTCCGTGTTCCGGAGCGCCATCTGAATCCGACCCTCCGTAGCGGCCAGGGCCAGGCGCTCGGCTTCCTCAGGAGTGACCAGGACTGTCACCACGGTGACGGTGATGGGGGTCCCATCTTCCGTCTCCTGGATCTGCTGACCGGCCGCCAGTGCCTGGATGTTCTGAAGTATGACCTTACTGATCGGTTCCCGGCCCCCGGGAGGGGTCATGATGAGGATCACATCCACCCGGGTTTGGGGCGTTACGAAGCCCGCGACCCCGACGACCTCGTCCACTTTCACCGCCAAGGCTCTCATGCCCTCGGGGATCAGCGGAACGATACCGTAGAGGCCTGCATCGGCCAGCTTGGAGGCCAGGATCACCTCGTTCGCCTGGACGCCGGCCATGAGGCTCCGCCCCACCAGCTCTTCGGTGGTGGCGGCGAAACCTGACGGAACCGTGGCTGCCGGCCACTCCACTTGGATGAGGTCGGTCTCGTCGAGGACCTTCCCCAAGGGTAGATCACGGCTGGCGAGGACTACCGGCTGAGTCTCCGGATTTCCATCCCCGTCCGGCGTGAGAGGCGTCGAGCGATCTCCCAGGTAGTTCAGGGCGGAATAACCCGCTCCCAGACCGGAGATGACGGCCAGCGCCAGGATCAGAAGCATGCGTGTATTCTTCATTCGAAGAACTCCTGGTTCATTCGTTCCGCATGGCGAATTCGCTGACCATGGTCAGGGTACGTTCGCCTGTAAGAAGGCCCATGAGGGCTCCAACCCATTTCAGTTCGTGGTCGTACTCGATCCGCACCGTGGCCTGGTTTCCCCGGCCTGAGTGGAACCCGGTGATCTGGATGCCGGTGCTGGGTATGGAAATCCCAACCCTGCTCCCGGCAGCCTGGATGGCAGCCACCACATCGGCTTCCGTAGTGGTGGGATTGTCCACAACCGCCCTCCGGGCCCCCTCCCGACCTGCGTCGGTAAGGACCTCGTAGAGGTTCCATGCCCGGGCAAACTCCACAACGCCCAGGAGGAGGAGGAGGAAGATCGGGACGACGAGGGCAAACTCCACCAGGGCCTGCCCCGACTCGTTTCGGCGATGTCCGCCGCGCGGTTGTACAAAACGGATGTTCATAGGGAGCTCCCCAGCGAGAAGGGGACGAACCAGGTCGCCAGGGCCCCGGCGGCGATAGCCACCCCGTAGGGCACCGAGTGTGCCCCGGGGCGATCAAGCGCGAACCGCTCCCCGTGGCGACCCAGAGTAATCAGATGGACCATGAGCTTCCCGGAATTCACCAGGACCGGAATCAGGGTCCCCCGTCGCATGGCGCTGCCAAGGGCCAACAGCCCTCCGGCCAGAGCGCCATAGAGAACCACCGAGAATAGACCACCGGCGCCGACGAAGGCCCCGACGGCTGTGAGGAGTTTCGCATCTCCACCACCGAACCCTCCCAGGGCGACGAACGGCAGAGCTACGAGAAAGGCCAGCCCCGCTCCTCCGAGAGCCGACACAGGCACGCCGGCTTCCACGGCCGTGGCGATCGTCAGCCCGGCAAATAGTCCCGGGACCGTCACCTTGTTCGGGATCCGGCGCTCACGAAGGTCCGTGAAGACGGCCACACCCAGAAGGCTGGTGAGAGTCGCGAGCTGAAGAGAAGCGAGAGCAGACATGGTTCCTATCGAGTTCGAGTGTGGTTGCTGGAGGGTCCGCGCCGGTCGGAGGCCGGGAAATGGCCTCCGACCGGCACAGCCCGGCCGTGAGCTCAGATCAGGTGACCGTCACCTGGTTGACGCTCCCGACCTCGGTGTTCAGCTCGTTGTGGATCGCGTTGAAGATCCGTCCGAGCTCATCCCGGAAAGCAATCAGGACGAGGATGAGGGCGATGGAGACAAGGGCGATAATGACGGCATACTCCGTCAGACCCTGTCCAGACTCATCGGCCCAGAACGATTTGAACAGCTGCTTCATGATGGGTCTCCTTTCGGCCATCCGGCCGAGTGAATGTTGGCAAGCGGCCCGTTCGGGGCGCCTCCGGGTTTCCGGCCGGTTGGAGGCCGGTGGGATTCCGAATGATCTCGGTATCCCCGAGGACGACTGAGTGTAAGACAAGACCCGGGCCATTCGTGCCAATTCATGTAAATGCTTATGTGCCAATCACTTGTATTTCTAGGATGCTCACCCGAGAACCCGATTTGTAAAGGGGCTTTACAGGATGGTCGTCAAGGCCCTTTACAGCCGACGGAGGAATGGACGCGGATAGGGTGTGGGATAAACTGGATGGTGATCGGTCGGAGCCGTGGCATCCCGGGAAGGGTTGCGGCGAGGGCAGGGGAGGGCAGGTGAATGAAGAAAGAGCCCGGCGCAATGGAACGCCGAGCTCTTCGCGAGGTTCGGGTGCTCCCCCGGTTCAGGGGAGTACGAGCTGATGGTCCTTGATCATCCGGTTCAGCGTTGGCCGGGACACCTCCAGCAATCTGGCGGCTGCGCTCTTGTTCCCGTCGGTCTCGAAGAGCACCTTCTGCACGTGGTTCCGTTCCACCGAAGCCAGACTCGCCTCTTCCGGACTCAATCTTCCGGATTGGGTTACGGAGCCCGGCGTTGTCAAACCCGCTGGCTCCCGTCCTCCGGTCCAGAGGCACCCCTCGATCTCCTCGACCGACAAAGACGGTCCTCGGGATAACACCAGCCCCCGGACCAGAGTGTTCTCGAGCTCCCGCACGTTCCCTGGCCACTCCCGAGAAATGAGGGAGGCCATGACCTCCGGGGGGACGGCCGGCACCGGGCGCCCCAGATCCGCCGAGGCCTGGGTAAGGATATGCCGCACCAGGAGGGGAATGTCGGAACGCCGCTGCCTCAGAGGGACGACACTGATGTCTACCACCTTCAGCCGGAAGAGGAGATCCTCCCTGAACTCTCCGGTTGGGACCAACTCCTCCAGGTTCTTGTTGGTGGCCGCGATCACCCGGGCTTCGGTTCGCCGAGGGAACTCGCTTCCCACTGGGTAGAACTCCCGCTCCTCCAAGACCCTCAAGAGCTTCGCCTGAAAGGCCAGCGGAGTATCACCGATCTCGTCAAGGAAGATGGTCCCTCGCCCAGCCAGCTCGAACGGCCCCCTCCGGTCCGAGGAGGCCCCCGTAAAGGCCCCTTTGATGTGGCCAAAGAGCGTCGATTCCAGGAGTGTCTCAGGGACTGCGGCGCAGTTGATGGCGATAAACGGCAGATCGGCCTCGGAGGAGTTCTCGTGAATCGTCCGGGCTATGAGCTCCTTCCCTGTCCCGGTCTCCCCCTGGATCAAAACGGCGGCCCGGGTCGAGGCGACGGCGCCGATCTTCTTGTATACGTTCACCATGGACGAATGCCTGCCCACCAGGCCGCCTGGCGCCGATGCGACCGGTTCAGCCGGCGGCTCAACGTCTTTCCGGACCGCCCTGTCCTTGATGCAACGCTCGATCACGCCTTCGATCTCATCCAGGTCCAGGGGCTTCAGAAGGTAGTCTGTGGCCCCGTCTTTGATGGCGTCGATGGCCCCTTGCACCCCTCCGTACCCGGTAAAGATCACGATATCGACGTCGGGGCGCCCATCCTTCAACCGAGTCAGGAGCTCGAACCCGTTCATCCCCGACATCTGTACATCCGAGAAGACGATCTCCGGGCTGAACTCGGCGAAGTGGTTCAGGGCACTCTCTGCAGAGTCCACCGCAAGAACCCGATGCCCCAGGTCAGTGATGTGGGCCTCGAGGGTCTTTCTAAGATCGTCGTCGTCGTCGACGATGAGTATTCGCGCAGTTCTCAATTGATATCCTCCGGGTCGGGGGTGGAGAGCGCCATGACGGCTTCCATCCCCTCGGTCGTCATCAAGTGCCGGGGAATCCCGCCTGCCACTGGGGCTCCAGGCCGTTCCGGCGTGGGCCCGCCCCCGACTTGAGGTACCTCTTTGACTTCAGGTATTCGAAGTGCCCGAACGAAACGGGTCTTCTCACCCACCGGAACCGCGTTGGGCTCGATGGCCGCCAACGGGAAGGTCATCACGAACTCAGCGCCGGAATTCAACTCGGAGGCTCTCCCGAGATACAAGCGTCCGTGGTTGTCCCGAACTGCCCGGCTGGCAACCGCCAATCCGATGCCCGATCCATCCTGCTTGGTCGTGAAGAAGGGCTCGAAGATCCTGTCTCTGATCTCCAGGGGAATCCCCGGGCCGCCATCCCGGAACCGGAGGGCTACCGCTGGCCCACCGTGATGGGTGGAGCGGGTCAGGCCTGAGGAGACCTCAAGGAAGCCACCCTTGGGCTGAGCCTCCAGAGCGTTGACCATCAGGTTCAGGATCACGCTTTTGACCTGCCCCGGCCTGGCCAAGACCAGATCTGCCTCCGCATCCAGATCCAGCCTCAACTCCACCCCCTGTCCCATGAACCTGGCCATGAGGAGATGAGCCGACTCCTCCACCTGGTCGTGGAGGCTGAATACGTCCCTTGGGGAATCCTGGGACCGGCTGAGCTGGAGTACGTCCGAGACAGACGCGCTGAGGCGCTCAACCTCACGGAGGCTGATCTCGAGAGGCTCGAGGCAGAACTCCGGGAGCTTGTCCTGATCGGTCCAGCGCTTGAG
>JBDHCH010000309.1:0-4585 GCA_039592115.1 Gemmatimonadota bacterium | reverse complement strand
CCTCCTGGGTCCCAACCAGGATCGCGTGCTGGCGGAGGGCCGTTAGCCAAAGCGTCGTATGAGGAAAGACCTCGATGAAGGTCCTGGTCGTCATCCTCACTTCGGCCTCCGAGAGGAGATGGAAGGGGATCCACTGAACGGCCAGCCCCTGTTCCGTCAGTCTTTCCCTGAGTAGCTGGTAGAACTCGAGGGAGTAGAGAGCCCCGTTCCCCGCCATCTTGGGTGACGTGGCATCGATGGAGATCACATCGTACTTCTCCTCCGCCACCAGCGCATAATTCCGCCCGTCTCCCATGATCAGATTGAACCTGGGCTCACTCAACACCCCGTGGTTGATCTCGGGGAACCATTCCGCAGCGTTCGGGACCGCAGGGACCAGCTCGACGCAATCGACTCGCTCTACATCGTATTGCAGCACTCCCCAGGATGCGCCTCCCGCACCGAACCCGATGAGATTCACCTTGGGAGAAGGAACCGGGCTCAAGAGGAGCGGCAGATGCGCCAGTGGCTTCTGTGCATCGTGGAGGCCCAGAGGTGTACCGGCCACCGGGAACCCGTTGATGCTCAGGAGCTTATCCCCGTAGTGATCTCTGAACACCTTCACCGTCGCGCCGATCCCTTCCTCGTAGGAGAGAACCTCTGCACTGTCGATCCTCTCCGTGTAGGAGGTCAGATCCAAGGCGCCCTCCCTGAGGAAGAAAGCTCCCAAAACCAGGAACACCCCACCGGAGCCGGTCACAGTCACGATGCGTGCTCTTCTCGCCGTGGCCGGATCGAAAAGGATCAGGGCGATCCCGATGCAGGTATTGAGGGCGGAGACGGCGATGACGCTGGCCTGAACCCCCAGTAGGGGGACCAGAGCGAATCCGGCCACCGCAGAGCCGAAAACCCCTCCCAACGTGTTCACGGCGTAGACTCTGCCCAGCGCGGTCCCTACGGTGTCAATGGTCCGCGCATAGATCTTCCCGACGATCGGGAAGGTCATCCCGATAAGGAGGGTCGGCAGGAGCATCACCGCGAGGGTGGTAGCGAACCTCATCCCCATCCACTTCCAGGGCAGCATCGGGTCGGCGGGGTTCATCCTCGCCATGGTCTGGATCACGGGGGTGGAGTTGCTCAGGATCGGGATGGCCAAGATGGCGAAGATCCCGATCAGGACTTCCACGGCCCCCAGCCAGTAGAGGAGCCTCTTTCGGGTATCGATGAACCGTGCGATGAGGGCGCTTCCGAGCGCGATCCCCAGCAGGAAGGCGGTCAGGATCGTCGTGAACGCGTGCGTCGAGTTGTCCAGGAAGAAGACCAGCGCCCGCGTCCACAGAACCTCGAGGGCCAAGGCACAGAACCCGGACAGGCCGATCGCCCAGAGGGCCATCCTGGCCACCCGAGACGAAACCGCAGACACTGGAACCCCCGGTCGCGGCTCCGCGCGCTTCATCCCTTCGCCGGACCTCCTGGCCCGCAGGTCCAAGATGAACACCGCCCCGGCGATGAGGAGGTTCAACGCCCCAGCCAGGTACGCAGCTTCCCTTACCCCCAGCCACAGGATCAGAAAGAACCCGGCTGAAAGCGTGCCGACCACGGCCCCGAAGGTGTTCATCGCATAGAGCTGGCCGATGCGGAAGCCGAGTTTTTCCTGCCGGTCAGCGAAGAACTTGACGATGACCGGGAGGGTCCCTCCCATGAGAGTGGCGGGAATCAGCAGAACGGCGAAGGAGAGAGAGAATCGAAAGAGGCTCAGCTGGTAGAACGACACGCCGAAGCGCTGAGAGATCAGTACGTATAGGTCATCCAGGCCCGAGAAGAGGAGAGGCATCAGGAACGCAAACGCCCCGATCCCAGCTTCCAGGAGTGCGTACACGAAGAGCGGGCGGGCCCCGCGATCAATCAGTCTGCCGAAGGAGAATCCACCCAGTGCCAACCCGGCGAAGAAGGACGCCAGGATGGTGCTGGTGGCAAAAGCGGTGGCCCCGAACACCAGCGTAAGCATCCGCATCCAGACGACTTCGTAGACCAGACCACAGGCACCGGACAGAAAGAAAAGGGCCAGAACAATCAGCTGGATCGTCCCGGAGGCCGAGGTGGGGGTTCCGCCTACCCCCAGAGTGTTCTTCTGGTCGCTGGCCAACTTCCACTCCTAACAAAGACTCACTCTACCTTCTGAAGTGCTGGATTGTGGGGACCGTGGAGTGAGGAAGTCAACTGCGGGAAGTGCCTGCGCCGGTTCTCCCAATGGCGTTCGGTCCCCCGGGTAGAAGGCTGGCGTCTGGGCTCGGAAGACCCGACGGGCGTCCGTTCTCCTCCAACACCAGGTGTGTCAGGTGTGAGCTTGCGGTACCGTGGTCC
This sequence comes from Gemmatimonadota bacterium, assembly GCA_039592115.1. Taxonomy (GTDB): domain Bacteria; phylum Gemmatimonadota; class Gemmatimonadetes; order Longimicrobiales; family Gaopeijiaceae; genus JBDHCH01. Next base: position 2,242 of record JBDHCH010000309.1, on the reverse strand, counting down.
CGAGCCGGTGCCCCTTGAGATTCGGGAAGTAGGTTTGCACCCGATCATCAGAATTCCGGCCACTGAGGATGCCCTTCAGGATGTAGTTCTTGAGGAAATGCCCTCTCCCCGCCCTCCACTCATCGTAGACCACCCGGCCGAACCAGTCCTTGTAGAGCTTCATCGAGGAGTTGTACGTCGTCTTCAGCGTGTGGAGAAGCTCCTGCATCTCGCTCTTCCCTATATAGGGATGCCTCCAGATCAGGTGGCGAGAGTCGTATTTGTGGAGATCCGGCTCGTCGATCCCGTATTCATCGTCGAGGGTGTCCCAAAGCTCGGTGTTGGGGAAGGGAGTCAGGACGCTGGCCCGGTTGATCTCGAACCGAAGGTCGATCAACCGGTGAGCATCCTCGATGGTCTTCTCCCGATCCATCTCCGGATGTCCGACGATCGAAAAGGCATAGCGGAACATCCCGGGCCTTCGGGAGATCTTCGCCCAATCGCCGACGTGGGACAGGACCTGCCTCTTGTTCACACCGTGGAGGAGGTCCTCATCCATGAACTCCACTCCGATCCCCGGCAGTCGCAGGCCACGCCGATACCATTTTTCGAAATTGGCCAGGAATATCTCCACGCGGGACTGGGCAGCCCAATACATCTGGTACTTGGCCAGGAGCCTGGTTACCTCCTCGTAGTGGGCGTGACCGGCGCCGAACGTCTCGTCGAAAATGGCGATGTATTTGATTCCCAGATCGTGGTAATACGCCAGGACCCGGTCGATGCTCTCGGTACTGACTGTGAGCCGATCCTGGATGAACGTCGGTGTCTGGCAGAAGGTACACTTGAAGGGGCAGCCGAAGGAGGTGTACAAGATCCCGAAGGAGAAGAAGCGCAGGTCGAAGATCGCGGTCACCGTGGCCAGGATAGCAGGATGCTCGACTCCGTCCGGGTCCACGGCATATCCGAAGAGGCCCGCAACCTCATCGAACCCTGGGCCCTCGATGACTCGATCAACAGCCGCCTCGATCGGCGGGAAGGGAGCTCCGTAGTTTCCGGCCCAAATCTCTGAAACACCCTCCGCACGGGCAGCGTCGATCATTTCCAGGATCTCGGGGATCTGGTAGAGGTACACGCTGAACCCCACCACATCCCAGCCCTCCTCGAGCTTCCGGGTGAACTCCTCCCAGGTCGGGTACTCCAACACCTCCACCTCAGGTACGTTCTGCTTCAAGAACCTCAACCCGGGGCTGACGCGGACCACGGCCCCCGCACGTGGATAGGTCTTCACATGCTCGGCGACCATGTCGGTGATGACGTTCATCTTGTTGTAGACGGTGGTCAGCAGGACTCTCTTCATGGGAATCCTCACTCTTTCCAGGCGGGAGCGTGGTCTTCGAGGCGGTCAGGCGAATGGCGAGGTTTTCTGAGCACAAAACTCCAGTAGGCGAACTCCCCATCCACGAAGGCCCTGAAGCGGTCGCTCCGCGCTGTAGCGGACACCTCGTGGAATCCCCGTTTCATGAACTCCGGAACTCGTGACTCGATGGCCGCCTCCCTGGCCTCCGAATCCTGCCGGAGAGCGAGGATCACGTTCTCTCGGATGTCCGACGCTCGCAGGGTCTGGAAACCTGCCTTCAGCAGGCCTGTCCGGGTTCGGTCGAGATCACCACGGCGGGATATATCGGCGAAAAGGAAGTGTCCTTGGGGTTTCAAGACCCGAAAGACCTCGCGGAAGAAGGCGCCGAGGTCTCCGTAACACCGGGCCGATTCGATGTTGATGACCGCCTCGAAACGGTCTGCCGGAAACGGGATCCGCTCGGCTTCACCCTGGACGAAGGAAAGGCAGGGGATTCTGTGGATCTCGTTACAGAAGGCAGTGGTCGCCTTGGATATGTCCAACCCGATGTACTCCGACGGTTCAAGCCGCCGCGAGAGGAACGCAGCTCCACCTCCCCTTCCACACCCTACCTCCAGCACGGAGGCGTTCCTGAGATCCACCGCCGCTGACACATGGTGGTAGAGTTGGATGGCGTTTCGGTCCTTCTCTTCCTCCGGGGCAAGAGCCAGGGGGGGAGCCGCCCCGTTCCCTTCGGCGAAACCGTAGTTCAGGAACAGCGTGGACCCCTCCCCATCGAGTTTCCCCACCAGGTAGTGTAGGAACCGCCACAACGGCTTCCTTAGCCGGATAGGGAGCTCACAGTAGCGTTCCACCAGGTGAGTCAGTGCCATGGGTCCGGATCGGTGAGAGGGACGTATGTCCGGT
>JBDHCH010000308.1:0-4591 GCA_039592115.1 Gemmatimonadota bacterium | reverse complement strand
ATAGCCCACCCACTTTCCCTCCGGCTCCCACAATCCGGACTGGATTATCCAGATGGCACGCATCTTCTTTCTCTCCGCCCTATCCCTTCCCTCCCTTGCATTGTTCCTCGGAGCCTGTTCTTCCCCAGTGCCGGCTGATCTCGTGCTGCGGGGCGGCAAGGTGGCCACCGTCGACCCCTCCTTCTCTATGCAGGAGGCGGTGGCTGTGTCCAACGGGGTGATCGTCTTCGTGGGCTCCGACGGCGCCGTGGAATCGTTCATCGGTCCGGGCACCCGAGTCATCGAGCTGGACGGCGCCCTGGTGACACCCGGAATGGTGGACGCACACGGGCACCCCTTCAACCTTGGGAACACCGAGGAGGGGGAGTCTTTCAGCGTGCGGGGCAGCTCCAGCTGGGACGAGGTAGTGGAGAGGGTGGCTGCCGAGATCGCAGGTATGGAGCCCGGGGAATGGCTCATCGGAGGGGGATGGTACCAGGACGACTGGGAAGACAACTCCATTCCCGAGCACGACGGGTTGAGCGCTGTCTCCCCGGATAACCCGGTCTTCCTCTATCGTAGGGGCGGCAACTCCGCCTTCGTGAACGCCAAAGCCCTGGAGGTCGCGGGCATCGGCAGGGATACGCCGGATCCGTACGGCGGAGTCATCGGCCGAAAGGCCGACGGCTCCCCCTCCGGTTTTCTGGTGAACATGGGAAACAACCTCGTGTCGGATCATTTCCCCGAGCCCGAAAAGCCCCTGTCGTGGTACATGGACGTTTTCAAGCGGGCTGCGGCCCTGGGGAACGAGGTGGGTCTCACCGGCTGGCACGACGCGGGGATCGGCCCGACCCTCATCGAGGCCTACAAAGCGCTGGTGGACGAGGGCGAGTTGACCGTCCGGGTCAACGCCATGCTTCAGAATCCTCGGGACGGAGACCTGGAAGATTACTACCGTCGGCACCGGGTAGTGAACCACGGCGGGCGGAGTCTGTTCCAGGTTCGGAGCGTGAAGGTGTTCTTTGACGGGGCCCTGGGTTCACGCGGAGCGGCCTTCTTCGAGCCCTACTCCGACGATCCCGGGAACCGGGGCCTTTACGAAATCCCCCCCGAGCACCTCCTGGAGGTCTCCAGGGCAGCCCTGAGGACAGAGATGCAGGTTTGTCCTCACGCCATCGGGCCCCGGGCGGTCGCGGAGGCGTTGGATATCTTCGGGCAAGCCTTCGAGGAAGCGTCGGCAGGGGACGTCCGCTTCAGGATGGAACACGCCGAGATCGTCCGGCCTCAGGACGTGGTGCGGTTCTCCCGGTTGGGGGTGATCCCTTCCGTCCAACCAATCCACCACACCTCCGACATGGAGTTCCTGGAGGAACGCATGGGTCTTGAGCGGGTGTCCGAGTACGCCAGTCCCTGGCGGTCGTTCGTTGAAGCAGGAAACCCTCTGCCCTTCGGCTCGGACTTCACCATCTATTCCCACAATCCCCTCACCGGCTTCTTCGCCGCCGTCACGCGGATGAACGAAGATGGGACCCCCGAGGGAGGGTTCCAGCCTAAACAGGCCCTGAGCCGAGAAGAAGCCCTCAAGGGGTATACCATCTGGCCGGCCTACGCAGCCTTCCTGGAGGATGTCATAGGGTCTATCGAGGTCGGAAAGTACGCTGACCTGACCGTCTTCGACCGCGACATCCTCTCAGTGGAACCCCTCGAGATCCTTCAAACCGAGGTGCTTTTCACCATCGTCGATGGCACCGTCGTCCACGAACGCTGACTGCTGGTTTCAAGAAGACTGGAGAGCCGACGTCCATGAAATTCGCGAGAAGGATACCCTGTCTGGTGCTCCCGGCGTGTCTGGTGGGTTGTGGGGTGGATGGCCCCACGCCAGCTGATCTGATCCTCGAGAACGCGTCAATTTATACGCTGGAGGACGAACAGCCCTGGGCCACGGCGGTGGTCATCACCGGAAACACCATCACCGCCGTCCTGGGCTCGGACGAAGAAGCCGATGCCTACGAAGGACCGGGCACGCGGGTCGTCGACATGGCGGGAGCCTTCGTTATGCCCGGGTTCATCGACAGCCACACCCATTTCGACGGCTATGGCGCCATCCTGAACGATGCTGACCTCATGGCGGTCTCGGAGGACGCGGGTCTGGTGGCCGAGTTGACCCGGGTCGCCGGGATTCTCCCGGACGGGGAGTGGATCACCGGTGGGGCCTGGGATGGCCACCGGCTCTGGGAGGCCGATTGGCGAGAAAGGGAGCGGCTGAAGGAGGATCGGTGGAGACCCCACCGGCAGACCATCGATCCCATCACGCCGAGCCACCCAGTCTTCGTCAACAGCTGGGACCGGGAGCTGTACCTGGCGAACACCGTTGCACTCCGGGCTGCCGGACTTGAGGAGGCCGCCCTCCCAGGAATGGCCCTGAACCCGGATGGCACACCCACAGGCCTCATCCTCCAGGGGTCCCCGGGCATCGAAGCAATTCGCGCCGTCATCACTCCAAAGTCCGAGGAGAGAATCCTCAACGAAATGCGCGCCGGACTCCGTGAGCTTGCGAAGCGAGGCATCACGGAGATCCACGACATCACCGACGAACCCTACCCTCGCCTCTATGCCACCCTGCACGAGAACGGAGAGCTCACCAGCCGGGTGTGGATGCGACTGGATCTGAGCCGCAGCGGGGAGATACGCGACGCCGGGATCGAGATGAACACCCATCCCGTCACCGGCCAACGAGACCGGTTCCTCCGGTATGGTGCCTACAAGGCCTACATGGATGGCCTCATGGGATCCCATGGCGCCCTGCTCTTCGACCCGTACGCGGACGATCCCAGCACCAGCGGGCACTACAGGCGCCACTCAAGTGACGACCCGGAGTTGAGGGAACCCAACCTGCACAAGATCCTCGGGATGATGAGAATCGCCGTGGGGGACGGGTTCGCCGTCAACACGCACGCCATCGGGGACAAAGGAATCGCTCTCACCCTGGACCAGTACGAACAACTCGCTGAGGAGTTCGGGCCCGAGGCAGTAGACCGCTTCCGGGTGATCCACGCCCAGACCATGCGGGATGAGTTCTATCCCAGGTTCGCCGATCTCGGGCTGATCGCCGAGGTAAACCCCAGCAACCTGGGGGACGACATGCGGTGGATCGTTCGGCGGCTGGGGCCGGAGCGGGAAACCCTCTCCCATCCCTTCAAAGGTTTCCTGGACAATGGGGTGCCCATCATCGGGGGGTCAGACATTCCAGGGGCCCAGGGAGCCACGTTCAGGCCTCACCCGAAGTACGTGATTCACGCCGCCGTCAACCGGACCCGCTTCGATGGCACGCCGGAAGGCGGGTGGATCCCGGAACAACGGATCACCATGCACGATGCCATCCGGATGCACACCCTGGACGCCGCCTACGCCACCTACGATGACGACCTTAGGGGTACCATCCGGCCCGGGAAGCTCGCGGACCTCACCGTCTCCGACTTGAATCTCATGGAGATCGATCCGGAGGATGTCCTGGACATGGAGATCATCATGACCGTGGTGGACGGGCGGATCGTGTATGAGAAGGGAGGTGGGTAGGAGCCTCCTTCAGTCCAGCCCCTGACCTCCGGCCGGGTTCGCAGGCCACCCGAGGGGACCGGACCGAGCTGAAGGCAGGGTGTAACCGATGTCCTGGCCTGTCATGGGGTACTGGATCCCCACGGAAACAAGACAAGTCTCCGCGGAGGTGCCTCAGCGGATCTCGGTCAGAAGAACAGTCTTGAGTTTGTCCGGAGCGGTCCGGCTGGGATCGGAGAGATACACCTCCACGTGCCAGGGCTCCCGCTCCAATCCTTCCGTGGCAAGGAACTCACCGATCTTGGCGAAGCTCTCGGGCTCAGTAGCGTAGGGGCCAACGTGGAGGACCCGGGCGAACCGGGCGGGCTCGAGACGAAGAAGGTGGATGCGCCTCACCTCCTCGCTCCCCTCCAGCTTGCCTCCGTGCTTGGTGGCCGCCGATTCTACCGCGGTCGCCACCTCCTCCTCAGTCATATCCTCGGGCACACCCATCTGGAGACGCCAACGCCATTGGTCCTGGGATGGAACCTCCTCGACGAAGAGGCCTTCCCCCTCGGCCCGCCACTCGCCTTCCAAGACCCCTACCTTGAAGACCGGCTGACCCGCCTTCTTTCGGGCGAAGCGGAGCGTATAGGAGATCCCGTAGAGGGCCCCGATGGCAAGGGCGAACCCTGGCTCGTCCGGCCCACCTTCACCGTCCAGGGACAGGACCAGGCGCCCCGGTACATCCACGATATCGGGCTTCTGCTTGGCCTTGATGAGGGCGTCGGGGGTGGGGAGGAACGGTTTGGTGCTCATTCTTCAACTCTCACGAATCCAGGTGTCGATGACTCTACGTACCTCGAAGCAATCTCGAATCAACATAAGAGTCACTCCCCACACTTCCGAACCCGAGCCGATACGCAAGAGCATCTTCAAGGAGTCAAGGAACGAAGAGGCCGTACTCACCCCGGATCCAGTGCCTCCCAGGCCCGGGCCTCGATGGTCCAGGGGATGTCGGAGTCCCGTTTGCAGAGGGCTGCACCCAGTGGCTGGCCGGGGACCGGCCCCCCGTTGC
>JBDHCH010000307.1:0-4592 GCA_039592115.1 Gemmatimonadota bacterium | reverse complement strand
GAGGCCACCGTTCCCGTCGGGTCGCTCACAGCGACGCCGATGCGCCGCTCACCGAAGTCGATTCCAAGTACTCTCATCAAATTGGACCGTTGAGTAATATAGAGAGGTAGAACTGAAGGACCACGGGATGGTTTTTCAACCGGATGGCGAGATCATGGGAAACTTGGATCAGGACCAGTTGGTTGGGTTCTTGGCGGGCCTCCTCCTGGGCACGCTCATCGGGGCCACCGCGGCGGTGCTCACCGCACCCGAGAGCGGAAAGAAGACACGGAAGCGCATCGGGAAGGCAGCGACCGGAACCCGAAAGCGTTTGGGGAAGACCGCTGTCGAGATCAGGAAGACTACGGGAGACCGCTGGGACGACCTGGCTGAGGACGTGAAGGAACGGGTGGACGACGCCGTATCCGGAGCTCGGAAGAGGTTCGGCTCTGGCTGATGCGGCTCCTCCCGTCGAGGGCCATCGAATCCAAGCGGAAGGGCGAATCTCTCTCTACCCAGGAGATGGAGTCGTTCTTTCACGGCTATCTGGCCGGTGACATCTCCGACTACCAGATGGCCGCCTTCCTCATGGCGGTTCACTTCCGAGGGATGAGCCAGGCTGAGCTGGACGACCTCCTCCGCATCATGGTCCATTCTGGCGCGGTCCTGGATCTCTCCCACCTCCCCGGTCCCAAAGTGGACAAACACTCCACCGGTGGGGTCGGGGACAAGACCTCCCTGGTTCTGGCTCCGCTGGTGGCTTCCCTCGGTGCCTACGTCCCCATGATGTCCGGGCGGGGCCTCGGACACACCACCGGGACACTGGACAAACTGGAGGCCATCCCAGGCTTTCGGACGGAGCTCTCTCTGGAGGAGTTCCTCCGCGTCCTGGAGGACACCGGGTTGGCCATGATCGGGCAGACCGAGGAGATCGCACCCCTCGATCGTCACCTCTATGCCCTCCGGGACGCCACCGCCACCGTTCCCTCCATCCCCCTCATCGCCGCGTCCATCATGAGCAAGAAGTTGGCGGAGGGGATCGGCGGACTGGTCCTGGACGTCAAGACCGGAGCGGGGTCCTTCCTTCCGGATCACGGGGAGAGCCTCATTCTGGCCCGGACGATGGTGAGCCTCGGAGAGAGCAAGGGAGTGAAGACCACGGCCCTCATCACAGGGATGGACATGCCGCTGGGCCGGGCCGTCGGGAATGGCCTGGAAACCCGGGAAGCCCTCGAGTGCCTGGCGGGCAGGGGCCCCCCGGAGCTGGAGGATCTCTCACTGGCTCTCGCCGGGGAAATGCTCGTAGCCGGGGGGCTCGCGGCCTCCCCGGAAGCGGGGTACGAGGTTGCCAAGGGCGCCCTCCGGGAGGGGAGGGGAGCTGAACGGATGACCCGGGTGGTCGAAGCACAGGGCGGCGATCCTCGGGTGGTTGAGGACCCGTCCCGCATTCCGGCGGCTCCCCACCGGGGAACGGTCGAGGCCCGGGAGAGCGGTTTTGTCCAGGGTGTGGACCCGCTGGCCCTGGGCTACGGGGTTGTGGAGCTGGGGGGTGGAAGACGGCAGGTCCACGACGAAGTCGATCCAAGGGTGGGTTTTCTCCTCCACGTCGCCCCCGGGGATGCCGTCGAGGTTGGGCAGCCTCTCGGGGAGGTTCACGCCGCGGACCCGGATGGGCTCGTCCGGGGCAGAGCAGTGCTGGGGAAGGCCATGGCTTTGGGGCCAGAGGCGCCTGCCGCGAACCCACCCCTCGTCCGCGAGCGGTTGTCCGGAAACACTGGAGGGTGAAGGATCGCCGGGGCCCGATGACGACCCACGGGCCCGGGCAGCCCGTCGCCAGCGGATCGCATCCCGTCAGAAGTGCTCCGTGAAGGAGATGCCCTCCTTCTCCAGGATCCGGGAGAATGCTCCGGCATGGTCCTGCAGGGTCCGGATCGCCAGTCCACAGAGATCGTTCATCCCCTCGGGCGCAGGCACGACCTCGACGGGAACCCCTTCATCTTCCGCCACCTCCTCGGCCCAGAAGACCTCGGTAGTGGTCTCGAAGAGGAAGAGTGGGGCTCGCCCGGGGTCAGCCGAGGTCATTGGGGCGTGGGGACCCGGCGAAAGATCCTGGGTCCACTGATGTCGCACAGTTCGGTGGGCTCGGTGCCGGGTAGGTAGAGCTCCAGGTAGGCCTGTTCAGCGGGACACCACCTTGACGCGAGAAGACCTGTTTTCGAATCCACTTCCCGAGTTGTGAGGCGATCCAGGATCGGCCAGGCTTCGGGAATCGGTAGGAGGAACCCTCGAACCTCCACAGGTTCTGAGGAGTCAACGTCCCCCACGGTGCTCCGATCGGTGGCTGAACTGCTCGTCGCCCGCTCTGGGGTTGCACCTAAGGGAGGCAGCATTCCCCGGGCGCGGAGAACCGAATCCACCTCCGCACGGGTCCCCCCACCGTAATAGACGCGACGCATGAAGCGGCCCCACACCGGAGCGGCATCGCCACCCCCGGTTGCGCGCTCCCAGATGGGGACCGGCCGGTCCATCCCGAACCATACGGCGGCCATGAGGTTCGGAGTAAATCCCAGGAACCACACATCGGTACCGTCGTTGGTCGTACCGGTCTTTCCGCCAGCCGGGACTTCGTGGGGGAGCTCTCCCCGGACCCGGACCGCGGTATAGGCCGTGCCCTGGGCCACGACGTCCTCCAACATGGAAACCATCACCCGGGAGGTCAGGGAGTCCAGGACCTCCGTCCGCTCTGGCTGGGGCTCCCATAAAACCTCTCCCTCAGGGCTGACCACGCGAATGATCGGATGCGGCCTGACCCGGGTGCCGAGGGTGGAGAAGGTCGAATAGGCCTCCGCCATCTGGAGGGGGATGACCTCTGCGGCTCCGATGGCCGTGGAGGGATACCGCTCGATCTCGGTTCGGATCCCCATCCGGTGAGCGGTCTGGGCCACCGTCTCCAGGCCCACCTCCAGTCCCAGCTTGATGGCGATCATGTTGATGGACCGCCGGAGCCCCTCTCGAATCGTGATGGGGCCCAGGAACTCCTCCGTGAAATTCGACGGTTTCCATTCCTCCCCGCTGACCTGGGGAAGGACGACAGGGGCATCCACAAGGACGTGGGATGCGGGGATCCCGCTGGCCAGGGCGGAGGTGTAGACGAAGGGCTTGAATGAGGAGCCGGCCTGCCGGAGAGCCTGAGTCGCTCGGTTGAATTTCGAGTGCCGGAAATCTCGACCGCCGATCATGGCCTTCACGGCCCCTGAATGGGGATCCAGGGCGATGAACATGCCCTGAAGGTATGGAGTTTCTCCACTCTCGAAGGCTTCGGTCTCCTCCACGAACTCCTCGTAGAGGGGGTGCTCGTAGCCCGGCCGAGCCTCGATCTCCGCCCACCCCTCTTCCATGGATTGGCGGGCCGCCGCCTGCATTTCCAGGTCGAGGGTCGTGTAGATGAGGAGGCCACCGGTATAGAGCTGGTCCCCGAAGCGGTCGTCGAGCATCTGACGCACCCACTCCTGGAAGAACGGGGCCGCTCCCTCCTGGGCGTCAGCCTCCGAGATTGGGAGGGGCCATGCCTTCCACTCCACCGCTTCCTCCTCCGCGAGGTTCCCTTCCCGGACCATCAGGTCCAGGACAAGGTTCCGGCGCCGGAGGGCGTTGTCCGGGCGTTTGAAGGGATTGTAATAGGCTGGCAGGTTGGGAATGGCGGCGAGCATCGCCGCCTCGGCCACATTAAGTTCGGTGGCGCTCTTCCCGAAGTAGTTCCGTGCCGCGGTCTGGATCCCGTACCAACCCCGGTCGTAGTTGATCTGGTTGATGTATGCTTCGAGGATCTGGTCCTTGGAGTAGGTTCGCTCCAAGGCCAACGCGACCTGGAGCTCCTTCAGCTTCCGCGTAATTCGCTTTTCCCGGCCGATCCGTTCTTCGAACATGTTCCGGGCAAGCTGCTGTGTGATGGTGCTCCCCCCGCCCCCGGCGAACGACCGGTTGAGAAGGACTCGGACCACGCTCCGGGCGATCCCCCGGAGGTCATACCCCCGGTGGGAGTAGAAGCGTTTGTCCTCGATGGCCAGGAAGGCCTGAGGCACGTACTCCGGGAGGGCCTCGAGAGCGACCGGCGTTCTGCGTTCAAGACCGATCTCGGCGATCAGTCGTCCGTCGTGACTATAGAGCTTGCTGGTTTGTTCCGGCTCCCAGGTGGAGATCTGAGCGATGGAGGGACAGTCGAAGCAGAGGTTGTCCCAGGCCCCCACGAAGGCGCCGATGGACCCGAAGGCGAAGAGGGCAACGGCAAGGAAGAGAATCTGGGGGAGCTTGATGGTCCCCGACTTCTCCGGCCTCGGGCTGGGCTCCTTCGATGGAACCTCGGACTCCGGGAATTCAGGCCCGTCAGCATCGGGCTGGTCGAGATCGGGTCGCTCAGAGCTGTCTGCCATGCGTCTCTACCGAGTTGATTGGGGTCCCGGTTCTACGGAGGGACGGACGGGGACCGGACTCACATTTACCCGTTGGGCAACTCCCGTGCCCGCCAGTCCTACACCGGTCTCTCGCCGGCGGATCCGAGGAAGACCCGAAGTGACCCTGAAGGCTTCCCGGGAATTGGCGGCCTCAGTTCCGCC
>JBDHCH010000306.1:0-4596 GCA_039592115.1 Gemmatimonadota bacterium | reverse complement strand
GGGTGAAGAAGGGGCGGGCTGCTGTTAGGCAGCCCGTTTTGCACGGTATCTGGCGAGGGCACCCGGAAGTGGACCGAGCCATCGAGTCGAATCTCAACAGTGACCTTGTGACCAAGCCGGATGCCTCGAGCCTGGCTCTTGGGAATCTGCCACCGTCGGTTCTTATTGCGGATCGTGAAGTCGTTTTAGACCGTGCGGGTCAGGGTTTCGGCGAAGAGGGCCTCCAGGTCGGCGTTCTTCCCAACCTTCCGGTGCATGTCCTTGGCCACGGCAGGCTCGACAGTGAAGGGGTCGTTCCAGTAGTCGATGTAGACCCCGTGCAGATACCGGTTGGCTTCCTCCAGCGCCCACGCCTTGAACGCGGGGGACTTGGCATGGCTCGGAGGCCTGCCGCACAGAACGTGGGCCCGAGCCCAAGAAAACGATCCCCTCCCCCGTACGGGGGGAGGGGATCTCCTCCAAGGGTATCAGAGCCCTGCCGCCATTTTCCGCACCGATCCAGAGGTGCGGCCCTCTCGAGGAACCCTCCCTGTCGAGGGACGCCCTCCCATCCCTGATTCAGCTCATTTTCTACCCTCGGAACCAGTCGAACAAACTCCCCAGGAGTTGACCCCATTGGATGGACCCGAAACCGTTCCAGAGATCCACCGGTGAAGCCTGGATCACGCCTACCCCGAAGAGAATCAGATACCAGACGGGGACGGCCCACAACAGCTCCAAGAGAAGGAGGTTTCCTGTCTCCGGGTCCTTGGCGTTCCCGTCGATCTCCTCCCTCATGATGACCTCGAAGGCCACGACGAATCCCCTCCGGTAAAAGCTCACGGCACTCTGAAGAGCCCTGGCGGCCCCCTCGGGACGTTTCCCCACGAAGACCGATTTCAGGTGGCTGAGGGAGAACTGAAGGACCGTGCGGAGCATGAGAGGGATCCAGAAGACTGCACCCACCACCGCCCACACGACCAGGACAATGGCGAGGATCGCCCAGGTGACACCGGCGAAGGCCTTGTTCACCGCATGGCGGACAGGAACTCCCTCACTTGGCTCCGACTGCGCGAGACGCGAGTAGGAGAGTATTGGTTGTTGTTGCTGAGTCATGGCAAACATCCTCGTCGAGTGGAGGCGGTAGAGGCCTCTCGCTGAGGGGGCCATACCGTCACGTTTCCTCTGTTCTTACGGGCTCTCGTGCGAGCCATCCGAACCGCGGGCTCCCCACTGGGTGCCCGAGTGGGTCCGGCACCGTGGGGAAGGGAGCCGTCAGTTACTGTCCTCCTGGTCGTCGGGCGGCATCCCCTCGGATCCCCCAGGAGGAAGCATCATGGTTCCAGCGCCGTTGCCGTCCACCCCCAAGGCCACCTGGCTGTTTCCTCGGGCGTCCGCGAAGACCAGATGGGTCGCGTCACCCCGTCCGAGGCCGAGAACCGCCCTGGCGACTCCGGATTCGTCTGCGAAAACCAGACTCGTCGTCTCATCGGGGAGCAAGCCCAGCGCGGCTCGCCGCTGTCCATCAGCGTTGATCAGGGACAGTCCGGGGGAACCACCGCTCAGGACCGAAAGGCTCAGGCGGGTCTTCCCCTGGCGGTCTTGAAAGGTGAGCCGGGAGTTCCCTTCCTCGTCGACTCTCCACTCTCCCCGGGGGTCGCCATTTCCGTCCACCAGCACGAGATGCCGCACGCTCAGGGTACCCGGATCCTCGGGTTCGCCATTCAACCCCAACGCCCCGGGCCATACGAACGCTGCGCTGGCCAGGCCGAGAGCGGCAACAAGCCCGAAACTGAGGAATCGCATGCGCGCTTTGAGCCGCTTTTCCCCCCGCTCAAGGTGGAATAGACGATCCTGCATTCGCCCTTCCATGTACAGCCGCATCTTTTCGGCATCCGATGCCGATTTCTGTTCATCCGTCATGGTCATATCTCATGGTGATGGGGATCGACGCGATCCCAGGCTGGATTTCCTCCTCCATAACGAGGAAGTATGCCTTTGCTGCCCGACCCAGGAGAGCCGGATGGAAGGTCGCCTCACCCTCCTCGAACGTGGCGATGGAGCGGATGTGATGGATGATGTCCCTGGGATGGCACCCTCGCGGGGTGATCCCATATCCATCGAAGAACCGCTCGAAGAGGTAATCCACGGCCTCCTGGTCGTACTCCAACTCAGCCTCGTCACAGTTGATTCGGAATATCTGTTCGAAGTCCTTCCGGGTTGGGCTCCGGACCTCGACCTTGAATTGAATCCGCCTCAGGAATGCCTCGTCCACCAAGTCTCTTGGGTTCAGGTTCGTGGCGAAGATGAGGATACAGTCGAAAGGAACCGGAAACCGGACTCCAGTATCCAACGTCAGATTGTCGAATCCCTTTTCGAGGGGAACGATCCACCGGTTCAGGAGCTCGGCCGGACCCATCCGCTGACGCCCGAAGTCGTCCACGATCAGGACTCCACCTGCAGCCTTCAGCTGGAAGGGGGCCTGGTAGACCTTGGAGTAGGGGTTGAGCTGAAGGTCCAACTGATCCATGGTCAGCTCACCGCCGACGAAGACGGTGGGGCGCTTCACCTTCACGAACCGGCGATCCTTGCTGAAATCCGCGCGAACCAAGCTCGGCCCGTTGATCGGAATCTCTGAAGGGTCCTCCACCCGCTCGTGGTAGACCGGATCGAAGAGCACCACGATTTGGCCATCGATCATGAGAGCGTGGGGAAGGTAGATCTCCGAAGAGACCAAAGATCCCAACCGCTCAGCGATGGCCGTTTTCCCGTTTCCCGGCGCACCGTGGAGGAAGATGGATCCCCCCGAGTTCACGGCCGGTCCCAGGGCGTCCATCACGTCGGACGGAAGGACCAGGTCGTCAAAGGTAGCCTGGAGCCGATCCCGGGAAACGCGATGGTCCCGAACCGATTGACGCCTCACCCACTCGCGGAACTGATCGAGGGGCACGGGCGCAGGTCCCACGTAGCGATTTGCGGCCAACGCCGCCTCGGCTCGGTTTCGCCCCTCGTCCGTCAACTCGAACTGATACCCCCCTCGGCTGTGCCCGGAGGTCCCGAGAACCTCCACGAACCGCCGCTGGGTCATGGTCAGTAGGAGGTCGTCCAGAATCACGAAAGGCAACGCCACCGCGTCTGCCAGGGAGTCCCCCAGGAGGCCCCCCTGTTGGAACAAGGTCTTCAGGAGCAGCCCGATCACCTGAGCCTCGGAAAGACCAGTCTCTTCCAGGGATGTGGGCGCTTCAGGCGTGAATTCCCTTGGCCTGCGTGCCTCCGGCGCAAACTCCCCAAGGCCCTCCGGTGGAGTAAGCGGGGTTACCATGAATGGCTCCACCGTCTTCATTCTGTTTCTCTCGCGGCTGTGAGGGGCTGTGGCTCCGTCCTTTTTCTGTTGAGGATCCTGTCGGACACGGTCCGGGGGGCGGGATCCCACCAGGTCAGCAGATCACCCACCTCCGTCTGGGACTCCTCGATCATTCCCGGCGGTCCCTCCAACACATAACGGGCACCGGGAACCCTGCTGGTCTTCTTCCAGGGTGCGAAGGACCGGATCATCTCCAGGACCCTCCCCCTTTCGTCCAGAAAGAGAATGTCCAGGTCAAAAGACATCCCGTAGGTGTGAACGGCGTTGCACGGCCAGAGGAGGATTCCCTCCCCGGGGATCGGTTCCTGCCGCCCGATGAATCCTTTCAAACGACCCCACCAGGTCGAGGCCAGATCCACCCGGGTTCCCACGAGGGTCTTTCGGGTCCGGTTCTCGATTCTCATGACCCCTCATCCACCCATCTGGGCAAAGGTCTGGAAGATGCCGATGACGGCGGGTCCAAGGGCCACGACAAAAAGGGCGGGGAAGATGCAGATGCCCAAGGGAAACACCATTTTGATGGTGGTCTTGGCAGCCGCTTCTTCGGCCCTCTGCTGGCGCTTGGTCCGCATGGTCTCGGAGTGGATCCTGAGGGAGTCCGCAATGGAGGTTCCGAAACGCTCGGTTTGGATCAGCATGGTGGCCAGGGACCGCAAGTCTGGGAGCCCTGTCCGCTCGGCCAGGGCCATCAAGGCGTGGTCTCGTGGGGTCCCAGCTCGGACCTCCATATTCATCTGCGCGATCTCGATGGTCAGGAGCTCTGTCAGGTGCCGCATCTCGATGGCTACGCGCTGAAAGGCCTGGTTCAACCCCAAGCCGGCCTCCACGCAGATGACCAGGAGGTCCACGGCGTCCGGCAGCGCCTTCTGCATCTCCTTTTGACGTCTGGCAATCCGGCTGCTGACGAGGAAGTCGGGCACGATCCACCCCGACGCTCCACCGACGATCCCCAGGAGCATTGCCAGGGAACCGGAAAGCTCGATGGCAGCGCCGCCCAACACGCCGTAGATGAAGAGGAGAACCGCTCCTCCGATCCGAACACCCAGGAAGATCGGGAGCGCTGATTGCTCCCGGAATCCGGCCTGTATCAGGCGTAGGCGGGTGGGGCCCCAATCCTTTTTGGGGGTATCGATCCTCATCCCCAGGTAGCTGAACAGGTCCCCGAGGCGACTCCTGGCACGGCTCCGCCGCGCCTGGGCGTCCTTGGCGAACGGTCCCTTCAGCCCCATCTCAACCAGTCGGGTTTTTGATGG